>NZ_CALHII010000001.1 GCF_938030815.1 uncultured Campylobacter sp.
AATTGCGGGAGCTGATATAGTGTTAAAACTCGGGCGCGAAATATAAAAAAATAACATTATTTTCATACGCGAATTTTAAAAAATTTTAACCTAAGCTTCGATGAGGCTGCCGCGATCGGCGATGATATAAACGACGCGAAGCTTTTAAATGCGGTTGCGATCAGCTTCAAGCCTGCCGATGCGCTAAGCTCGCTAAAAGCGGACGTCGCGCTAAGCAAAAACGGCGGCTACGGCGCGGTGCGCGAGATGATCGAAATGCTCGTCGATAAAAACGGCATGCGCGAAGAGTGGAATAGCAAATGGCTGTAGTTTTGCAAGCGCGCGTGAGAATGCCTGCGAGAGGCGAAATTCTGCGTAGATCAAGAAGGACTGAGCGATGGTGATAAAAATTTTCTACGTCGCGATTGCGATCTTTTGCGTCGCGATGGTGTTTTTAAGCGTGCAGACGCCATATTTTAGCGATATGTTTAGGCAGGATCTAAGCATTGCGAATATGGAGATGAAAAAGATCGTCGATTATCAGATCGGTGAGCGCGTGGACGCTAAATTTACCGCGGACGGCGGCACGCGCTATAAGGATCGCGACGAGTTTGTAAATTTTAAAGCCGAGGAGGCCACTTCGGATCTAAATCACACTTTGGTTTCAAAGATCGCGACGCGCGCAGGCGAGCTGATAAAATTTAACGGCGACGCGCACTATGTAAATAGCAGAGGCTTTGATTACACGGCGCAGGAGATCATCTACGATACGAGCAGCAAGATCGTCCGCTCCGACGTGCCATACGTGCTGCGCCAAGGCGGCGACCGCATCACGGGCGCAAGCATCAGCTACGATACTAAAACCAAACAAACAAACTCAAAAGGAATCCACGCATGGTATTTAATAAAAGATCAAAACTCCACAAACTAATACTTTCAGCCACGCTAATTACTAGCTTTAGCGCGACTACTCTTAGCGCCGCGCAGGAGCAGGTCGAGGTCACGGCGGATAATTTTTTCGCCGACGAGATCAAGCAGATCAGCGTGCTGACGGGCAACGTTCGCATCAAAAAGGGCGCTTACGATACGCTAAATTCCGATAAAGTGACGATCTATTTCGACGCCAAGCGCCAGCCTACCAAATATGTCGCGACGGGAAACGCAAATTTTAAAATTTTACTCAATCAGAAGCATTATGACGGCAAGGGCGGCGTGCTGACCTACGATCCGACTATCGAGGCTTACACGCTTGAAAACAACGCCTATCTGCACGAGGCCGAGACCAAAAAGGAGGTTTACGGCGATAAGATCATCGTAAATCGCCAAAAGGGCACCTACGAAGTAAAAAGCGGCGGCGGCGAGAAAAAGCCCGTGCGTCTGATCTTTCAGGTCGAAGATCAAAACAAATGATCTATCCTAGCAGCGCGCAGTTTATCACCTCCTCCGCAAATATCGGCGGTGCGCCCGAGTTTGCGATGAGCGAAGTGGCGTTTTTGGGGCGTTCCAACGTCGGCAAAAGCAGCCTGATAAACGCGCTTACCGGGCGCAAAAATCTAGCCAAATCAAGCTCGACGCCGGGCAAAACGCAGCTGATAAATTTTTTTGAGGTTAAATTTAAACAAAAGCTTGCCGCAAGCGCGGACGGCTCGCAAAATGAAACATCGCCCGATCTAGCAAGCAAAGAGGCTTTAAGCTCGGCTGCGAATTGCGCGCAAGATCACGCGGAGGCTGCGGCGTCTGAGCGAAATTTAAAGCAAGATTTCGTTTTAAATTTAAAAAGCGCCTCGGCGGATTTTAGATTAGATCGCGACGCAGATATTGCGGCAGATTTTGCGCCGAATTCAGCGCAAAGCCTCGAATTAAATTTAAGCGATAGATCCGCGCTAAACTTAGCGGCCAACCCCGCCTTTTCGGATCTTGCGAGCTTGGGTGAAAATATCTCTTTGATCTTCGTGGATCTGCCTGGGTTCGGGTATGCCAAGGTTTCTAAAAAACTGCATTATATCTGGCAAAAAAATCTCGACGAATTTATCAAAGAGCGCCTAAATATCAAGCTTTTCGTCCATCTCATCGACGCGAGGCAGTTTGATCTTTCGATAGATAAAAATTTGCAAAACTATCTCGCTAGTTTTCTGCGCGGCGATCAAAAGGTCGTGAGGCTCTACACCAAAGCCGACAAGCTCAACCAAAGTGAGCGCGCAAAGCTTTTGAGGCACGATCCGCAGGCGGTTTTAGTCTCTACGCTAAAGGGCGGCGGGCTGCAAAAAGCGCGCGAGATCATCGTACGCGGGGCGTTTGGATTATGAAATTTCTAAATTTAAATACGTTAAATTTTGCGGCGCAGAATTTCAAAATAATTAAATTCAGCGGATATAAAATGCGCCGCCAAGATCGCGCAAAGATTAGGGAAAATTTTAGATGATACGGCTAAAAAAGGCGCGCCTTTGCGACATTTCGCGTATGCAAGAGCTCGTAAAAGAGGAGGTTCAAAACGGCGTGATCTTGCCGCTTGAAAGCGATGAGATAGCTGCCAATATCCGCTCATACGTGCTGGCGTTCGATTGCGATTCTAAGGCGGATACGAGCTTTGATTCCAAAGAGAATTCCGATTTAAATTTAGCCGAAAATTCTGATTTAAATTTAACGCACGGCTCGGATTTAAATTTAATCCAAAGCTCCGCCGCAAATTTTGCCGAAATTACTTCTGAAAATTCCGCCGAAGATGCCGCGGGTAATTTTGCGCCGCAACGAGCCACACCGCAAAATAGCGCGCCACAAAATAGCGCGGTGCAAGGCGTATCCGAGGTAGGCCGCGCGCAAGCCGGCAAAGAGCAAGTTTTACGGAGCGAATATTCGCAAAGCGCGGGCGTTTTTAAGAATGATCTTTCGCGGCTTTGCGAATCGCAGTCCGCAAAAAATGCCGAAATTTTAGCGGGCTTTGCTTCGCTTAAAATTTTTAACGCAGATCTTGCCGAGGTGCGCTCGCTCATCGTCGCTCCGCAGTTTCGCAGGCGCGGCATTGCCAGAGCTATCGTAAATGAGCTGCTAGACGAGGCGAGATTTTACGGGCTAAAAAGCGTATTTACGCTCACCTATCAAAAGGAATTTTTCGAGCGGCTCGGTTTTACCGAAATCCCAAAGGATGAGCTGCCCGCGCAAAAAATTTGGGCCGATTGTATTAAATGCAAAAAGTTTCCGGTATGCAACGAAATCGCACTTATCTATACGTTATAGCGGACACGCTTTTTAGCGCAGGGGTTCTTTTCTACCTGCTTCTAAGTGCGGTGTATAGGGGGCTGCCGCCGCTGATCGGATTTTTTTTCACGGCGATGGTGGTGCAAAAATACGAAAACGACGTGAAATTTAAAAAGTTCGGCTTTACCTGGTTTTTCTCTATTTTTTATTTGTTTTGCGCTGAGCAGATCCACGGATTTAACCTATTTAGCGTGGCTATCGCGTATTGTATATTTTATTTTGTGGTCTATGAAAACTCATTTAAATATATTAAATTTAGAAATTTTTTGATCTGCTTTTACGTGATTATCAGCTATGTTTTGGTCTTTGTGGTGAGCAACGCGATATCTGCGATCAAAAAGAGCGAGTATCTGCCTCTAAGCGGCGAGTATTTAAATTACATCGTGATTGAAATTTTGCTCGCTCTGCTCTTTTTTAAGGGGCGGTTGGTATGAGGCTGAAGTTCGTATTTGCTTTCGTGATACTGTTTTTTGCCATGCTTTTGGTGAGAATTTATTATCTTTCGATCAAATCGAACGAATTCTACGAACAGGTCGCTAAAAACAATGTCATCTCTACCGAATACATCCCGCCGGTACGCGGTCAAATTTTAGACGCCAAAGGCCGCCCGCTCGCGATAAATAATCTCGGCTTTTCGCTATCGATCGCGCCGCATCTAAAAGACGCCGCGCTGCAAAGCGAGCTAAATAATATCTCGCGCTACTTCAAAGATCTCAACGTCACCGCGATGAGCAAGAGCTACAAGGACGCAAATTCCGCTTACAATCAAGACTTTATCGAAGTCGTGCCGTTTTTGGACTACAACGCCACGATAGAGCATTTCGCGAGCTTGAGCCTGCACGAAAATATCAAAATTTCGCCCGCTTCGCAGCGCTTTTACCCTTACGGCGCGCTTGCTTCGCATATCATCGGCTACGTAGGCCGTGCCAATAAAAAAGATATCCAAAACAACCCCCTAAGCGCGCTTACCGGATACAACGGCAGAAGCGGCGTCGAGGGGTATTACAACGAGCTTTTGCAGGGCAGCAAGGGCGAGCGCAAGACGAAGGTTACGGCGCTAAATCAGGTCGTAGAGGAGATCTCGATGCAAGAGCCCAGCAGCAGTGAAATCTCCCTTACCATCGATCTTGAGCTGCAAAAATACCTCGAGGAAATTTTTAAAGATAAAGACGGCGTAGCGATCGTGATGGATCTGCGTGACGGCGCTATCATCGCGGCGGGCAGCTTCCCCGAGTACGATCTAAACACCTTCGTGGGCGGAATTTCACAGGCGCAGTGGGACGAGCTGATAAAAGATCCGCGCCATCCTTTTACGAATAAGCTCGTAAACGGCCTCTATCCGCCCGGTTCGGTCATCAAGATGGCTGTAGGGATGAGCTTTTTAAACAGCGGCAAGATCAACGAGAACTGGAGCGTGTTTTGCAGTGGCGCGATAGAGCTTGGAGGGCGAAAATTTCGCTGCTGGAAGAGCTGGGGTCACGGCCGCGTAAGCCTAGTAGAGGCGATTAAAGGCAGCTGCGACGTGTATTTTTACGAAGGCTCGCTGCTGGTGGGGATCGACTATATGTCCGCGTATCTGCAGCGTCTGGGTTTCGGTAGCAAAACGGGCGTCGATCTACCCAATGAGTTTGTAGGCACGATGCCTAATAAGGCCTGGAAAATGCAGAAATTTAAGCGCGCGTGGTATCAGGGCGAGACGGTCAATGCCTCGATCGGTCAAGGCGACGTGCTCGTAACCCCTATGCAGGTGGCTAAAAACACCGCTCAGATCGCCGCAGGCAAGGCTATCACGCCGCATTTTTTAAAAAGCATCGACGGTAAGCCGGTGGAATTTACCCCTACCGAGCTTTTCACGCCGAAAGAAAAGGCGCAGCTACCGCTCGTGCGGCGCGGGATGTATGAGGTCGGCAATAACCCCGACGGAGGCACTGCCTACAAGCTCATCCATACCGCAGTAGTGCCTCTAGCGGTCAAGACCGGCACCGCACAGGTCATAGGCATCTCGCAGACCACCAAAAAGCGAATGAAAGAAGCCGATATGGACTACTTCCACCGCTCGCACGCATGGATGACGAGTTTCGGGCCGTACGACAAGCCGCAATACGCCGTAACCGTGCTCGTAGAACACGGCGGCGGAGGCGGAAGCGCGGCAGGTCCCGTAATAATGCAAATCTACGAGAAACTCGCCCAGATGGGCTATATCGACGCCAACGCAACGACTAGCAAAGACAGCGTAAAGAAAACGAAGTAGAGCGGAATTTTAAAATTATAAAATTTTAGAATTCCGCTCGTGCTTTGCTTGCTTTAAATTTTAAAATTTAGCAAGCCTTTGCGGGTTTGAAATTTTAAAATTTAGCGTAGTACGGAGGCTTTTCAATTTAGAATTTTACCCG
>NZ_CALHII010000002.1 GCF_938030815.1 uncultured Campylobacter sp.
CGCTCGCGAGACAACGCGCAGTATTTTTTCTTTAGACGAGGCGGAAATGAGCCGAATGAAGGAGCGTATATTATAATACGCGACTGAAATTCGGCGAAATTTCCAACGATGTATAAAGGAAAAAGACACGCCGCTAGGTATTCAAGTCCGGATAATCCCACGCATTATATTCATCCGTCAGATTATCGTTCTCCGCACCCTTGCAGCACAGCCACTCTAGCCCGCCGCGCCTCTCCATCACGACCTCTTCGTCGAGCCCCGCGCAGTCTGAGCCGTGCACGCAGGCATTGACGCACGCCCAGTGGTAGCGGTAGATGAGATCGAGCGCCTGCAAAATTTCATCCGTGCCGCGTAGCTTCACGCGCTCCGAAAAATCGTCGCCGCCAAAGGTGTCCATCACAAAGGCGCAGTCGCAGATCTCGCTCGGAAAGCTAAGCTCCTCCACGAGCCCCATCGCCCACATCAGCGCCCACAGCGACTCGTATTTCCAGCCCATATTTATGGCCTCGTCGCGGCTTGCCTCGCCCTGCGTGACGCGGCGCTCAATGCGCGTGAGCTTGTCTATGCAGCCGTAGCGGTTCGTAAGAAAGCCCTGCACGCCCTGCTTATCCTCATCCGCGAGCTTGCCCTCGTCCCTGATCGAGCAGGCACACATTATCGCCGCGTACGAGCAGATCGCGCGGGCGATGACTTCGTCCTTTTCGCGCGGGGTGACCTCGTCCGTCTCGTACCGTAGCGGCAGATGATCTATATACGGCACGCCCTGCGATTTTAAAATTTCGATGCTTATATCCTTGCGCTCCTGCGCGGTCTTGCCGATCTTTGCGGCGTTTGCGCTATTTTTGCCGCCTTTTTTGAAAAAATCTGAAAATGCCATGAGCTCTCCTTAAAATTTTAAGCGTATTTTAAAACAATCGCGCAAAATTTCAGCTTACGACGGCGGGACGGATTTTTTAAATTTAAACTCAAACCCAAGCTTTGCAATCGGACGGGAATTTCACGCTACGCTACGAATTTATGCGGCGACGGGCAGGCTCGCCCGTGCCTTCTATGATGCTTCGATACATATCGTCGTAAAATACCTTTGCAGGCAATTCGGGCTCTTGCGGCGATTCCGGCGAGATAAAAAATTTTAAGCTTTGCCTTAGATCGGTTAAGTTTCGGCGGTCATTCGAACCTGCTTTGGCGGCGCCATAAGCGCCATCGATTTCTTTTTGCAAATATACCGTCCCACCGCAGCCGGCAAGGATGTCCGCGATATACGGAATAAAATCGCCGAGCGGCATAAGAAGGTGGGCGCGGGGCATTTTATCTGCGTTTTAAATTTTACTCTTTATGGCTTCAGGGGTCGCACGCCGCTTTAAATCGATGTTTATCTTTTGATCGCGCGTTCACATAAGCAAAACGCGCTTTGCCGCGTAAATTTAAAAAGCGACGCCCGAATTTAGCCGAGCGCCGCAATTAAAAATTTAACCGATTTGCGCATTCAAACGAGCGGTGCCGCCTGGCGCATCTATCGGTTAAATTTGAGCGGGTGCGATCAATACTTAAACGAGCTGCCCGGCTCGATCAACTCGACCTTTTTGTTGTAGTTCATCTTTAGCACCGCGGCGGGCCCTAGCACGGTCGCCTTCTCGCCCTCAAGCCAAAACGCCGTACCCTCCGGCATCGCATAAACGGTCGATTTTTGATTAGCGATCAAAAATTCCTCCAGCCTCTCCTCTCTGCTTTCGCCGTTGTGCCCCATAGGCTTGCCCGAGATGAAGTGCGGATTGATCTGGTGCGGGAAAATATTAAAGGTATTAAACGACTCAGGCTCGATGATCGGCATATCATTCGTCGTCATCATCGTAGCGCCCGCGACGTTCGAGCCCGCGCTCCAGCCGATATACGGCGTGCCGTCCTCGACCATTTTGCTGATTAACGCGATGAGATCGTTTTCATACATATCGTGCACGAGCTTGAAGGTGTTGCCGCCGCCTACGAATATGCAATCCGCGCTCGCGACCTCCTTCGCGGCGTTTTTAGCGTGATGGACGCCGACGATATTTAAGCTTAAGCTTGCAAGTGCCTCTTTAACGCGCTTTTCATATTCATCGTAGCTCCTGCGTAGGCTCGCGTAAGGGATGAAAACGATCTTTTTGCCCGCGAGGTTGTTCTCCTGTGCAAATTTACCGATCCACGACACCGCGTGCGATAGATACTTCGTGTCTTTGTAGCCCGAGCTTGAGAGCAGCAGCGCTCTTTGCTTGCTATGATCGCGCTTAGAGAGCTTAAACGCCTTTTCGCTCGCAGCCAGTTCGCTCGTACCGAGCATCGCAGCGCCCGCCGCCAAAGCGGCTACCTTTAGTAGGTCTCGTCTTTGATTTTGCATCTTTTCTCCTTTAATCAAAGTTGATATCTGTTTTGAAATTATATTCCTTTACATATAAAGAGGGGCTGAATATTCGGTTTAAATTTCGCTCGCCCCAAGGCCTCGGCAAGGTAAAATTTTAAAACTACTAAATTTTGAAATTAGGCGAGGTGCCGCGTCGTAAAATTTAAAAGCGCGGCTAAATTTAATGAAATTTACGCTTCGGCTTTCGGGGTATATGAGCCCGTATTGAAAAAATAGCATACCCCAAAAACTATTCCGCAAATCGGCGCTACGATTAAGGCGTACAAAAATATATGAGCTGCGGCGCCTTCCAATATCCCGGTAAAAATCAAGGTCGGATATAAAAGCAAAACTATACTGGCAAAATTTTCTATCGTAAAGACCAACAAACTATCTCCTTGATCCTTGATAAAAAGGTTGCTGTATCGCTTAGTCTTAGTGTATCTTAAAAAACAGATCGTCGCGCATATAGGCAAAACTATTATCGCGACATCACGAATATCTCTAAAAATTTTAGACGACGATTCTATACCGATATTCGAAAAAAGCAAATCAAGAAAAAACATTAGCATTAGCGAGAAGTAGATGGTTGTAGCCGCCGACGAATAATACCCTATAATCACGCGTCTGATAAATCTATGTTTATCGTATCGCTTCTTTAAATTTTCAGGGATAGCGGCAAATTTCTCGTCCAGCTCTTTCGTGTCTGATTGAAATTTTTCGTCCACAGCTCGCTCCTTTTAAAGCGCTAAATTTTAGAAATTATATCGAATTTAGCGCTGCAAAGCGGCTACATTTAGGTCTAAATTTAAACGCGAAAAAGTATAATCGCGCCATGGTTTTGACGCAAAATTTGATCTATGAAATTTTACCCTTGTGGAAGAGATCCCCGCGGGCAGGGTCGCTAGCTACGGACAGATCGCGCGCCTGATCGGGCTGCCCGCTCACTCGCGGCTCGTGGGGCGCGTGCTCTCGCAAGCAGAGCTCTACGGCGACTACCCGTGCCACCGCGCCCTTTATCATGAGGGCGCCTTGGCAGCGAGCTTTGCGGCTCAGCGCGAACTGCTAGAGGCCGAAGGCGTGGAATTTAGAGGCGAGCGCGTCCGTATGAAAAAGCACCGCTGGGAGTGCTAAGGCCTAATCGCCGCAGACTGAAGCACGGAATTTGCGGATCGTTTGAAGCGCGAAATTTTGAATTGTCTGCGACCATGGAATTTTAATTTATAAAATTTTTAGATCCGCGCAGGTTTAAGCGGCGTAGCGGCAGCGCTACCGATCGCTAAGAGCCTGCGAGCTTTATTTGCTTGTAGATGCGGCGCAAATCATCATGCGCGAAAAGATAGAATTTTATCTTTTTTACGCGGCGGTTTAAACGTCGCACAAGCGGCTCCTTGGCAATCAACCCCGCCGCAGTTTTACGAAGCAGATGCGACGCTGCTTATTAGTTTTTTCGCTGCAGGCTTTCGCGCCCGTTTCGGCACCGCTTATAGATTTTAGCTATCGTAAATTTTGACCCAAAAAGGCAAATTTGGCCGCTAATTTTAGTCAAATTTAAGCTCCTTCGCGAAAAATGCGACGCCGTTTTTTAAAGACATATAAAAATGCCTAGCAAATTTAACGCGCTCACCGATCCGATATTTAAACTCGCAAGCCAAATTTATCCTCAGGATGCGGGTAAATTTACCCTAAGTCCGAAAGCAAAAGACAAAATAAAGCCAAATTTAAGGCGCAAAGCATTGCTGAGTATTAACTAAAACCGCATATAATCCGGACTCAAATCAATAAAAAAGGACAAAATGAATGAACTATCAAAACTCCCGACTCCCGATATCGCCGAGCACGGTGCGTTTTTCCCGTCGCCGTTTTCGCTGTCACAGTTTACGGCGCCCGTGAGCGATCTGGCGGATTTTAATTACGAGAAAAAAATACGACGGCGATAAAAAAATCCTCATCATCGCGGCCGACGAGCGGTATTTGCTGATGGACAACGGAACCTTTTTCTCCACTGGCAATCACCCCGTCGAGACGCTCGTGCCGATGTATCATCTGGCGCAGGCGGGCTAGGACTTCGAGATCGCGACGCTCTCTGGAAATCCCGTAAAATTCGAGTTTTGGGCGATGCCTGCGAAGGACGAGCGGCTCAAGGGTTTTTTTGAGAGCTACGCGACTAAATTTAAAGAGCCTAAAAAGCTCGCTGATATCGTAAAGAAGGGATTTGACGAGCATTTTGCGCTATATATCCCGGGCGGTCATGGCGCGCTGATCGGGCTTGACGAGAGTCGCGACGTAAAGGCCGCGCTAAAATGGTTTCATGAGCAGGGCAAATACATCATCACGATCTGCCACGGCCCAGCCGGGCTGCTAGCCGCGGCGCTTGACGAGGATAAGTTTTTGTTCGAGGGCTACGAGCTCGTGCTGCTGCCCGACGTCATTGACCGCACCTCGCCCGATATAGGCTACATGCCGGGCCATCTGCGCTGGTATATGGGCTCGCGGCTAGCAAAACTTGGGATGAAAATCCTAAACGAAGGTATCGACGGCGCCGTGCACAAAGACCGCAACCTGCTCTCGGGCGATAGTCCGCTAGCGGCCAATAACCTCGGCAAACTGGTGGCTAAAACGCTTTTAGAGTCGTTGTAAATTTTACGCCGCTAAGGTCGGCATCTCGGCATAAAATTTTAATTTTTACGCGGCGGAAAAATTTAAAATTTCAAAGCGTGCCCGCTTCGGCTTTAAATTTAATGATCGCCGTCCTGCGCGCGGTGTAATCGTTTAAAATCGCCGCTCGCCTTCGATTTGCAAGCGATGCGCTGTGCAGCGTCTAAATTTGACTATTCAAATTTTATCACACTTTTGCGCGCGAGCATTAAAATCTTTTGCGGCCTTTTAAATTTGCCGCTTTACGGCGCCGTGCTATTTGGGGGCGTGAAAAAAATCCTCGCATATCGACGCCCCCTGGCTGTAGCAGCTTTATTTTCCTATCGATGCCGCCCGCATAGCCCGTGAGGCTGCCGTGCGTGCCTACGACGCGGTGGCAGGGGATGATGATTGAGATTTCGTTGTGCCCTACGGCGCCGCCCACGGCTTGCGCGGACATCTTCGCTAGCCCGCGTGCTGCGGCGATTTCGCGCGCGATCTGCCCGTAGGTCGTGGTTTTGCCATATGGAATTTTAAGCAAAATTTCCCACACGGCGCGTCTAAACGCCGAGCCCACGGGATTTAGAGCGGGCGTAAAACCGGGCTCGCGTCCGCTAAAATACAGATCGAGCCAGCGTTTAGTTTGATCGAAAACAGCCAGATTTTTTTCTTCGAAGCACCCGCTTTGCTCGTTTTCGCAGAATTTTTCGCTCGCGCCGCTCGTAACTTCTGCTGCGAAATCGCGCGTGTTGTACTTTTCATCTGTGCTGCTTGCCGCTTCTGCCGCAATATTGCTCTTTCCACTCTTTTTCAGCGCCGCAAAATCGCGCTGTGTTTCGCTCGCGGCGTGCTGCTCTTTTACGAACAGATCGGACGCGATGCGCTTTTTATCCGCGCCGCTCGTCGCGAGGGCGTGCGCGTAGTATTTCTCGCCCTCGAACCACAGCCCGCAAAGCCCTGCCTTATCGCCCGCGAGCGTGATTTTGCCAAGCGGCGAGTCGTAATAAGATGTAAATTTCATCACTCCTCCTATTTTGTGATAAATTTAGGCGCCGCAAACAGCGCTTAAATTTCCCAAATTTCTAAAATTTGCGGACAGATTTTAGCTACGCTTTGCTTAAACTCCGCCTTTTGCGAGGCGTTCGGTTTGTCAAGGGCTTCGAATTTAGCAAAAAGCTCGGCGATCTTTAGCCAGCCCGCAAGATTTAGATCGAATTTTTTCAAATTTGCCTCGGACAAAAACTCCAGATCATGGTCGTAAAACGCGATCTCGCCGCCAGAGCTTAGCAGCCAAAGATCGCCGCTGCCGCCGTCTGCAAAGATACAAAACTCGCGCAGCAGCCCGCTATCGCCCTCAAAAGGAAATTTTGTCGCATCGTTGCAGAGCGCGATCTCGTACTCTTTCAGCACTCTAAAATCGCCCGCAATCTCCCTGCCGAGGTATCCGCCCAGGATATTTTTAAGCTCGTTTTTGTTCAAAATTTAACTCCTCCGCTTTAGTTTCGTTTTTTGGCGTAGAGCATAAGAAAGCCGACCATCGCCGCGAAAATCACGCACATCGCAAGCGTCACGATGAGCGTGCCGTGCGCCGAGCCGCTTAAAAACAGCCCCGTCGTGTTCATCCCGAAAAAGCTCGTGATGAAATTTAGCGGCATCAGCAGCGACGAGATGATCGTGAGAATGTAGATGTTGCGGCTAATTTTGTCGTTTTTGAGGCCTTGGATAAATTGATAGATATCCTCGATCCTGACGGCATATTCGCTCATCACGCCTTTAAAAACGCCCGCTTCGTAGGCGTAGTTTTTCAGCTGCTTTTTCAGCGCCGGCTGCTCGTTTGCGCAGATGAGCAGCGCCTCGTAGAAATGCGAAATTTTGTTTTGAAATTTGCGGATTTCGTATTTTAGGACAGAGTGCCTTTTCATAAATTTTGAAAAATCGCCGCGCCGCGTGTAGATCTTTTCGTAATTTTCAAGCTCTGCGGAGTGCTCTAAAATTTTATCGCGGTACTGCGCGAGGATCTTTTTGACGACCGCGAAAAACTCCGCTTCGCTGCTAGGTCGCACCTCGCCGTCCGCGTCATCTTGCGAATAGATCGCGCCCGAATCAAAAATAAAGCGGTAGTTTTGCTCGCGCGGCGCGTCCGTCACGAAGTACACATACTCGCGCTCCTCGGCGTAGTAGTAGCCCGAAACGCTGCGCTTTTCGGTAATCGGGTTCAATGAGACCTCCTTATTCAATCGTTTTAAATTTGCGGGATTTCAGAATTTCGCTCAAATTTACGGAATTTTGAAATTCCGCTGCCGACCAGAATTCTGAAATTTCGCCGCCACTTAAATTTTATCGTATTTGGAATTTCAAAATTCTTTTGCGCTTGGAATTTTAAAATTTTGTGAGCTGTAAATTTCGGCTAAATTTTAAAATTTCGCATGCCGTAATTCAGCCCCTATTAAAATTTAACGCGAGCCGTAAGGCTCGCACCGCTTAAAGCGTCGTAGGGTGATGGGTGGGGTTTGCGGGCGAGCAGGGCAATGGTGCTGCGGGGGCAGCGTCCTGCGAGAAGTGTGACCTCGCAATCGGGGCCCCCTTTCCGCCCCAAGATATATATGTCACGGCTGAAATTTAAATAGAATTTTATTTTGTAATAAATTTAAAATTTCTCTATGTAGAATTTTGCCTCTAGAATTTAGGTCGTGGCGGCGTTTTCTCTTAAGGGGAAAGGGGCGCTACTTGCGAGGCGCTCCCCTTTCCCCTTAAAATCCCCTAACCCCTGGCACGCTCAAGGGGCGAGCTACGCTCGCGCTAATTTTTATGTCGCGGCTACGCCGCATGAAATTTATTACGAAGTCCCGCCGAAATTTTAGCACAAAGTCCATCACAAACTCTTGTGTGGAAACATATTAAAATTGCATGGCGAAGTCCGTTTGTGTCGCGTGATCGTAACGTGCGCTAAATTTTAGAATTTCAATCCGAGCCCTCCATATTTCAAATTTAAAACGTGGACTAAATTTAAAATTTAAAGCCGAGGACAAATTTTAAAATTCCGCGGCGAAATTCTACGTTAAAAGCACCCGCGCTTGCAAAACCTCGGCGAAGACATGGATGAGATGAGCGAATTTCGCATCGTTCGCGCTCGCGCCTGAAGCGAAAAGCTCTTTTGGTCAAAGCCTAAAGCGAGACGACCTTTGAGCCGAAGCCCCCTTCTGCGGGCGTGCCGTCGTGAAAGCCCTTGACGCTCGGGTGCGATTTTAAAAACTCCTTTACCGCGAACGCGAGCTTGCCCGTGCCGATACCGTGCTTTACGATGATCTCATCAAAGCCCATCACGAGGCTTTGGCTGATGAATTTATCGAGCCTGCTGATCGCTTCCTCGGCGCGCAAGCCGTGCAGATCGAGCACGAGCGACGCGGAGGCGGGCTTTTGCACCTTGATGCTGATATTTTTTACGGGCGCGGGCGCTGCACCGCTGCGCTTTAGCTCGCTAAGCGGCACGCGCAGCCTGATGCCGTCGCTTAGCATCAGCGCCTGGGTTTTGCTAAGCGATAAAATTTCACCCTTGATCTTGCCGTATTTGACGCGATCGCCCACCTTGAAGCTTTGCGGCTCCGGCGTGCTGAGTTCTGGCTGCTGCACGGCTCGTGCGAGCTCGTTTGCGCGGTTTATGGCGCGCTGCTTTTCGCGCACATCGCTTAGGCTGACGCTGCGTTTGGCCTCCGAAATCGCGCGGTAGTATTCGTTTTGCAGCCTTGAAAGCTCGGCCTTCAGCTCGCTTTGCGCGCGCTCGCGCTGATCTTTTAGCGCTTCGCTCAGCGCGTCTAATTTCTCCTCCTTTTGCTGCGTCTGGGCTAGTTTTTGTTTTAGCTCAAGCTCTAAATTTATCGCTTTTGAGATCGCTTCGTTTAAATTTTCTTTGCTCTCGCCGTAGTTTTTGCGCGCCGCGGCGATCAAATTTTGCGCTATGCCGTAGCGCAGCGCGGTTTCAAAGGCGTAGGATTTGCCGATCGTGCCCTTTAAAAACTCATATTTCGGCGCGCTGTTTTTCTCGTCGTAAAGTGCCGCCAGCAGCTCCACGCGCGGATCCTTTGCGAGCAGCATCGCTAGGCGCTTGTGATGCGTGGTGATGATCATCTTCACGTCGCCGCTTATCAGCTGCTCGATCATCGCGCCGTATAGGCTCGCAGCCTCCTCAAAATCGGTACCCAGCTCGATCTCATCGACGCCGATTAGAATTTCTTTGCGCCCGAACAGCTTGCTAAAGGCAACCATCCTGCCCGCGAAGGTCGAGATGTCGTTTTTGGAGTTTTGCGGATCCTCCATTATGAGCTCGAACTCTTTAAAGGTGCCGATGCGGCTGAGGCTTGCGCGAATAGGCATCGGAAGGAGGTACTTAGCTAGCAGCGCCGCGCTTAGAATGCTTTTTAAAAGCATCGATTTTCCGCCCGCATTCACGCCGGTAATGAGCAGAATTTTGCCGCTAAATTCCACGCTCACGCGCTTTGGATTTTTAAGCGCGGGGTGGGCGAAGCTATCTAGGACGATGTCGCGCGAGGGCTCAGGCAAGATGAACTCATAATCGCTCGCTCTTGCCATCGCGGCGCGCGCAATCAGCGCATCGATCGCGTCGAAAGCGGCGTTTATAAATTTCAGAAAAGCTAAATTCTTATTGAAAATCGCGCTGATCTGCTTGCAGTGCTCGAAAACGATCTGCTCTTTTTTATCCAAAATCGCGCTTTGAGCGGATTTCAGAGCCGCGATTGCGTCTGGAAGCACGTAAAAATAGCCTCCGCTTGAGCGCGCTACGACGCTGCCTTTTAGCACGTGGTTGAAGCCTCCGCGCACCAGCAGAGTCTCGGTGTCGCTTATGTAGTGGATCTGCGTATCGGCGAGATAGGGCGAAAGAGCTTTGGAATAGATCAGCCTTTTTAGCGTCTGCTCGATCTCGCCCTTTTTTATCTTAAACGCCTCGTTCAGCGCGCCGAAGCGCTCGTCTATCGCATCGCGAAAGTTGCCTTGATCGTCGAAATAATCCTTTAATTGCGCGATGGGCGCAGGAATCTCGATCTTTGCAAACCAAGCGGCGAGTTTGCCCTCAAAAGGCTGTTTTTTGAGATACAAAAAATATCGGACGATCTTGCTAAACTCGTAAATTTCGCTGATATGAAGCACGCCATGCTTTGAGATGCGCATCAGCGCGTCGTCTAGGTTCGCGACGCTCTCGCACTGCGCGAGATCAAATTTCGTAAGCTCTGAAATTTTTTCAAAATTCAGCTTGCTATCGCCGCTTAAAAACAGCGGCTTTTCGCGCGCCAAAAAGCTTTTAAATTTGGCTAGATACTCGCCCAGATCGAGGCGCGTAAAGAGTTCGTCACTGATCATAAACGCACTCTTTGATCTTGTAGGTTTTGCCCTTAAACTCCGCGCCCGCGCTCTTTTTGGCGATGAAAGCGCCTAGAGAAAAGGAGTAGGTGAAGCTCTCTCGCGTTACGATCTGCGCGGAGCCCTGCAAATTTAAGTTTTGCGGCGCGGAATTTTGCGTATTTTTAGAATTCTGCGCGGAGCTTTGCGGATTGGAGGTTTGCATGTCGTCTCGTTGCGCGGAATTTTGCGGCGTGATGTTCTGCGTTTCGTTCTGGCCCGCAGAATTTTGCGAAGTAGGGCTTTGTGCAGAATTTTGCCTGCCCGAGACAGCGCCGCTAGTTTGCGGGGAATAGTTTTGCTCAGCGGAAGCCTGCTCGTTCGTTTGCGCGGTTGAACTTTGTGCGGCAGAAGCGACCTTGTCCTGCGCATTTAAATTTACTTCATCCGCTTGCACGCCCAAATTTTTCGCATCCGCGCTGTGTTTTTCGGAGAAGGAATTTGCCGCACCGCGCGTTTCGACAGCGGAATTTATCGCGCCGCCGCATCTTAATCTGGCGCCCGCGTTAAATTTAAACACCATCTCCTCCTCAAGCTTGGCGGATCGCTCGCTCGCGCTTTCGTAAAAATACGCCCCCGCGCACAGCAGCACGATCAGCGCCATGGCGATGATTTTGGCCCTTTTGCTTAAAATTTCGTCCCTCACGAAAAAGATCGCCGCGATAAATAAAAATGCGAAAATAAATATTAAAAATCTCAAATTTTATCCTTGCCCGCCCGCAGCGGAGTTTGGCTCGTAAATTCGGCGAGAGTTTTCAAGCTTAAAATTCTCCGCGCAGCTGATAGGTGATGTCGCCCGCGCCAAATCCGATCACGAGCCCGTCGTTTATGATGTGACGGACGCCGAAAATATCGCTAAATTCTATCTTCTCGCCGTTTCTAAAGACCCGCTCGGTAAATAGCGCGCCGAGCCCCTTAAACTCCTCTTTTAGATCGATGCCGTTACTAGGCTCGCCCGCAGCGTAAACGGGCAGTACGACTAACTCCTCCACGCCCGCAAAGCACTCTTTAAAAGCGTTTAAATTCGCCTTAAGCCTACTGAAGCGGTGCGGCTGAAAGATCGCCGTGATCTTGCTAAGCCCTAGCAAGCTAGCGTATTCGCGCGCGCTTTGCAGCGTCGCTCTGATCTCGGTGGGGTGGTGGCCGTAGTCGTCTATGAGCACGAAGTTTGGGGTGGCGCACAGGATGTCGAAGCGCTTTTTGATCCCTTGGTAATTCAGTAAATTTTTACGGATCTGCTCTAGTCCCGTCTCGCACGCAGCGGCAAGGATCGCTAGCGACGCGTCTATGGCGATGTGCCTTCCTAGCCCGTAAACCTCGAAGCGCCCGAGCTCTTTAAGATTAAAGCTCATAAACGGCTGATGATCGCGCAGCAGCACCTTCAGATCCGTTATGTCGCGCGAAGGAAAGAGCTTGATACAGCCGAGCTTGATGGAGCTTAAAAACTCATCCTCGGCGTTTATCACGCGGATCTTGGCGCGCTCCAAAAAGCCGCGATACGCCGCGTGAAATTTATCCAAATCGTTATCGTAATGATCCATATGCTCGGGCTCGGCGTTGGTCACGACCGCGACATAGGGGTTGGAATTTAAAAAGCTAGAATCGCTCTCGTCGGCTTCAAAGATGATGTTTTCGCTATTTTCATATTTCATATTCGAGCCGAACTGCTTGGAGATCGCGCCGATGATGACCGAGCCGTTTATCAGCGCCGAGGTTATCGCGCTTGTCGTGCTTTTGCCGTGCGCGCCGGCGACTGCGAAGACGCGTTTGTCTTTTAGCACGAAGGGCAGAGCCTCCTTGCGCGAGAGGCAGACGATCCCTTTTTTGCGCGCGGCTTGCAGCTCGACATTGTCCTCTTTGATCGCGGCGGAATAGATGACGATCTCCTGATCTTTTATCGCCGAAGCGTCATGCGGAGTGATGATCTCCATGCCGTCCGCTCTTAGCTTGTAGGTCGTCTCGCTCTCTTTGATATCAGAGCCTGAGATGATAAAATTTTTCTCGTGTAAAAATCTTGCTAATGCCGATATCCCTATGCCGCCGATGCCGATAAAATGAACCTTTTTCACCTTTGTCCTTAAATATTATAATAGATAATTATGTTTAAATTTTTAAATCCCGCGTCTGCGAAATTTAAAAATTTAAACCATTCCGCGTCTTGAAATTCGCCTTTAAATTTTTACGAGCTCGCCGCGTCGCGCAACCCCGTCTCGCTACTTCCAAATCCGCTTTTAAAATTTAGCGTCCGAAATTTGCCTTTAGAATTTCGCCTTTTAAAATTTAAGCGCTCGAAATTCCGCGTCCGAAACTCCGTTTCGAAACGGCGCGCTTAAATTTTGCGGCTCAAATCCGCCGTTAAGCCTCGCGGCTAGCGAGAAGCCGTTTGCTGCCGCGCCTGCCGCATCGTATCGCCGCCGTGAAGCCGCTCGCAAATATACGGAAGCACTTAAAGGCAATCCTCATATCATCGCTCCTGTAATCGCCAAAGGTAACGACCACGTATTCCACCAATATACCCTCCGCATCACTAATGGCAAACGCGATGAACTCGCTAAGGTTTTTGGTGAGAATGGAGTGCCTTTTGGTATTTACTACCCTATACCATTGCACGCCCAAAAAGCCTATACCCGCAGCTCTTATAACGAAGCTGATTTTGGCGTTACCAATAAATTAGTACAAGAAGTCATCTCACTGCCTATGCACACCGAGCTTGACGACGAGCAAATAGCGTTTATCACAGAATTGATAAAGAAAACAGTGTAGTGATAGGTCGTGGTAGGACAGACAGTTACCTATAACAACCTTATGGCAAAAACAGTATTACAAATAGCTATTAATGAGGAAGACTTACCCATTTTCAACTCTCTATTTGAAAAGTTTGAGGTAGAGAGTTCTGTCATAGAAGAAAAGGCTAAACCTCTTTTTACAATTGCTGTAGAAGATGTACAATCTGTTGCTTTTGAGCGATTAGGTAGAACTCTCAGCGATGATGAATTACTCACAGCTAAAAAGGGTTTAGAATGGGGATTGCTTACAGATATTGATGCTGTTTATAGTACTATTTTTGATGAAATAAAATGAAAGAACTGACAACTAACATATTACAAGGAGATAGTGCAGAAGTGCTTAAAACACTTTCTGATAACTCTATTGACCTAATTGTTACCTCTCCCCCATACGCTGACCAGCGTAAGAGTACTTATGGGGGTATTTCTCCTGATAAATATGTAGAGTGGTTTTTACCTATTTCTGAACAGCTTTTAAGAGTACTAAAGCCTTCTGGCACTTTTGTATTGAATATCAAAGAAAAAGTAGTAAATGGGGAGCGTAGTACATATGTAATGGAACTTATCTTAGCAATGCGTAAACAAGGTTGGCTATGGACAGAAGAGTTTATATGGCACAAAAAAAACTCTTATCCAGGCAAATGGCCTAACCGTTTTCGTGATGCGTGGGAACGCTTATTGCAATTCAATAAAAGTAAAAAATTTGCAATGTATCAGGAAGAGGTGATGGTTCCGATGGGTGATTGGGCAAAAAGTAGACTAAAGAATCTATCAGATACTGATAAACGTAGAGATAACTCTAAAGTGGGCAGTGGTTTTGGAAAGAATATATCTAATTGGGTAGACCGTGAAAAAGCCTATCCTACAAATGTTTTGCATTTAGCTACTGAGTGTAATAATAAGAAACACAGTGCAGCCTTCCCCGAAGAATTACCTGAATGGTTTATTAAGCTCTTCACAAAAGAAGGTGATACGGTGTTAGACCCTTTTGCAGGTTCAGGCACTACCTTATTTGTAGC
>NZ_CALHII010000003.1 GCF_938030815.1 uncultured Campylobacter sp.
ACCGAAGCGGAATGGTTGCGCTAAATTTGCTTTAAAATTTTGAGCGGCACGGCTTGTTTGGCTGCAAAAATACGGGCTTATAAATTTAAAACCGAGTGAAAAGGAAAAATTTGAACGAAACTATACTTTTAAGCCACGGCGGCGGCGGCGAGGAGATGAATAGGCTCATCAACGAGACGATCTTTGCGGCGTTTGACAATGAAATTTTGCGCGCCAACAACGACAGCGCGATACTAAATTTAAATTTAGACGCCAGGGCGGGTTTTGATCGCGCGGCGCCTAGCTCTGCTTTGAATTCTGCGAGCTTCGGTAGCGAGCTAGCTTTCAGCACCGATAGTTTCGTCGTCACGCCGCTGTTTTTTAACGGCGGCGACATCGGTAAAATCGCCGTTTGCGGCACCGTCAACGACCTTGCGATGGTGGGCGCCAAGCCGCTGTTTTTAAGCTGCGCGCTCATCATCGAAGAGGGGCTTAGTCTAAGCGAGCTGCGACGCATCCTGGGCTCGATGGCAAGCACTGCGCGAGGTTGCGGCGTTCGTATCGTTTGCGGCGATACAAAGGTCGTGCCGCGCGGCAAATGCGATAAAATTTTCATCAACACTAGCGGCATCGGCCGTGTTTTGCGATCTGCGCGCATACAAAACATCAAAGCGGGCGCAAAAATCCTTCTTAGCGGCGACATCGGGCGGCACGGGGCGGTGATACTCGCGGCACGCGACGAGATCGCGCTAAGCAGCGAGCTACAAAGCGACTGCAAACCGCTTTGTGCTGCGGTAGAAAAGCTAATCTTGCAAGGCGTGAAGATCCAAGCGATGCGAGACGCGACGCGCGGCGGGCTTAGCGCGGTTTTGAACGAATTCGCAAACTCTAGCGGGCTTGAATTTTTGGTTCGCGAAGAGGATATCAAAATCAGCGACGAAGTAGTTGGCGTGTGTGAGCTGCTGGGTTTCGAGCCGTACGAGCTTGCAAACGAAGGCACTTTCGTAGCGGTCGTAGAAGATGATGCCGAGGCGGATAGGGCGCTTGAGATACTGCGCGAATTTGACGCAAACGCCGCAATCATCGGCGAGGTACGCGAAGTAGGGCACGGTGGAGGCGAATTTGAGGGTACTTTGACGCCGAAGCTTAGCGCGCAAGACGAATTTACGGGCATAAGCGATACGGACGCGGCGTCAGAAAATAGGG
>NZ_CALHII010000004.1 GCF_938030815.1 uncultured Campylobacter sp.
CCGAATATTCCGCGCGCCGCCCGATCCGTCTTGAGCGCGTGCATATCGCATCGGCTAGCCGCGCCGCTAACGATGCGCACACAACGCGCATGAGCGGGGCGGTCTCCAAAACATGAAGCGACCCGTGAGCACCCGCGATAAATTCGCTTCAAAACGCAAATGAAAGCGAGTTTTCAAACACCTGGCGAGCTGTGAGCGCCGAGCTCTATCTGTGTCGCGCCTCTTGCGGTGAAATTTTACCGCCGCCGCACCTTTTGGGTAAAATTTCACTTCCGCCTGCCTTTCGGGGTAAAATTTACTGCCGCCATGTCTTTTGACGAAATTTTACCTAGTCCCAGCTTTCCTTAGCATAGTACCAACTTCAACTACCGCGTCCTTTGGGGTAAAATTTCACCGTCGCGCACAATCGGTATTTAATCGCGCCGTTTGTTTCGTAGTAAAATTTTACTGCCGTCCGCGCTCGGTTCAATCGCCGCTCGCTTATCGCAAAACGGTCTGCTAGAAACAAAGCCCGTTACCCGCTATGCCACCCTGCTTGTACTCGTTTCCGAGCCCGCAAATTTTAAATTTAACTCGCACTGCTTTGCGCCAAAATTTCGCCAAAATTTTACTCGCCGCGCTGCAGAATTCGATCTTTTATCCAAAGCCCTGCCTGCTCGCGCAAAACTCATGCGATAATTTTGCGCCACCTTTGTACGGCTTCGTTATAGACATACAGCATTTTATCGCCGCCGAGACGATGTATTTTAGGCACGACGAAATTCATCGCCTTGCTCTCTGCGGAACAAGCGCCGTTTAAATTCCGCCTCGAAGCGCGCTTTTAAAATTTCATCAGACTCACGCCGTATGCACGGCTCTAGACGCCGCATAAAATTTACTCGGCAAGCAAGCTTTTAAAATTTCGCTCGCAGGGGAGGCGCCGTCCAAAATCACTCGTAAATTCCGCATCGCCGCAGCTTGCGATGTTTAAATTTCACTCGCCGTATCCGAGCGGAGCCTTCTTAAATTTTACTCGCCGCAGCGTTAGAATTTCCGCGCGTCAAAGCACCGCCTGTCATGCCGCGTAAAATTTTATCGCTGGCGAGAGCCGTAAATTTCAACTCGCCGTGCCTGATAACTCCAGGCGAGGCGCCGCGATAAATTTAGTTCGCGGCAACTTGCGAGCTGTTCGTGTGATAAACGATAAATTCCGCCCGCGACGCTCGCATACTGCTCGTGCGATAAATTTCGCTCTCGCGACAAAACTCCTCCCGCGACGCTAGTGCGGCATCGCGCAGTAAAATTTCGCTCGCATGATAAAATTTTACCCGCGCGATAAATTTACGCGTGAGGCGCTCGCGTACTACTTGCGCGTTAAAATTCCACGCTGATCGGCTGCCCTAAGCGAAAGCTGCCGTCATCGTCGCTGAAATCGGCTCGCGCTTCCCACACGAGATCTGCACGCAGCTCCTCGGTTTGCACCGTGCGGGGCGTGTACATCGCGGTTTGGCTCACGTATGCGACCTTTGCGTTCGCGCTAGAGCCGTCCGCAGCGATAATCCGCACACTCTGTCCGGCACGCAGGAAGCGCAGCTGATTTTCGCTTAGATAAAATTTCGCGCGCTTGTTTTTTACTTCGCTGAGCTCAAAAACGCCCACGCTTGGTATGCTGATGTCGCCGAGCTCCTTAAGGCGCGCTCTGATCTGCCCGCCAAAAGGCGCTTTTAGCACGCTTTGCGTCTCGATTTGGTAATTCAGATATTTCAGATTTTCCTCGCAGCTTGCCAAGTTTGCGCGGGCGGCGCCGACATCCTCGCCGCGGTAGCCGCTTTGAAGCTGGCGCAGATTGGCCTGCGCGCTTTGCAGCTGGGCTTGCGTGCGCTTCATCGAGTAAAACGCCTCGTCGATCTGCTGCTTGGACGCAGAGTTGCTTTTGCCTAGGCTCTTGAGGCGCTCGTTCGTCAAAGTAGCGAGCTGCAGGGCGTTTTGCAGCGCGCTTACGTTCGCCGCCGCCATCTCGATCTCCTCGCTACGAAAGCCGCTTTGCAGCTTTTGCAAGCTAAATTTAAGCCCGTCGCATCTCGCGATCTGAATACGCCTTTGATAGCTCAGATTCGCCGTATCCAGAGCCGCCAAGACGTCGCCAGCCTGCACGAAATCGCCCTCGTCGCGATAAAGCGCGCTAATGCGGCCGCTGCGCTCGAAGCTAAGCGAGCTCTGCCTGATGTCGATGATGCCGTAGGCCTTGTGCGCGACCTCTTCGCGCCTATCGAGATTGAAGTAGATCGCCGCGGCGAGAGCGGCCAGCGCAAAAACGACGAAAATTAGAAGCCTTTTCATAGATCGCCTTAAATTTTGATATGCGGTTATTATAAAATAACTTTTCTAATGCGGCGCTGATATTTGAAGTTCGGGCGGTGATTTTATAAACCCATCTCATTAAATTTGCCGTATTGAATTGGTCGCCGCGAGCGGGCTAGATTTTGAGCTTGGGAGGATAAAATTTCATCCTATCCGCGCGATTTTAAGCGGTACGGCTTGTAAAACACAGCGACTTTTTGAGCTAAAAATTTTAAAATTTTAATGAAGAGGGCTCCGCTTTCAAGCAAAGCGTGAAATTTAATGGGGAAATTTAACGAGCTTTAGGCTCGATGAGCCCAAAGCTCGCTCGGTCGCGCAAAAGCTGAAATATTTAAAACTCGCCTCCAACCGCGGCGATCCATTTATCGGCCCTCGCCTGCCAGTGCTCGTCGCCTTTAAAATCGATCGTAAGACCTACGAATTTGCCGTTTATGAAGGCGCGCGAATGTTTAAATTTATATCCCTCTGCGTCCCAAGCGCCGATGAGATCGGCCTTTTTAAGCACCGGCAAAAACGCGCTCATGCCGCTGCAAAAATCATTGCCGTGGCGCTCGACGTTACCGACGCCTATGAGCGCGACCTTGCGTCCGTCAAAATCAGTTTTGTTTAAAAGCTCCAATTTGTCGTCAAATTTAGCCTGGATCTGTCCGTCGCCGTGCGTCGAAGCCGCAAAAATAAACGCGCCCGCTCCCGCCAAATCCTCCTCATTTAGCTCTTTGGCCTCCTTGATCTCAAAGCCGAGCTTTGAAGCGATGTATTCGCTCACGACCTTCGTATCGCCGCCTTTGGTGGCGTAAACTAATAGTTTTTTCATTTTTTCTCCTTAAAAATAAGAATGATTCTAACAAAATAAGATAAATTTTGAGTGAAATAAAAATTTTATAAGGCGCCCAGATACGGCACAATGCCTCGTATCCAGCTAATTTTAAGCGGCAGCGAGCCGGTAAATTTTAACGCCACCGCTTAACCGATCGTATAAAAACCCGCAGTATAATGTCGCCAAGCTCATTACAAGGAGAGGATATGCGAAATTTTACATTATGTTTGATCGCAGCGATAGCGCTTTGCGGCTGCGCGACCCCGCAGGATCGATACGGCGGAGATGTTTATGACGCGAGCGAGACGAACCGCATGAGGCAGAGCGATCGGATCGAGATCGTCGATGTCCTACCAGCCAAAATCAACGTAGAGCGCTCCGAGGGCAATACGGGTAAAATTTTAGGTGGCGTCGCAGGCGGAACTACGGGTGCGGTCATCGGGCATAAGCTCGGCAAACATAGCAGCAGCAGGCGCTTAGCCGAAACCGTGGGGCTCGTGGGCGGTGCGGTAGTAGGCGCGGTCGCCGGAGATGCGATCCAAAACTCCCAAAAGACGGTGCAGGGCTCCAACATCATCTACAAACTAAACGGCAAGGAGTACTCATCCGTGCAAGCCGACCCGCCGTGTAGATTTAAGCGCGGCAAAGCTCTGCTGATCCACACGGGCAGCGAAACGCGGGTGCAGCCGAACTCGGGATGCTAACAGAACTCGGTATGTTAAATTTAAAGCCGCCCAAAGCTTGCGGTGGGATTTTAAAATTTCACCGCGACGTTTAAATTTAAGAGCGGCATTTAAAAATTTAGAAACGATGTTTTAAATTTTAAAACGGCGCGGCTTACAAAAATAGCGCCGCTAAATTTAGCGGTGATCGAAATTTTAACTATGCAAAATTTTAAGAGCCCGCTAAAATATTTTAATATATAATCGCCGCCTAAAAACGGAGGGCGCGATGAAAAAATTCTATCTTAAAATTTGGCTACTTGCGTTTATAGCAGCATTTGCGGCGATCCCCGCTGCGGCGGCGGAAGGCTTGGATTATTTATTAAAAACCAAAGAGGAAAAAGATTTAGCGATTGCTTGCGATAGCGGCGACGGAAAATACAGCGCATGCACGAGGCTAGTCGAAATTTTATCTAAGAAGTGCGACGGCGGAGATTATGAAAGCTGCGGGACTATCGGAATAATATTTACGGATTTGGGTCAATACGAATTCTCATCCGCTCCTTTGATTAAGGCATGTGAAGCAAACATAATGTCTTACTGCTCCTATCTTGCCATTAGCGATATACTCTTTACGGGAAATCTTGAAAGAGCCGCTAAGGTTTTTGATAAAATTTGCGAGCAGGGAATTTCGGAAGATAAAAGGCTTGCTTGCAGTATCAAGAAAGAGATTGAAGACTGCTCTAAAGATGCAAAGTGCGATCCGCTAATGAAAGCCAAAGAAATTATTAAAGGACTATAATTATGAGAAAAATTTTATCATTAGCGCTGCTTTTATCTATGCCTTTGCTGGCAAAAAACGATATAGACATTGATATTTCTACTGCAATAAACGATACAAACTTAAAAAATTTAGCGAATAAATGCGATTGGAACAAAGGTGATTATGAAGCTTGCTCGATATTAAAAGATACTTTATCGGCAAAATGCGACGAAAGAAATTTTGAGAGCTGCGGTGCATTGGGAATTTTATTAATATATTTGCGCAGAGAGGAAGACGCAACAAAAGCGCTAAACAAAGCCTGCGATGCCGGATTATTAAATTTTTGCCTAAATGCAGGAATGCACGATTTGTACTATACGGGCAATATAAAAAGAGCATTTGTAAATCTTAAAAAGGTATGCGATGCGGCGATAGAGCCTTCGAAGAAAAAATTGGCTTGTAAGATGAGCTATGGTTTGAAGCCGTGTTTAAATGATGATGAATGCAATCCGGTGAAAAAAGCTAAAGAACTTTTGGAATAAGATTAATTTAACAGGATAAAAGAACGGCAATAATTTTATAAAGTTTGAAAAGATAAAAGGTCGCGGCAGGCAATTTGGATTAGTACAACCCATCAAAAAATAATGTAAGCAGTTGGCTATATAATTTTGAAATTATAATCTAGAAACTTTATATCTTACCTATAAAAATTTTTAAATTTTACTCTTGCGGTTA
>NZ_CALHII010000005.1 GCF_938030815.1 uncultured Campylobacter sp.
TGCCACGATAATACATCGCTTAGCACCAGCGCGCAGACGGCAAGCATTCCCACCGTCGTAGCGCCGATGCCGGTTAGCCCACCCGTAGCCCAAAGTGCGAGTGCGCAAACAAACACGCCTACGACCACTTTTTCGCGGTAGCTCATCGCGCCCATATCGGCTAACTCTTGACTTGCGATCTGCTTGGCTTGTGGATATTTTTTAAGCTCGGGTGCGTAAATTTTATATAGCAAGCTAGGCATCAAAGCAAGCGATACGAGCCCCGGTACTATAGCGCCCATCGCCCACAAAGACCATGAAATTTGAATGCCTAGCGTATCGGCAGCAAGCTTTGCAATGAAAGGATTGCCAGCCATCGAGGTTAGAAACATCGCGTTCGTGATACCGTTGCTCTGTCACAACGTCTGCATCAAATACGCACCCGCTCTGCGCCTGGAATCACCCGGCTCAGAACCCAGCGCGCTGCTTAGGCCTTTTACGATTGGAAAGAGTACGCCGCCCGCTCTCGCTCCCGCAGATGGCATCGCAGGCGATATAATAAACTCGCTGATAACGATCGAGTAACCTATTTTAAGGGTACTATCGCCGATCAGACTGATGATTTTATACGCGATCCTGCGCCCGAGCCCCGTCTTTATAAAGCCTCTCGCCAGAATAAAAGCGCAAAAGATAAGCCAGATCGTCGTATTGCCGAAGCCGCCCAGGGCATCGGCAGGTTTTAAAACTTTCGTCAAAACCGCAACCGTAACGCCGATGAAGGCGATCGCGCCGATTGGAATGGGCTGAAGTATGAGCCCTAAAATCGTCGCCACTACGATGGCGAATAGATGCCAAGCCTGCGCACTTACCGCTTGCGGGTGCGGGCAGAACCAGATAGCCATGCCGACTGCGATAAGTACTAAAAATTTTATAAATTTTGGATTCATAATGACCCCCTCCTGATTTTATTTTGCCTCATTTGTCTCGCCGTAAATTTAGCTAAACGGCGACGAGGCTTTAAATTTAATCGCTTAAAACTAACAGCAAACTAGACGAAATTTTAAATTCTATTTCGTGGCGTGCGACGTAAAATTCCACCGCGATTTTAAAGTCGGT
>NZ_CALHII010000006.1 GCF_938030815.1 uncultured Campylobacter sp.
TCTTTAACCCCGGCATATCCCATACCTGGGCACATAAACCGTCCATCTTTTTTGTAAGAGTAACCTTAGTTTTGCTATCGACGGTATATGTAGCACAAGTCTTGCCTTTTACGGTAATAGGATTTTTAACATTCGTCATGTTATTAAAACCTGTCGTGCTATTATCATACTCGCCTTGCGAAGTATAATAAGCCATTAGATCAGTCAGTGATGTAGATACATTCTGTGCTGCTCTAACGACCTCTGCATCGTCGCGCGTAGCTGCTAGTTTTGGAATGGCAATTGCCGCCAAAACACCTAAAATCACGATCACGAAAATTAATTCGATCATAGTAAAGCCCTTCATGTTTTTATCCTTTGATAAAAAATTTTTGGACTTATATTATAGAGTGTTTACTATAAATTTAACTTAAAAGTTCTTTGCGAATTCTAACATTTCAGATAAATTTTTCATCGCACTCGCGCCAACCGCTAAATAATGGTTATTTATCAGGCTTTTTCCGTTGTAAAGCGGCGCCTTCATCGTCTTTAGATCTACTACCGCTCCGCCGCTTTGATGCAGCAAAAAATCTCCCGCGGCGATGTCCCAAAGCGAGCAGTCGCTAAATCTCGCATACGCGCTCGCACCCCCCTCAGCTAAGATGCAAAATTTTATCGCAGAGCCTTTGCGTACGAGCTGCATTTTAAATTTTTGCGCGAATTGCGGATATTTCTCGGATTTACTGTGACGTCCGTGCATGAAGATTTGCGGCACTCTAGCGGGGCGAGCGAGCAGCGCGCCGTTTTTATAAACTCCACCGCCGTTTGAACTATATACGTCGCCGCTTACGGGCACGCCGATTACCGCTAAAATCGGGCGCCCATGCTCGATCAGCGCGATGCAGACGCAAAACTCGCCGTTGCGTGCGATGAACTCCTTTGTACCGTCCAGCGGATCTATCAGCCAAAATCTTTCCTCGCTCATGCGCTGTTTGCTATCCAGTACGCGCTCTTCCGAGCAGATCGCGATACCGCTAGGCTCTAGAGTGCGCATTATCGCATCGTTTGCCGCAAGATCAGCATTCGTAAGCGGCGATTTGTCCGCCTTAACAAAGACGTCGAATTTGTCGTAATTTTGCATTATCGCGGCGTTTGCCCTTTTTGCGGCGTCCGTCGCGAGCGCTAAAAGCTCGTTTAAATCCATCTGTACTCCTTTAAATTTAAGGTAATTTTACTAAATTTAAAATTTTAAAAGTCTAAATTTCGCCGAACGAAAACGAGCAA
Organism: uncultured Campylobacter sp.; assembly: GCF_938030815.1. Classification (GTDB taxonomy): domain Bacteria; phylum Campylobacterota; class Campylobacteria; order Campylobacterales; family Campylobacteraceae; genus Campylobacter_B. The sequence goes on from NZ_CALHII010000006.1 coordinate 1,264, forward strand.
AATTTCAAAATTCTTAGAATTTTAATATTCTTTTTTATATAATTGCTAAAATTTTTTAAAGGATCAACATGACCCCAGTCGTATTAGATAGCGTTAAACACGCGGATTTGCAGTATCACGCGGATGCATTCCCTACCGCGCCTTTCGTGCCGGTGATCGCACCGGAGATTCCGTTTTGCGCGGACAACCTCGTTATCGTATTTACCATTGAAAAAGAACCCAAAATGGTGGCGCTGCTAGGGCGCACCAAAAACATTCTAATCGATAAGGATTATAAGGGAGCGGTGCCCTCCTCGGTGCAGAATTATCCGTTTTTCCTAGCCCAGATCGGCGAGCAGACGGCGATCTGCTTCGACAAAGACGCACAGCAGATCAAAGGCGACGGTGAGGCGCTTTTTAAAGACGGAAAGCCGACGCCGTTTTTGGAAAATTTAAAAGAGGTGATGAAAAATTACGCCGATTTGGACATGCGCACGCGCGTTGCGGCGGCGGAATTTCAAAAGGCGGGGATTTTAGAAGCCAAGGAGCTCGGCATCAACTCTAGCGGCAAGGAATCGTCCCTGCTAAACGGCTTTTCGGTCGTAAATCGCGAAAAGCTTTTGAAGCTAAGCGATAAAAAGCTTGCGGATTTCGCGCGCCGCGGATATCTGGAGCTAGCGTATTTCCATCTAAAAAGCCTTGCAAATTTTCAGCGCCTAGGCGATAAAATCATGCAGCTCGATCCGCCGATCGCGCCGAAAGAAGCGAAAAAATAGATGTTTTCGCCTCCTAAGTAGCTCATAATTTTTAGAATTTAATGTCGCGGATTTATAAAATTTGCAAAACTTACGATCGTTTCAGGGCTTGAAGTTGCCATAACCGCATGCGAGCTTGAAGCCCTAGGAGGCTTTATTCGCGGCTAAACTAAATACACCGCAAATTTAGTCCTAAAATTTTAGCATAGGGTTTTATAACAAAAATTTTGCAACAACACAGTACGCAAGATTCCACGCTTAAAATTTCAAGCGAGAAATTTTACTATAAAATTCTATTAAATTTAAAATTTAATTTAAGTAGATCAATTTATAAAATTTTATCCACACTACCTAAAACTTTAGTTTTAAATTTAATCCTGCTCTTGCGCCGAAATTTTACTCGCGATTTATAGAAATTCCCGCGGCTCGTAGATTTGTACGCCGCGCGCGTCGCTGCTAGCCGCATCTATCATCGCGCGGGCGATACTTGCGCCGCTAAGCGGTCTAAATTTACCGAACGCACAGGCGGGC
>NZ_CALHII010000007.1 GCF_938030815.1 uncultured Campylobacter sp.
GTACGGCGAGGAGCAGTTCATGCTCTGGCGCCGCTCCTACGACGTGCCGCCGCCGGAGATCGAACTCGGCTCCGAATTCTCCCAGGACTCCGACCCGCGCTACGCGGGCGAGCCGATCCCCAGGACCGAATGCCTCAAGGACGTCCTAGAGCGCCTGCTGCCGTACTGGCAGTCCACGATCGTCCCGGAGGTCAAGACCGGCAAGACGGTTCTGATCGCCGCCCACGGGAATTCGCTGCGCGCCATCGTCAAGCATCTGGACGACATCTCCGACGCGGACATCGCCGGCGTCAACATCCCCACGGGGATCCCGCTCGTCTACGAGCTCGACGAGAAGACCCTCAAACCCGTCAAGAAGGGCGGCACCTACCTCGATCCCGAGGCCGAGGCGAAGATCGCCGCGGTGGCCAATCAGGGCAAGTGACATTCCGATGGTATTCCGAGCTTCCTGAAGGTCGGAAATGAATGTGCGGTGGGGCGCGAATGCGACGCCCCACCGCTTTCCTGCATTTCCGATCGTCTGCGAGGTCGAGTCGGGGACTGTGAGGTCGAACCGGCGAATTCGAAGCCTTCATGAATGTCTCAAGCCTTTTCATGCGATTCACTGGGAAATTCGCGTACTGCGCGGGCCGCCCCGTCGAGGCCCCGATTGTCGAGTGTGATTACTCTAGCAAAAGAGTCGAGCGTATACCGATCATGGTAGAATGTCCAGTGGACGTAGCCGGATTGAAGGGGATTGTGCCAGCATGAGTTACACGATTGGGGAGACTGTCGTCTATCCGCACCACGGTGCCGCACGCATTGAGGATATCTATACACGCAAAATCCGCGGAGTGGAGAAAACCTACTTCAAGCTCCGCGTCATGCAAGGCGATCTTGAGATCCAGGTTCCCGCCGACATGCTCGAGGACGTCGGCGTCAGGGATGTGTCCGACGATCAGCAGCTCGAACACGTCTTCACCGTGCTGCGCGCCGAGCAGATCGAGGAACCCGCGAACTGGTCGCGCCGCTACAAGGCGAATTCCGAGAAGCTGGCCTCGGGCGACGTCGTGAAGGTGGCGGAGGTCGTTCGCGACCTGACCCGCCGCGACGCCGACCGCCATCTGTCCGCCGGGGAGAAGCGCATGCTGTCCCAGGCACGCCAGGTTCTCGGCTCGGAGGTCGCGCTCGCGCGCCAGGTCTCCGAGGACGACGCCTTGGAGCTCCTCGACGAGATCCTCGCCGAGTCGGTGGCCTAACGCATCCGTGAGCGTCGTTGCGATCATCGCCGCGGCCGGTCAGGGCACGCGGCTGGGCACCGGCGGCCCGAAGGCCCTGGTCGACCTGGCCGGTGAGCCGCTGCTCGTGCACGCCGCCCGGGCGATACGCGGCTCGGGGGCGGTCGATTCGATCGTCGTGACGGCGCCGTCCGCCCACGTCCGCCTTTTCGACGGCATTCTGACGGCGGCCGGAATCCAGGCGGCCGTCGTCGCCGGAGGGATCACGCGGCAGGCCTCCGTGGCGGCAGGGCTCAACGCCGCTGGAACGGCGGATCACGTGCTGATCCACGACGCCGCCCGCCCGCTCGTGCCCTCCCAGATCGTCCGCCGAGTCGTCTTCGCGCTGCGCCGAGGGCATCCCGCGGTGGTTCCCGCTCTTCCCGTCACGGACACGATCAAGCGGATCACGGCCTCCGATGCGCAGGCCGCGGTCGCGGCAGCCGAAGCGGCCGAGGGACTCGGCGAACCCGCAAGCCTCCCGGACGGCCCCTCGGACTTCCGGATCGAACGCGTCGAGACCACCCTGAACCGCTCTGCCCTGCGCGCCATGCAGACCCCGCAGGGCTTCGCCCTCGAGGCGATCAGACGGGCCCATTCGGCGTTCGCCGACCGCGCCGCAAGCGAGCTGAAATTTGATTTCGAGCTTAAAATTTACGGTCAGGGCGGCGAGAGGCAAAATTTGCAAAATTTAATCGATTCGCTAAATTTACGGGACCACGTGCGGCTGTGCGGCTTTTGCGACGACGTTGCGGCGGCTCTGAGCACGTCGCACCTGCACGTCATCAGCTCGCGCAAGGAGGGCTTTCCGGTGATTTTGATCGAAGGTATTTTTTATTCGCCCGTGCTGATATCTACCCGCGTGGGCGGAATTTCGGAAATTTTAAGCGAGGAGTTTTTATGCGAGGCGGCGGATCTGGGTGCTAAGATCGATGAAATTTACCGCACTTACGGCAAATACGCCCGGGCTTTTGCGCAAAAACACGCCGGTCTTAAGCAAACTTTGACGCTGCAAAATTATATCAGCTCGCTTAAAAATTACTACGAGGAGCTGTTATGCGAAGCCTAAAGATCGTGCATTGCGGTATTTTCAACGAATACGACGACGGCAGTTTTTTCTACGGCATGGAGCGCAAGATCAGCCACGGGCTCGTTTGCAGCGGGCACTTCGTCTATGATTTTAGCTACCGCGATTGGGAACGGAGCCTGCGCTTTTACGGGCTGAAAAACAGCGGCTTAAAAAAGATGAACGACAAGCTCGTGCGTATCTGCGAAAACATCGGCGCCGATCTGCTTTTAATCGGTAAGGCCGAAAAGATAAAATTTGATACTCTAAGTCGCATCAAAAAGCTACTGCCGAAGATCAAAATAATCCAGTGGTATGCGGATTTAAGAAGCGCCGATAGCGGCGATTTTAATAAAATTTCCTTAGCCGATGCGTTTTTTTGCACGAACGCCACGGATTTAGCGGAAATTTCGCGCCGCAATCCAAATAGCTTAGTTTCGTTTATGCCAAATATCTCGGATGCCGCATTCGATAGAAATTTTGATTCGGAAAAGAGCTACGACGTCCTTTATATCGGCAATGACTACCTGCCTAATAGAAAGGAATTTATCGAGACTCTAAAGCAGCTATGCGCCAAAGAGGGCATAAAGATTAAAATTTACGGAAGTTTAGGCGAGCCGTTTATATTTGGGGAGCGGTTTCAGCAAGAAATTTCGCGCTCTAAAATAGCGATAAATTTTAACGCGGATGACGGCGTTTGGAAACCAAATCAAAATAAAATTTTATATTTTTCATTTTTAAACTCTCCTTTAATGCCATTTATTATATTGTGCTTTTGTTATAACACCATCTTTTAGCATTTGTTTTAATACATCTAGTGTAACTTGTTGACTTTTTATTTGTTTATCCGTTAGTTCATACGCGTGCCATTCATTATTAGTGCCAGTTGGTTGAAATTTTATCATTTTCCCTTTATATATAGCAAACCTCTGTTTTTTGGTCGCCGAATTATAAGAAGGAACTAATTTAATAAATTAAACAAATATTTTTATAAAATTTATTGGGTAAAAAGTTGTTTTAAAAACTCAAATTATATGCAATATAGAAAAAAATAACCGCTGTCTTTTACAACAACGATT
>NZ_CALHII010000008.1 GCF_938030815.1 uncultured Campylobacter sp.
CCACCCCTGCGTATTTTATATGCTCGAAATTCTTTAAATTTTCACCGAACGATCGAAGCTAAATTTTAAAAAGCCTGTTCATAAATCAAAATTTTTAGTCTGTCGTCCGCGCTTGCTCGCTCCGCTTTTAACACCGCTCAAATTTATTGCAAAGCCTCCAATCTAGCCGCTATTACCTTTTGCATCGCTTGATTTTTCCTGTTTTGGCTAAAATTTGCAGCCTCTTTTTGCCGATGCGTTTGTCGGCAGCCTTTAGGATATTTGCGAGCCCCCATTCATCTGCATCGAAGTGCTTTGCAAACAGCTCCTCTTTGGGCGTGTCGATATATTCGCGGATAAGCTCGCCGATGTCGCTTATGTCGTTACCATACGGATAAATTTTCGTTAGAGCACCCTCTGCTAGGCTTTTTATGCCGCCGCTTTTTAGCACGAAATCCTTCGGGTAATCAAAAATAATCTCGCCCGCAAGCGTGATAAAATATCGCGGCAAATCCGTGCTGCCGCGCCTGCTTTGCATCCGATAAACCGTGCAGTGAAGCTTAAAATCAATGTTTTCATCCACGAGCTCGTAAAGTTGTTTTGCAAGCTTGCTCCAGCGTTTCATTTTTCCCCCTTATTTATTATCGCCTCTTGCGGTTTCGCGCGTAGCTTTTGCTGCCCTTTACGGCGATCGCGCTTGAAAGCTGCGTGCCTTTTCTATATTTTTTGCAAATCTGTTTTGTAAAATTCTGCCGCGCTAAACGGTCCCCCAAAATCTCGGCTCCGTCTTGATCGCTCCTCGGTTTTTCTCGCGTAAAATTTGCAAAAATTCTTTAAAGCTCGGCTCAAAAATCGAAGCGACGGGCACAAATTTATATTCGCTCGCACCGTCTTGCTCGGGCTTGTTCGCGCTGCCGCGTTCAAGCTCGCTCGCGCCGCCCGCAAAGCGGATCCGCCAAATCCTAGCATGATTTATCCGAATTTTTGTGACTTCAAGCGCTAAAATTTGCTCAAATTTATACCTCGCCGCGAGCTTCTGTCCATCAAAAACGTAGATAAAATCCTGATCAAACCAAAGGCTCTCGCACGAGATAAAAAACCGCTCCAGCCAGAACAAAAACGGCCTCACGGAAAGCCTTTTTACCTCGCCTATCCCATCTATCGCGGCAAGCCGGTGCGGATTAAGCTTGCGAGGGTTGCGCCAAAAAAGCGTCCAAACAATCCCGCCAAGAAGCAAGACGCTAAAAATTACGATTAAAATTTGAATTAAAGCTTCAGCCATTTAAAATTCTAAGTCCTTTTACAAATGCAAATTTCGCCTCCGTATCGCCCCAAAACGAACTCCTGCCGAAATCCGCCTCCGCGCCGTTTGCAAGCTCCTCATAAAGCTTATAAAATCGCCCTTTGTGCGTGCAATTGCTTAGGCAGACGTTGAAAAACGCCTCCGCCGCGTCCTTGCCGCCGAAATAAAAGATAAGGTAGATCGGGCGCAGATCGAAGGCGCTTAGATTTTTATTAAATTTAGCCCCGCGCTGCATCATAAACTCCACCGCCTTTTGCTTGTCCGCAAACAGCTCAAAAATAGGCAGTGCGTAGTCTTTGATAGCCGCGCTAATCTCGCGAACGCTGGGCTCAAAGCTAGCGCCCGCGAACTGCCAGTCGCGAAACTGCCTGCGCGGCGTGAGATAGCTCAGATACGATACGAAAACAAGGTCGCTCGAGTATGACAGCTCCTCTTGCATCAGCTTTTTTAGGCGCTTGCAGTAGATCGCGATCTGCGGTAGGATGCTCACGCTGCCGGCGTAGTTGCGCATGCTGGAGCCAAAATAAATTTCAAATAAAATCTCCTTATCGCTTGCAAGCTTCGTTAGTTTTTGCCCCTTTTGCGTGGGCTTGAAGTCCGCAAAATTTGCCGCGATCTCATCGCAGCCGTTTAAAAATATCTCCCGCGGAGTCATGATTTTCCTTTTAAATTTATCGTTTTGTTCGCTAGCAATTCGGTTTGCAGCTTACATTGCCGCAGCCGCGACCCACACGGCATTTTATAATGCGCGCCGTTTGCCGCCGAAAACCATATAATGCGCGCAATTTTACCCCAATTCGGCTAAATTTAACGGCGCTATGCGCCTGTAAAATTTATAATATATCCTCATATCTTTCGTAGTTTATGCCGTAAATTTTATCGATATTTTCGGCGTTTATGAGCTGCTCGCTGCGCCCGAAAGCTAAAATTTCGCCGCCTTTTATAAACAGCGTCAAATTTGAAACGAATTTCGCGTGACGCGGGTAGTGCGTCGTCTGCACGAAGGTATAGCCCTCGTCGCCCAGCGCCTTGATCATCTCGAGCAGCTTGATCTGATTGCCAAAGTCCAGCCCGTTGGTAGGCTCATCCATAAAGATCGCTTTCGCGCCCTGAACCAGCGTGCGCGCGATATACGCCAACTGCCGCTCGCCGCCGCTAACCCTCGTGTAGGGCGCGTTTTTTAGATGCGCGATACCCATCTTTTCCAGTGCCTGCTCGGCTAGCTTTTTATCCGCCGCGCTAAAGCTAGAAAACAACGGCGTCCTGCACAGCGCGCCCATCAGCGCGACGTCAAAGACGCTGTAGTCATAGGACGGCGCGTGCGTCTGCGGCACGTAGGCTACGAGAGAGGCGAGCTCGCGCTTACCGTAGTCGCGCACACTTTTGCCGCCGATCAGCACCTCGCCCTCAAATTTTAAAAATCCGAGCATTATGCGAAGCAGGGTGCTTTTGCCGCTGCCGTTGGCGCCTAGGATGCTTAGCGTATCGCCCGTCGCGACGTCAAAGCTGATGCCCTTTAGCACGGGTTTGCCCTGGTAGGCAAAGCGCAAATTTCGCACTTCTATCAAATTTTCTCGCACCAAAAGCTCCTCTTGGCGCGGCGAAGCACGATGATAAACATCGGGATACCAAATAGCGAGGTCACGATGCCGATGGGGATTTCAAAGGTAAAAATGAGCCGCGAGAAGCTGTCGCAAAAGAGCAGAAATATCGCGCCGATCATCGCCGAGCTAGCAAGCGCCGCGCGGTTGTCGGCGCCGAAGATAAAGCGCGCGATGTGCGGCACGATAAGCCCAATCCAGCCGATGATGCCCGCGATCGTCACGCTAAGCGCGCTAACGAAGGTCGCGACTAGGATGATGAAAATTTTAACCCGCGCCGTATTTACGCCCAGGCTCTTCGCCTCCTCCTCGCCAAGGCTTAGCGCGTTTAGGTATTTACCGCTAAGCGCCAGCAGCAAAACGCCCGCACACATCGGCAGGATTGAAATTTGGATGAAGCTCTTAGACGCAAAGCCGAGGCTGCCCATCAAAAAATAGGTGATCGCAGGAAGCGCGTCGTTCGGGTCTGCAGCGTATTTTAGCACCGAGAGTAGCGAAGTAAAGAGCGAGCCGCTGATGACGCCGCCAAGAACTAGCACGATGACGCTACCGCTGCGCGAATACAGCGCCGAGACGCCCAGTGCCACGACCACGGCGAGAAAGCCGAAACCAAAGGTGCTAAGCTGGATTAGGTATTCGTTAAATTTGAAAAACATCCCGACCGCCGCGCCAAAACCCGCACCGCTTAGAACGCCCAGTATCGAGGGGCTAACGAGCGGGTTAACAAACATCGCCTGATACGCCGCGCCGCTGATCGCGAGGCTCGCGCCGATGAGTACGCAGGCAAGTATGCGCGGCAGGCGGATCTCGAGCAGGAGCGTGTGCATGACCTCGAAATCTTTTAAGCTTTCACCCCGCAGCAGCGCCGTGACGTAGCGCGCGTAGTCCTCTGCGCTAAAGCCGTATTTGCCTAGCAGCAGCGAACCCGCGACGTAAAGCGCCAGCAGCAGGGCCAAAAACGCAAACGCCCTTTTGCTCATTTTTCTTTACTCACTCGGCGCCCCGTCCTAAAATTTTATAAATTTGCGCGTCTGTGAGCTCAAGATCTAAAAATAGCTTATAAAACTCGCGCGTCTCTCGGACCATGTCAAATTTAAACGCTTCGGGGTAGATTAAGTTTATGAGCCACTTTAGCCCTAAGAACCGCATAAACGAAGGCGGTCTATCAAACCACGAAAAGGGCTCGCGCAGGATATAGTAGGCCTTTTTGTTTTTCACCGCGCCCAGCAGCTGCCATTTTGGGTCGCCATAAATTTTATCAAACAGCTCCTTTTCGTAGATGAGGATGACGTCCGGATCGTATTTTACGAGCTGCTCGAAGCTGATCTTTACGCGCCCGAAAGATTTGGCGTTTGGATCCTCGCTGCACTTATGCGCGTTCTGCGCCCCGGCTCGTTCGATGAGAGTCGCATGCCACGAGCCCTCGCACTCGGTGGCTAGCCCGTCGCTGCCCTGCGCGTAGTAAATTTTTACCTTTTGCAGGTTGTTTTTCTTGATGTACTCCTCGATCTGCGCGGTCAAATTTAGCGATTCGCGAGCATAATTTATGAGACGTGCGGCGCGCTCCTGCTTGCCCGTCACTTCGCCTAAAATTTCAAACCCGTCCAGATAATCCTCGAGCCTCACTGCGCTTAGATAGAGTATCGGTTTTTTAATGGAGCCGAAAACTTCGCTCATCTTTTTAGTATTGCGCGAGCTTGCGTTTACGAGGATGAGCTCGGGGTTTAGGCGTAGCAGCATCTCGACGTTTGGAATTTTACCCTGGCCGAAAAAGCCGCCCACGACGGGCTGCTCTTGCACCTCTTTTTTGACGTAGGGCCGCTCGTAGTCGTTCCACTCGAAATTCGTGCCGCTGATTTTAGCGGGATCAAGCGCATAAAGCATATACAAAAGAGGCGGCGAGCTAGCGTAAATTTTAGTCGGAGTGCCTTGTAGTTGAGCTATGTTTTCGCTATTTTGAGCGATGCAGTCTTTGATCTGCGCCTCGCTTAGAGCAAAAAGCATGCTCGCGGCGCAGAGAAATAGAAATATTTTTTTCACGGTCGTGCCTTTAAAATTTTTAATTTCGCAAGTATAGCAAAAGAAATTTTAAAATAGATTTATCTTCGCTAGACGCCTATTTAGCTGCTAAATTTGAAAATTTATCGGCGGTGATTTTAGAATTCTGGCTAAATTTAGGATTTTAAAATTTAGAGTTTAAATTTAAAAGGGGCGGGCGGTCTAAGATGAAGCTCAAAACCGCTCGCCCGCGGAGTTCAATGAAAAGGCTAAATGCCGCCGCCGTCTAAACCTGAATTAAAATTTATATCTGATGTTTGAGAAAAATACGCGACCCTCCTCAGGGAAGCCCTCTCTATACTCATAGTTTTTATCAAACAGATTCGATACTCCCGCCTCTACGCTTAAGCTCTCGACGGGCTCATACGTAAGCTTGAGGTTGGTTACGCCAAAGCCGGCCGTTTTGTGATCTATATGACTACTTCTGCCGGTGGGCACTCTGTTCCATAGACTCGAACTAAGCTCTTGAGAGACGTAAACGCCGAATTTGGGCAGAATTTTAT
>NZ_CALHII010000009.1 GCF_938030815.1 uncultured Campylobacter sp.
ATACCAATATGCACAAAAAATGTATTTTTAAAATATTACAGCGACGATCCGTCTAACATATATTTTTGGAGCGAACAAGGCCAAGGCGATTATAAAAACTAAATAATCAACACTCTAAAAGAATTTCTGGGAGAAAAAAAATGGAAAATAGTACCGGATTTAAAGATATTTTGACTAAAGCACTTCCAAAGGTTTACATGCCGACCGCACAGAAGTTAAAAATTTCAATACCTATCATCCAAAGAGATTATGCGCAGGGAAGGATGGACAATAAAGCGGCTGATATCAGAAACAAATTTTTGGATAAAATTTTGAATAGGCTTAAAAGTGACGAGAGTTTATTTCTAGATTTTATTTATGGCAGCATAGAGGATGATAAATTTATACCGATCGATGGCCAACAGCGCCTCACTACTCTTTTTTTGTTGCACTTATACTTTGCAAAAAAGGAAGACAAAGAGTGCGAATATTTAAGAAGGTTTACATACGAAACCAGAAGTAGCCCTAGGGAATTTTGCGAAAAGCTAGTAGACTATGATATTGACTTTAGCAAAGAAAAAATTTCTACATATATAAAAGATAGGAACTGGTTTATGCCGTTTTGGGAAAATGACCCGACCGTAAAATCTATGTTTGTGATGATAGATGAGATACATCATAAATTTAAAGACGCTAAATTTTACGATAAGCTTGAAAATATAAAATTTAGCTTTCTCGAACTTAAAGACTTTGGGCTAACAGATGATCTATACATAAAGATGAATGCGAGAGGAAAGCCTTTAAGCGAATTTGAAAATTTTAAGGCGGAATTTGAGAAAGAACTATCCCAAGATATAAAAACAAAGCTAGATAACCAGTGGCTTGATTTATTTTGGAATTTAAATAGCGGCGATAAAGATGAGATGGGTTTAAGTAATGTTGATAAGCGCTATATGGCACTTTTTAACCGTGTAGCCTCGAATTTTACTGTTCTTAATATAAAAGATACAAAAGAGGCAAAAGATTTTGATTTTGATGAGTTTGATACACTAGACACATTATACTTTTTTAGCAGTAACAAAAATGATGCAAATAATGTAATAAAAATTTTAGATGAGTTGTGTGAAGTTGCAAATGATGAGCCACTTAAAAATTTTACCGATACCAGCAAAGATATTACTTATGAAACAAGGGCTAAATTTTTTGCGCTATCTATGTTTTTGATAAAATTTGGAGCAAGAGAAATTGGCGGAGAGTTTTATAAAAAGTACGAAAGAATAACCACAAATATTGCAAAAGATTTCAATATTGACAGTATTTTAAAACTAAGGCAAGTTTTTGAATTTATCAACGAAATTTGCGAAAAATGTAAGAATAAAAATATTTTTGAGCTGCTAGAAAGTTTTGACGACAAACAACCGGAAAGCTTTAAGACGATCGAATTCTACAAATGGCAAGAGAAAAAGAAGCTAAAGCTAATACAAAGCGATGAAAGGTGGATCGCCGCCATTAATGAAGCTGAAAAGCATTGGTATCTTGGCTCAAATTTGACATTTCTTATAGATTTTGTAAAAGATGATATAAAAGAATTTGAAAGATACTATAAGAAATTTGATGAGATTTTTAAAGAGGATAGGGAAAACCTTTTATTTCAAAGGGCACTACTGACGAAAGGCGATTATTTGCCCGAGCACGGTAATAGCGGCTACTTTACATTTTGTAATTTTAACAATAACCCTCGTAGCAAAGACGACAACTGGCGAGACGTATTTTATGATAAAGAAAAAAGGAGATTTCTAAAAAATTTACTGGATGACCACAGAGGCTTGCAAGATATCATAGAGGAGTTTGATGATAACAAGTACTGGGGGTATTATTTTATAAAGTATCCTGAAATTTTAAAAGAATGCAGTAACTTTTGGATATTGGCATATGACTACACGATTAGGGTTTTAAGAGGAAAATTTACAAATAGCTATCACGTAGAATATTACGCTTTCTCTTTATTTATAATGTTACAAAGGCAATTCCCAAATTTATCCAATGAAAAATTGGGTTATGAATGGGCAAAGTCCTATGGTGAAAATCCTTATGCTTCAATAGGCGACAACAAAATTAGCTTTATAAAAACCGATGATGATAAATATTGCTGGATGATAGATGAGGGGCGAATAGGAGAGGTATTTGATCCAAATCTACCAGAGCAGGACCCACTACAATCCATAATAGATAAAGCATACAAAATCGCAAAAGGCATATAAATGACCCTCTCTAAATCCCTCTATATCCGTGGTCTTCAGTGCGAAAAGAGCTTGTGGCTTAAAAAGAAAAAGCCTGAAGTTTTGCAAGCTCCAGATGATAGCGCGCAGGCGGTATTTGATACCGGCACCTCGGTAGGCGAGCTAGCCTGTGAGCTATTTAGCGGCGGCGAGAGGATAAAGTACACCGGCGACTTTGGCTCGCAAATGGCAAAAACAAAAGAGCTTATCGAGCACGACGCAAAAGTAATCTACGAGGCCACTTTTTGCTTTGACGGCATCCTTGTGATGGTTGATATCCTTCGTATAGGCGTGGATGGGCTTATCATCAACGAAGTAAAGAGCTCAACCTCGGTAAAAGATGTCTATATCGATGATGCAAGCATCCAGTACTACGTCATTAGCTCGCTTGGCTACAAGGTGAGCCGCGTAAATATAATCCACATCGATAGCACCTACACAAGAGGCGAAACGCTAGAGCTTGAAAAGCTATTTTGCGTGCAGGACGTAACTGAGCAAGTAAAGCAAAAGCAGCGAGATATCCCTCAAATTTTAAATAAATTCGAAGAAATTTTAAGCCAAAACTCTGAGCCCGACATCGATATAGGCGCACATTGCTCAAATCCTTACGCTTGCGACGCTCGGGAGTACTGCTGGCATAAGCAGCGAGCTATCCCGGAGTATAGTGTATTTGACATCTCTCGTCTAAGAAGCGATAAAAAATTTGAGCTTTATAAAAACGGCGTGGTTAAATTTAACGATATAAAAGATCTAAGTAAATTTAACGCCTCGCAGCAGATCCAAATAAAATCAGAAATCTCGCAAGAACAGATCATAGACAAAGATGCAATAAAAGAGTTTTTGGATACGCTCCGCTACCCGCTCTATCACCTCGACTTTGAGACCTTTCAGCAGGCGGTGTCGCAATTTATTGGGCTTAGGCCTTCGAGCAGATACCTTTCCAGTTTTCAATCCACAAAGATGACGGCAAGGGAAATTTAGAGCATTTTGAGTTTTTAGCTGAGGCTGGCGCCGATCCTAGATACGAGTTAGCGTTAAATTTAATCAAATTTATCCCGCAGGACGCCTGCGTGCTAGCCTACAACATGAGCTTTGAAAAGGGAGTGATAAGACGTCTTGCCACAAACTATCCTCGAATTTCAAATGAGCTTATGGCTATCCACGACAATATAAAAGACCTCATGGCACCCTTTGCAAGCAAAAGCTACTACCATCCGAAAATGAAAGGTAGCTACTCCATAAAATACGTCCTGCCCGCACTCGTGCCCGAATTAGAATTGGCGTATAAGGATTTAAATTTAATCCATCACGGAGGCGAAGCTATGCAAGCATACGCCGCTATGACTTTTATGAAAGAAACAGAGCGCGAAGCTTATAAGCAGGCTCTGCTAGAATACTGTAAGCTCGATACGCTAGCAATGGTTAAAACTTTATGAGACTGTGCACTAAGACAAAAAATGCCTAGTTTGTCTGCTATAATGCTTTAAAATTTTAAAGGAGGAGATATGGATATAGAGAAATTTGAATCTATGCTAAAGCAAATCAAAGTCTTAAGCGATAAGCTAGAAGTGAAAAAGCTGCGCGGCAATAATG
>NZ_CALHII010000010.1 GCF_938030815.1 uncultured Campylobacter sp.
TTTGTATCGTTGCTATTTTTCATCCGTTATAGTAGTTGATTCTGACGTGCTTTGCACGAAAATCGTCGGAGCAGCGGGTAGTACGGGAAGCGGCAAAGGCGGTAACTGCAACGCTCTGCTTAAAAAAGCAGGCAAGTGCTAGCGCGCTAAAGACGGCTTAAATCGTGCGGCTTTAAAACGGTTCATTCGGCCCAAATGCGCGCCGCTAGCCGTTTAGGCCGCACCCGCAAAATCTTCATCGCGTCTGTAAAGCAAGCCCGCTACTTTACGGCACATTTCGACGCTCGTTATGTTGGCGGGTAGTAAAATTTTAATGCTTTTAGGCTTTGCCGAGAGGATTGCAAAATTTTAATGCGTAAATTTTAAATTCGGGCGCGTTTGGGCTCTTTTCGGTATGAAACGAGGCACAAAATTTACGCTTAAATTTTACCGTACACGATTACCGTATGAAATTTCATCGCGTTAAAGCCCTTTGCTCGGCGCTTTGTGGATCATAGGGCGCGATTTGGCCGAGTTTAAACGTCGCAAATTATCTTGCGAGCCCTGCGCGCCGTCTCGCGCACAAACCTATCGTACGTTTTATCGCGTGAATTTTACCGCTTGTTTCTATTAATTTCGCTTCCTACTTCCCGCCGAAAAACAGCAGATTTGCCATTATGATCACGATCGCGACGGGCGCTACGAAGCGCAGCGAAAAGTACCAAATTTTAAATCCCAGCTTGCCCATATCGGCGCCGAAAAGCCCGCGCAGGCGCTGCGCATCCATCACAAAGCCCACGAAGATCGCCGAGGTTAGCGCGCCGAGGGGCAGCATGACGTTTGAGCTTACGAAGTCCAAGCAGTCAAAAAAGCTCGCACCGAAAAGCTTAAATTTGCTCGCATAATCCGCGTGCATCGATAGCAGCGAGCATGCGCCTAGCGCCGCTATGACAAGCCCAGAGATGCAGACTGCGCGCAGGCGCGAAATTTTAAATCTGCCGATGAGATAGAATACGAAAGGCTCGATCATAGAAACCGCGCTCGTGATCCCTGCAAAAAAGAGCGAGACGAAAAACGCGATTTCAAGCACCTGTCCCGCTAGCCCCATTTTTGCAAACATCGTAGTGAGCGAGACGAAGACGAGCCCCGCACCCTGCGCGGGATCGGCGCGGAATTCGAAGATGAAGGTAAAGACGATGAGACCCATCATCAGCCCGATCGCGATGTTGATAAATACGATGTTTACCGAGCTGCGTACCAGCCGCACCCCCTCGCTAAGCGACGCCGCATATGCCGCGATACAACCGACGCCCACGCATAGGGTAAAGAGCGCGAGCCCGAGCGCGGAGAGGACGGAGTTAACGGTGATTTTGCCGAAGTCGGGGTAGAAAAGAAATTTCGCCGCCGCGCCGAAGCCTTGCATCGTGCACGCATACGCAAGCATCGCAAGCAGCAGCACGAAAAGCAGCGGCATCATCACGACGTTTAGCCGCTCGATACCGCTTTTGATACCGCGCGCGACGACGGAAAGCGTCAGCACGAGCGCAAGCGCGTAAAAGCCCAGACTCGTGACTAGCGAATGCGAGATGAGATCGTCAAAGACGGCGCCCGCTTCCTCGGCGGTTGCGGGCAGCGGAGAAAAGCCCAAAAATATGTAGCGGATCACCCAGCCGAGGATGACGAGGTAAAAGGACAGCACCAGCATGCCGCCCGCGATGAAAACGCCTCCCGCGCGCCATTTACGCCCGCCGCGCGGCGCAAGCGTCTCGTACGCGCTCGGTAGATCCCTCCCGCTTAGCCTGCCTAGCGCCATCTCGGCTAGGAATATGCTAAAGCCCACGCCCAGTGTGAGCGCGAGGTACAAAAGCACGAAGGCGCTGCCGCCGTTTTGACCCACAAGAGTGGGGAATTTCCATGCGTTGCCAAGCCCCACCGCGCCGCCTGCGACGGCAAGTATGAAGCCGATTTTGCTAAATTTATCGTTCATTTTCGCTCCGATGATTTTTTAAATTTTAAAGCTGCGGAATTTTAAAATTCTACAGTGCAATCAGACGCGGCTGCGCTACGACGCCTTTGTCGCGCGCACCTATCGCCATGCAGGTTAGCACGGTCGCGCCGAAAGCTGATTGCCGTCGCATACTTTGACCTTCCTCTATCTAAACATAAAATTTTAAACTATCGCTGCAAGGCTAACGGATCGCCGCAAGTTCGCTATGAAATTTGGCGCGTTGCTTTTGGACTGCTTTAGCGCCAAATTTTAAATCCATGTTATCCACCTGCTTTACAAAATTTAAAAATTTAAAATTTTTAGCTGATTGAGCGCTATCACTACGATCGCGACTGGCGCCACGAAGCGCAGTAGTACGAAATACCACAGCTTAAAGCCCATTCGTCCCATATATGGGCGCAGTAGAATTTCGACGGCTCGTTTTTTGATCACGAACCCTACGAAAATCGCCACAATTATGCCGCTAAGAGGCATTAAGATATTCGAGGTCAGGTAATCAAGCACGTCAAAAAAGCTCTTGCCACCTAGGCTAAAATACTCGCTCGTGCCCCCGTAATAACCCAAAATGCAGCATATCCCTAAAACATACGTCACGGCAAAAACTAAAAGTGAAGCGCGCTTGCGGCTTAGCTTGCGGGAGTTTACGAGATAATAAATCGCAGGCTCCAGCATCGAAATTGCAGAAGTAATCGCCGCAAATAATAGCGAGGTGAAAAATAAAAAGGCTAGGATGTTTCCGATCGCACCGAGCTTTGAAAAAAGTACCACCAGCGAGACAAACACTAGCCCTGGGCCTTGCGCTTTGGGATCGCCGCCGAATTCAAAGATGAAAGTAAAGACGATAAGTCCCATCATCACGCCGATTAGGACATTAATGCAGACGATATTTATGCTTGAGGTTAGGATATTAGTGCGCGCAGGCAGGCTTGCAGCATAGGTCATAATCGTAGTAACGCCAAGCGAAAGCGTAAAAAACGCAAGTCCTAGCGCCGAAAGAACACTATCCTTATTAAGCTTGGAAAAATCTGGCACCAGTAGGAATTTCGCGCTACGTCCGAATCCATCGAAACTCGCGGCGTAAATTAGCATTAAAACCAGCAAAATAAATAGCGCGGGCATCATCCAGACATTAAGCCGCTCGATGCCGCTTTTAACGCCTTTAGACACGATAAAAAAGCAAAACGCCGACGCTATGGTAAAGCACACCGCCGCGCTTAAAAAGTCGCTACCTAAAAGTGCTTTAAACGCTGCGCCGCTTTCATCTATACTTTTTGGCAGATAAAAAGCGCTTGAGACCACGTATTTTAGGATCCAGCCCATTACGACGCTGTAAAAAGCATAGATCAAAAGCGCACTAATCATAAAAAATCCCGCGTATTTCCATGCGCCTTTGTATGAGGGCGCGAGCTTTTCAAATGCGCGCACCGGATCACTTTCGCTTAGCCTGCCGATGACGATCTCGGCTAAAAAAATCACGAAGCTAACCAAAAGCGTCAGCAAAAGATATAGCAAGATAAATGCGCTGCCGCCGTTGGTGCCTACTAAAGTGGGGAATTTCCACGCGTTGCCGAGCCCTACGGCACTGCCTGCGACTGCGAGAATGAAGCCGATTTTGCTAAATTTATCATTCATTTTGCACCTTTTTTAAAATTTAGCCGCAATCTTAGCGAAATGTAGCTTAAGGGCGGTATCAAAGCTTCGTTAAATTTATTTGCCGCGCAGGTAGAATGGCAGTAATTCAAAATTCTTAAAGTAAACAGATGGTAAAATACTAGGTAAAATTTCAAACAAGGAGAATGAAATGAAAAATCCTAAAATGTTCCTCTGGGGGGGGCTTGCGTTCGCTGCTTTTTTGGTGGGTTGCGATAATACGGAGGTTAAATCTTTAGAATACTATCAAAATCATCCCGATGAGGCAGAAAAAGTTTTCAAACAATGCGATTTTGATAAATTAAACGAAAATAGCAACGCCTATAAGAATTGTAAAAATGCTAAAGAAATTTATAAGTTTAATGAGGATAAAAAGTTTTTCTCGGGAACAAAATAGTATTTTAGTATTAATTCAATATTAAAATATCTCTTACGCCTTATACTTAAGTTCATTTTATTTACCTTGTATCTCGGTGCAAGGTAAATTTGATGAATGCAAATTTTAAAATACAAATGCCGAGTCCTGCTAAATTTTAAGTCCCGAAACGCTAAAATCATCCAAAAATTTCAAAACCAAAGGCAAAACATGCAAGTCAAACTTCTAAATTTCACTCCGCTTTGGGTCTGCTCAAACGCGATCCGCACCTGCTGGCAGAGCTTTGAGCGCGGCGATTGCGGCGGCGCCAAAGACCTGGCGCTAATAGATCGCGTCGGCAACCAGCTCAAGCACTCAAGCACGCTCGAACACCTATACTACAACTTCTACATCAGCGGCATCTCCCGCGCGCTGCTTCAGGAGCTGGCGCGCCACCGCCTAGCAAGCCTTAGCGTAAAATCCACGCGCTACACTCTCAAAGAATTGCGCGGCGAGGACAGCTTCGCGCAAGGCGATTTCGAAAACGCCGCGCGCTACATCGTGCTTACGGGCAACGAAGCGGTCGATAATGCAAGCATCGCGGCTCTTGAAAATCTGCGTGTAATCTTACAAACTCCGATCAGCCTTGATATCGCCAAATACTGCCTGCCCGAGTGCTACAAGAGCGAGCTTAGCTGGAGCATAAACGCTCGCAGCTTGCAAAACTTCCTCGCTCTGCGCTCTAGCAAGGCGGCACTTTGGGAGATCCGCGAGCTTGCGGGTAAAATTTACGAAGCGCTGCCGCAGGAGCATAAATTTATATTCCAAAGCTGCATGGCGGGCGGCGAGAAGACGCAGAACGAGGAGTAGCGCGCGGGATAAAATTTAGATACAAAAGGGCTGCGATGATAGAACTTACGCAGATGAGAGCGGCTTTTGAAAAGGAGGAGCCGAACGCGCTTTATCTGAGCTACTTGGGATGGGTAAAAACCTTAGTTCCGTTTTGGAAGCAGGCTACTGCGAGGATCGCGGAGCTAAGCGGCACGGTGGATGAAAAAAGAGACAAGCATTTGCGAGCTATCGACAATTCTTTGCAGCTTTTGCAAGCTTGGCGATTTAAAAAGATAAAATACGTGCAAGCAAGAAGAAGAGAGATCGATAGCGCCATAAGTTTTATTCGAAACGGCGCCTTAACGCAGCAGGCATGCAGATACGCCTTTGCGCCCGTTTGTAGAAATTTAGCGAGCATTTTGCGCAGCTTTTTATACGTTTCGACTTTTGGCTATTCGGACGAGCAGCTTCCGACCGTATTTGCCCAAAAAATTTACGGCATTGCGCTGTGTCATACTTTATTTCCCTTTGATACGGGCGATTTTGTGTATTATCTTCCGCGCGAAAAATCCATCCACACCGACGACCCCGCCGATTTGGACAACTGGCATTTGATGATGAGCGAGGCGGGCAAGGCTTTGAATATCGCGGAGCTCATCGAAGAGATAAATAAGCAGGCTCGTAAAATTTACGAGAACTATAAAGCGCCGTTTGAATGGAAATACGACGAGGGAGTTTGGGATTTGGAATTTGAAAATGTTTCAAAAAGGCTGCACTATGCGGGCGTGCGGGCTTTTATGGGTCTGAGTAAGGTCGAATAAAAAACGCGCAAAATTTTAACCGCTTCTGAAATTTAATTCGCGGGCGGTAAAATTCTGCGAGTTTTTAATGCGGGTAAAATTTAAAATTTGTTTGAGCGTTTTGGCAGCCTGCGGTATCAAAATTTAGCCGTCGCGCATTTTACGACTTGCGGCGGCGAGAATTGCAGCGGCGGCGAACCGAAAACCTATAGGCGAGCGATAAATTTAAAGGACGGATCATGAAAAATCTAGCGCTTGTGATGTTTAGTGGACAGACGCACCTCGATTTTGTGGGATTTTACGATTGTATGTTAAGGCTCAAAGCCGTCCGCCCGCAGCTTGAGATGAGGTTTTGCTCGCGCGAGCGGCAGGTTTCGGATAGCGGCGGCCTTACGATCGATGCGGGCGAGATCACGACGGATCTGGGCGGCTTTGATGCGGTTTTTGTGCCCGGCGGTATGGCGACGCGACGCCTTAAAGACGATGCGGGCTTCATCTCGTGGCTCGCAACCGCGCGCGATGCAAAGTATAAGTTTGGCGTTTGCACCGGTTCGCTGCTTCTGGGCGCAGTGGGGTTTTTGCGCGGTAGACGCGCGACCACGCATCCGTTTTGCTACGATCTGCTGGCGCCTTACTGCGCGGACGTGGTGCACGAGCGGCTCGTGCGCGAAAGCCTGCCCGCAGGAGGCGAGATCATCACTGCTGGCGGCGTGAGCAGCTCCATAGAGCTTGGACTTTGCGTGATCGAGAAATTTGCAGGCGCCTCTGCGCGAGAGGCTGCCGCTGCGGCGATGGATTATCCGTATTACGGCCTTAAAGGCAAGCTCGCGCGATGAAATTTCAAGGCCGCTAAGATAGGCGGCGCAAGTTTATAAATACCGCAGTAAATTTTAAAATAGAGAGGAGGTAAATCTTAATGCAAGCAGTAAAGATATTAAAAACATTGTGGAAAGCCATCAAGATCGTCATACTCGTAGCATTGATATTACCGTTTGCGGCATTGATATTGTTTGTTTTATTTATAGCTTTTCTATTTTCACCCCTTAATACGGGGTTTTCGTATATAGAAAATCAAGATTTGATTAAATTTAAATCTTTAACAAATGCGAATGGAGAAACTTTATTAATTTATCGTAAAAAAAGACCTTCCTTATCATGCAGCGAAAAAATACAGACTTGCATCTGTTACACGCATTTTATAAAGGC
>NZ_CALHII010000011.1 GCF_938030815.1 uncultured Campylobacter sp.
GCATTATTTCTTACCGTACAGGCATGTAGAGGGCACGGCGGCTCTGCGAGGTATTTTTTAGCCGCGAAAGATTCGGCGCGAAATTTTAAAACATAAAATTTGCGGCGGTATGGGTTAATTTGGCTGAATAAACGAGTAGATTATCGATGCCCGCAGCATAGCGATATGATTTATTTGTAAGATAGAATTTTGCCGCTCGCCGTATTTGTGCAAAACAAAATTTCAAAATTTCGCGGCGCATAAAATTTATAGCACGATGTAAATTTTACCAAACAAAATTTTGCCCTATTGCGGCGCTGATAAATAAACCTACTAATAAATCTCGCGAGACGACAATCAATTAAAATCCTAAATTTATAACGTAACGATTGGGTATAAAATTTTAAAATTACCGGTAAAAATATCATAATTAAAAAAGCGCGTTACATATTATAAAATGCGCTTTATTATCATTCGCCCTTTTATAATTTTCAGTATTTTTGCTAGCCGTTTCAAAAACGCTTTGCAAAATTTAACGCTATATTAAAGCTTAAAATGCGTCTATTACGCATTTCTTGACTATTCAAAATTTTTTACTTCTTAAAAATCAAAATTTTAGCCATTTAAAATTTATACTTGGATTTAAACTGCAATTTAATTAAACATTAAAAATCTTTGTATTATTATTCGCCGCGTTAATAATCAATTCTATAATCATTAAGTAAGGAAATATGAATGTTTAGAAGATTCTCTCTCTCTCTCTATGCCTCGCTGCTCTTTTATGGCTCGCTTTACGCGGAAGAGCCGGCCAACTCACAAGAACTGGGAACTATCCAGGTAACGGGCAATGTCGATTCGCAAAGCGTAGCCGAGCAAAAGGTCGGCGAAACTAAAACTACCGCGCAGACTATCAAGAAGCAGCAGATCACCGATAGCAGAGACTTGGTGCGATACCAAACGGGTATCACAGCGGTCGAGACGGGCAGATTCGGCGCTAGCGGATACGCCGTTCGCGGCGTGGACGAAAACCGCGTGGCTATCACAGTGGACGGACTTCGCCAAGCGGAGACTCTAAGCTCGCAGGGCTTTAAAGACCTCTTTGAAGGGTATGGAAATTTTAATAACACAAGAAACGGCGTAGAGATGGAAAACGTCAAAACGGCCAATATCACTAAAGGAGCCGACTCCATAAAAGCGGGAAGCGGCGCACTCGGCGGATCGGTTATGTTTGAAACCAAAGACGCTAGGGATTTCTTGACGGAAAAGAACTATCATTTCGGCTTTAAGCAGGGCTATCAAAGCGTCGATAGTCAAAATTTTCACTCCTTCACCGGTGCAGCTAGATACGGCTGGTTTGATCTTTTGGTTATAAATACCGATAGGCACGGACATGAAAGAAAAAACTATTTCTACGACATATATGATAGTAAAGAGGACAAACTTCATATAGGAAAAACTCGCGAAAAGGCAGACCCATACACCATAACCAAGAAGAGCACGCTCGTAAAAGTCGGATTTCAACCCGGCGACGAGAATAGATTTTCCGTCGCGATAGACGACTCGAAGCAAAATTCCGACGGCGAGGACTTGTCTTATACATTAAGAAGCGGTAGCCGTCCGGATGCTCCGGAGCGATATGGAAACAGGACCAACCATGATAGCTCCGATAGAAAAAATGTGCAGTTTAGCTACGAAAATTTCAGCGAAACGCCGTTTTGGGATCACGTTAAAATTTCATACTCGAAGCAGAGTATTAAAAACCGCGCGATAAACAGAGAGGGCTGCCAAGGCAATGAATGTATGAATATACAAAATCCATCCGGAATGCACCTGGATTCGAGCTCAAATACCCATACCGTTTTGGATAAAAATAAACAACAGTTAACTGCTGATTCTCAACAAGTCGATTTGGATGATTATATTATTAGGGACGGCTCGGGCAACATACTAAGATTAAATGACGATTATAAAATCAGAAAGGGAGTCTACTTGGACTGCTCTAAAATAGACTGTTCCAAAAAGATTAGAGTGCTTAGAGAAAATTACGACTACGACAAATGGCTCATAGGCCCGGGCTATAATTATGAATTCGTTGATAGAGAGATAGAAACTCACACGCTCGCAGACGGAAGAGTTTACGGAACGATAAAAAAAGATCCCTCGGATGCGTCGGTAACAAGACCCAATTGGTGGGGCGGAACAGATATAATACAAGAGCATAATTTATATTTCATAACTCCTGGAACGGGCGGCTATGAAGAGGTTCAATATTCCGACAGAACGCTAGATACCGAAACTCAGCAAGTAAATTTAGATTTTGAGAAAGACATTAGCCTATTTGACACCATAGAGAACTCTATATCATACGGCGGGCTTTTAGACAGGACCGATAAATCTATGACCAATAGAGACGGATTTTATGCGGGTAACTCGCAATGGTGGGATCAGATATTTTTTGGTAGAACCCCTGATGCAGGAATACCGAACCCAGACTATCTATCATATGAACGGTCAGCTCAGAAACAATACCACTGCGGTGAGCACCTATCTGATCCCGGTACAAACTACGACTACGGCAAGCTATATCGGAGATGAAATTCAAATAACCAAATATGTAGGCTTTGATCTTGGCTATCGCTACGACAAGGTAAAACATAAACCGAAATATACCGGCTATCCCGAAGTGCCCAGAGGCATCATAACCGGTTTGTGGGTGCCGTATCCTTACAACCCCTATGACGGAATACATGGTTACTACACTCCTTATGGAGAGGAAAATTATCAGCAAAATTTAAAATTCCTGCTAAGAGAGAAGGAATACAAAAGCGGCTCATATAAACTA
>NZ_CALHII010000012.1 GCF_938030815.1 uncultured Campylobacter sp.
ACACTGCGCCTATGCGGATGAGATCGCGGGCGAGTTTGATCTCATCGTCTCAAATCCGCCCTACATCGCAAACTCCTACGCATTGGACGCGCGCGTGCTGCAAGAGCCGAAACAGGCGCTGTTTGGCGGCGAGAGGGGGGACGAAATTTTAAAACGCATCGTGCTGATCGCCGCACGGCGCGCAAAATTTCTAGCCTGCGAGATGGGCTACGATCAAAAGCAGAGCTTGGCGGCGTTTTTGCGCGAGCAGGGCTTTAGCGCGGAATTTTACGAGGATTTGGCGCAGTTTGATCGCGGATTCGTCGCGCGAAATTTAAACAGATCGTAGGCGCGCCGTGCAAAGCTCGCAACTACGCAGACTGCTTTATTACAAAGCGTTCGGCTACCGCTACGTAGGCGCCGAAATTTTAAGCGGCGGCGAGCGATTTTTTAAGGCGCTGGACGCGCTAAAATCCGCTACCTCCGAGTGCAATCTCTGCGAGCTTGCTAAAACGCGCACGAGCTCTAGCGAGCAAAATTTTAAAAATTTCAAAACTATCAAAAATTTTAAAAATTCTAAAACTCCCGCGGACGTAAAACTTATGATCGTAGCTCTTGTGCCTAGCTCTAGCGATGGTTTTGGCGGCAGCTTGGAGGCCGAGATTGAAGCGGCGCTAGATCAAATTTGCGCGCCCGAGCAGATCTATTTTAGCTTTCTGATAAGGTGCACAGTGCCGCAAAATAGGCGCATAAACTCGGAAATAATTTTAAAATGCGCGCCCTATCTGACCGACGAGATCAAAATTTTAAAGCCCAAAGTCGTGCTTTGCCTGGGCGAGCTCTGCTGCAAAATCGTGCTGCGAAACGGCGATTTGGCGGGCATGGACGTGCTGCACGGCTCGGTCTTTAACGAGGGCGGCATCAGCTTCGTGCCGAGCTTCGATCCCGCATTCATCGCGCAAAATCCGAGCAAGGCGGAACTTTTCAAAGAGGATCTGCAAAAGATAAAAGAGCTGCTGTGAGGCGCATTTTGGCGCTTGTTCTGCATGCTATTTTGATTTTGTGTGCGGCTTTTTGCGTGGGCGCCTAGTTTGTGGATTGCGCCTACGCGGATGAGATCGCGGGCGAGTTTGATCGACTTAAATTTCACGGACTAGCGGGATTTTAGCGGAGTAAAACACAGACTCGATCTGCGCGGGTTTAAATTTAAGAGCGATAAAAATTTCATAAAGCGGCGGAGTAGGGTAAAATTTAACGCCATTG
>NZ_CALHII010000013.1 GCF_938030815.1 uncultured Campylobacter sp.
CAGATCAAGCGCTGCGCCTAGATCGCGCGCTATGCCTAAGATGCTAAGGCAGTCGCCGCGATTAGCGGTAAGCTCGATCTCGATAAGATCGTCGTTAAAAATTTCATACTCGCGCAGCTCCTTGCCCAGCACGAGCTCGCCGATACTGCTATCAAGCACCATAATGCCGTCATTCGTCTTAGCAAGTCCAAGCTCGGTTGCCGAGCAGATCATACCAAAGCTCTCCACTCCGCGAAGTTTGGCAGGCTTTATCTCAAGGCCGCTAGGCAGTACGGCGCCGATCAGGCTAACCGCGACATATTGCCCAGCCTCGACATTTTTCGCGCCACAGACGATCTGCAGGCTCTGCTTACCGACATCAACCTCGCAAACGTTTAGATGATCAGAATTTTCGTGACGACGCTTGCTTTTTACGAGTCCTACTACGACGCCTTTAGGAAGTGAAATTTTATCGTGAGCGTCAACCTCAAGACCGATGGAATTTAGCGTAGAAAGCAGCTTTTCGCTTGAAATTTCGCTTATGTCGATCCACTCTTGCAACCAATTTCTCGTTATTATCATTTAAACTGCTCCAATAATCTAATATCGCCTTCAAATAGCGAGCGCAGATCGGGGATACCGCGCAGCAGCATCGCAAATCTCTCCACGCCGAGCCCGAATGCGTATCCGCTGACGTTTTTCCAGCCCACCGCTTTAAAGACGTTAGGATCGACCACGCCGCTGCCTAACACCTCGAGCCAGCCCGTCTGCTTACAGACGCGGCATCCATGTCCGTGGCAGAAAATACAGCTGATATCAACCTCCGTACTTGGCTCCGTAAACGGAAAGAAGCTCGGACGGAAGCGCACCTGCACGCTACCGAACATATAGCGCAAAAATTCCTCCAAAACGTATTTTAAATTCGCAAAGCTCACCCGATCGCCCTGCTCGACTACGAGACCCTCCACTTGATGAAACATCGGCGTGTGGGTTAGATCCATATCGCGGCGAAATACCGCGCCCGGGGCGATCATACGCACCGGCGGAGCTTTAAATTTCTCCATTGTGCGGATCTGAACGCCGCTAGTGTGCGTGCGTAGCAGCCGCCCGTCGTCAAGATAAAACGTATCTTGCATATCGCGTGCGGGGTGGTATTTGGGTAAATTTAGCGCCTCGAAATTATGAAAGTCGTCCTCGATAAGCGGGCCGCTTTCGACGCTGAAATTTTGCGCGATGAAGTAGTCAATGATCTTATCCATCGTCTCCATCACGGGGTGCAGCGCGCCGCAGCTTACGTTTTCGTTAAAAAGCGTGACGTCGATTGCTTCATTTTTCATCGCCTTTTTTTGCTCCGCCGCTTCCAAGCTCGCCCTTTTTGCAGCGATGAGCTCGCTGAAATAATCGCGCTTTTCATTCGCGCTTACGGCAAGCTCTTTTTTCTGCTCGGGCGCTGCGGATTTGAGCTCGGAAAAAAGCGCCGTTATGATGCCTTTTTTGCCGAAAAGCTCCAAGCGCACGGCTTCCAGCTCGCTTAAGCTCGATGCGGCGTCTATTTTTGCTTTAATCTCTTGCAAATTCTATCCTTGTGGTTAAATTAATGGCGCGATTGTAGTTAAAATTTGATAAAAGCTAGGTAAATTTGCGTGTTTGGATTTTTTGGCTATAATCGCAGCTAAATTTCAACCTCATAAAAGGATCTAAAATGAACGTCTTCGAAAAGATCGTAAACGGCGAAATCCCGTGCAACAAAGTGTTAGAGAACGATGAATTTTTGGCTTTCCACGACATCAACCCAAAAGCGCCGATCCACATCCTGGCGATCCCTAAAAAATGCTACGAAAACTTCCAAGTAACGCCTCCCGAAGTGATGAGCAAAATGAGCGCTTTTATCCAAGAAGTAACTCGCAAAATGGGGCTTGATAAGAGCGGATACCGTCTTGTTTGCAACTGCGGTGAAAACGGGGGGCAGGAGGTGATGCATCTGCACTTTCATATCCTGGGCGGAATGAAGCTGCCGTGGGACCATGTCAGTGACTGCAATACTGAAGAGAATTTTTAAGGCTCGAACCAAATTCTATTAAAATCAAAATTCCGTGAAATTGCAAAATTTTGCGGAATTTGCAAAATTCTTTGAAATTTTTAAAATTACGCCTCATTTATAAATACCGAAGTTTTAAAAATAATCAAAATAGTAAAACTACAAGCTAAAATTTATCATTAGATGCTAAAGAGCAATATAAATTTATCACAAGCGAGCTCTTAGCAAATGCCATTCTTTAGCTACAAAGCTTTAGCTCTTAGAATTTCAAATTTGAAATCGGCAAGAAATTTTAACGACGCGGCAAAATTTTAAATGAAACCGAGCTTTATAAAAAGAGTTATGATTTTACATGGCGAATGAGTTAGATTTCAACGATATGAAATTTAAAACCTACATGAATTTTGCTTTGAATGAGCGATTTAGCTTCAGTTTTCAAGCATAATTTAAAATTTTAGCGTGAAATTATAATCTTAGAATTTTAAAATTTCTTGAAATTTCAATATTAACTTTAATGGATTTTAGGGGCATGTGCCCCTAAAAATTTTGAAAGGATTTGCAAGGATTATTTACTTAGCATTGAGCTTAGCATCCATAGGCGTTTTTCATAATCGCCGTAGTGATCCTGCGCAATATTTGAAGTCGTATCGTCGCCTTCTTCTTCGGCAATCTCTTGAAGCTTTTTAAACTCTTCTACCAAATACTCGTAGGCTTTTTTGACGTTCTCAAGTACTTCGGTTACGCCGTAGCTGTCCTTTACGCTAATCGGAGCGTCTTTTGAAAGCTCAATTAGATCCTTAGCCTTAGTTACGGCCTTGCCACCTATTTGAAGCGCGCGCTCAGCCATATCGTCGAAGAGCTCACCCATTTCGTCGTATGCTTTCTCAGTGTAAGCGTGAACCTGCGCGAATTGTAAGCCCTTAACATTCCAGTGATAATCGTGGAATGCAACAAAGAACGCATGAGCGTCCGCCTGAAGTTTGTTTAGTTGTTTTACCGTTTTTGACATTGTGTCTCCTTTATTTAAAATTGCTGTAATTATAGCAAGATTTGCTTAAATTATAATTATACTAAGTAATAAATTTTATCTTTTAGTGAAATTTTGAAATTAAATGGCTTTTAAATTTATCTACAATTTTTTTGAAATTTCAGCTATGCTGCATTATAATGCCGCATTATGAAAAACAAATTTATGATAACCATAACCGACCTTAACGGCTCTAGGAATTTTTTGCTTTCGCAAATCATCAAAAAGATCGCGTTATATTTGGTACTATTTGTTTTTACCGTTTTCGTCACGGGTGCGCTATATATCAGGTATCTGGGCTCTAAAATCGACAGCCTTTCGCGAACTAAAACCGAGCTTAACGAGCTAAATCAAAAACTTCGCGACGGTATCGCGGCAAGTCAGATGGAATTTGAAGCCATCGAGGGTAAAATTTCGGATTTGGAGCATCAGTTTGGGCTTGATCCTGAGGAGGATGAGCGCGCGATCGACCGCCTATCTCACATCAAGCCTACTTCCGAACAAGAGATCAAAGAGCGTGCGCAAAAGATCATCAACGAAAAATTCTCCGACGCACTGATCAAAGAAATTTTTATGCAGATCCCAAACGGCAGGGTAATGCGCACTCATCAGCTCAGCGAGAAATTCGGCTGGCGCAACCATCCTATCTTAAAGCGCAAACAGTTTCACCCGGGCGTTGATCTACGTACGCCGCCTAAAACGCCCATCTACGCGCCTGCAGACGGCATCATCCAATACAGCGGCGCGGGCGCTACGGGCTATGGCAATCTAGTCGAGATCCGACATAACTACGGCTTTACGACACGATATGCGCATTTGGATTCAAATTTAACTCGCAAAGTAGGCGAGTTTGTAAACAAAGGCGATCTCATCGCTTTTAGCGGTAACACCGGGCTTAGTACCGGACCTCATCTGCACTACGAGATTAGATTTTTGCAGCTGCCGTTAGATCCGCTAAATTTCATCAACTGGAACGAAAAAAATTACAAAGAAATTTTTACTAAGGAGGAAGATGTCCCATGGCAATCTTTAATAAAGGCGATGCAAACACCGCTCAAACAACAATAATCTCGTCAGGCACGCTCATCAAAGGAGAGCTGCACCTGTCATGCATTTTGCATATCGATGGCAATGTCGAAGGCGACGTGATATCCGATAACACCGTCGTCATCGGTAAAAACGGTACCGCGCGCGGCTCGATCAGGGCCAAGCATATCGTAATCAGCGGCAAATTTTTCGGCAATATCGAAGCCGAGCTCGTCGAGCTGCTAGGCGGCGGTGTGCTCGTAGGCGACGTGCTATCACAAAGCTTCGGCATCGAAGTCGGCGCAAAATTTAATGGAAAAAGCGCGGTAAGCGGTAGCGATCAAGCCCTAGTCATCGACGGCAGCGCAAGCGAAGACGTCAAGCTCATCGATAAAGCGCTAGGTGAATAAATCGCGCACATTTGGAATTCTTGGAATTTAAAACGCTTTAGCTAACGGGGTTTTAGAATCTGATTGATATTGAAATTTTAAAATTTCTAGCCTTTGGAATTCTTAGAATTTTTAAGGCTTTTATATTTGCGTAATCTTAGAGTGTCTTCAATCTTAAAATTTAGAATTTTAAAAAATTCCAAATTTTAAGATCCTCGCAACCAAAATTATTGAAATTTTTATATTTTAAAATTTTCAAAATTTTAAAGCTTAACTATGCTTAAAATCTCATAGTTACGTAAATCGTAAAACTCTAAATTCCAAAATTTTGCGCTTACACGGGGTTTTGAAATTTTGTTTGTAAGCCGGACTTTAAAATTGCACCCGACTGAATTTAAAATTTTAAAATTTCGCCGCAAAATAACGCATGGACGCAAAATTTTTGCTCGCACATGCTTCAAAAGCTCGCGTAAGTTTTAAAGTTTCGCAGAAGCTATGTAAGCAAGTATAAATTATCTCCGCCGAATGTTTTGACTCATTATAGCTCTTTGTATCGTCAGCTCAAAATATCCGAGTGGTGATAAATTCTGCGAGCTGAGCTAATTTAAGCCCATTATTAGATTAGTTATGTATAATGCGATTTCTTTTTGTGGACAGATGGGTGAGTGGCCGAAACCACACCCCTGCTAAGGGTGCAGCTTCTAACCGGGGCTCGAGGGTTCAAATCCCTCTCTGTCCGCCACTACTTTAGAATCTAAATCAATAAAATTTCACTTCCGTGATTCAGTCGCTTTAGCCACCGAGGATACTGCCTAAAAGCAGCACCGGCATCATTAGCGGCATCACGATGAGCCCTTGTATATCGGTATCCATTTTCGCATCGCGCTCGCTTTTGATCCCGCTATCGACCGCTATACGCGCAGGGTACTCGATCGGCACGCTTAGGCGGTGCGATCTGCGCAGCTCGTCGTGATCTTTTAGGCGCTTAAAATATTTGCCTTCGATCAGATAAGAGTAGCGAAACGTAGAGCTATACGCTGGCTCAAGCTGCTGGGGATCATCCATCAGCTTAGCCTGCACGGATAGCGGCAGATCGTATTTTACGAGCTCGATTTCGTGCTGGATATACGCGGCATCGCTGCCCTCGTTGTATCTGTCGATCGTGAGCATGCTTACGTTGCGCCTTATCGCGTCTTTATTCAGCGACGCCAGACTCGCAACCTTGGCGCGCACGGCGCTGAGATTCGCATCAAATACATAATCGTAAATCTCACCGCTCATACGCAACTGACCGCCGGACGCCGCGCTCATCGCGACGATATGCTCGCGCCCTTGCATGTAGCCCGGCAAATTCTTACTCGCACATCCGCTAAAAACTCCACAGCATAGTGCCAAAACCGCGCCGCAAATCCAAAATTTCATAAACTTCCTTCGTAAAATTTAAAGACGGACTGTATTAAATTTTGCCTTAATGAGAGTGGAATTTTACGGCGCAGCGGAATAGAATTCTGCGGTGGAATTCTATGGCGGCGACGCGTAGAATTTCACGCGGATTTACATTAGATTTCGATGAAATTTTACTTGTTTCTAGCCTTTATCCTATTTGCTATGCCCCAAAAGCAATATTTTTATACAAATAATGTAATTTTTATTAGCTCAATTCGCCTTAATTTAACCATATTAGTAATTTAAATCTATAAATCATTCTCTTGCAAATATTGTTTTAACATTTTAATAGCACGCTGCTGCATCGAAACATATTTATTTATAAAATATGCAGAAAGCAAGCTTGAAATAACGACGATAACAATCATTGTATACCCCAATCCTGAACGAGTTTCCTCAATGCAAAGCAAAGCTATAAAAAATGGAATAAATGCTGCAATATTACAAACAGTTCTTATGGCAGACCAAAATAATCTTGATAAACCTCCCATTTCATTCGTAGTTAAATTTTTATAATTGATTACTTTATTCCCATTTACACATACCACCATTTCATCGCCTTGTGATAAAGTATCGTTTTGAATTTTCAGAATAAATTGCCTACCATCTATCCTAAAAGTCGAGCTATACATATTAGAAGTAGATACACCACCCTTACCATTCCTTACGCTACCACTAACATTCGTTTCTAAATTTGTTCTTAGATTATCTATTATTCCTCTATAAATTTTTAAATCAAACATAGTTGCTCCTTAAATTTTTAAATAATATTTTATTGCATTTCAACTTAATTTTTAAATAAAATTTTGTATCTGATCGCAGCATATAGGCAAAACCACCTATCATCATGGATTGTGGCGGGCTACTTTCGATTTGCGTTAGCAAGCATCAGTTTTATGCGGTTTTCTTGATTTACTGCGCTTGCGCCCGGATCGTAGTCGATAGCGGCGATGTTTGCTTGCGGGTAGTTCTGTTTGATCTTTCGGATCATTCCGCGCGCGATGATGTGGTTCGGCAGGCAGCCGAAAGGCTGCGCGCACACGACGTTTTGTATGCCGTGACGCATGAACTCGACCATCTCCGCCGTCAGCAGCCAGCCCTCGCCCATCTTCACGCCGTGACCGATGTAGCCGTCAGCGGCGGCACGAACCTCGCTAAATGGGCTCGGCGCGCGAAATCCAAATCGTTTTATCTGCTTAATCATCATGCGCTGGAAAAATTCCACTACTTTAGCGACCGCAAGCGAGCCGTAATACGCCGCGCCGCCCTTTCCATAGAGCTGCTTGTCGTAAACCGCATCGTAGATGCAGGTAAGCACGAAGTCCATCAGCCCCGTATTTACGGGCTCCGCGTTTTCGCGAATGAGATAGGCGTTTAGGCCGTTGTTGCCGATAGGCGAGTATTTTAGATAAATTTCGCCCACGATGCCCACGCGGATCTTCTGCTCGCCGCTGCGCTGCAGAGCGGCAAAGTTTTCCAAAATATAGCGAAAATTCTTTTTTAAGCGTAAAAACGCCCACTCGTTTGTCATCGAAGCGATCTGTGCGGCGACCCGTTCGTAAATTTCATTCGTAGCGCCGGGGGTCGTTTCATAGGGCTTGCACTGATTATACAGCCCCATCATCAAATCGCCGTAAAATATCGCGGCGAAAAGCTTTAGAAGCGATTTTTTGCCGAGGCTAAATTCATTCTCATCTAGCGAGCCGAAATTTAACGAGATCGCAGGGACGTAGCTAAAGCCGCTGTCCTCAAGCGCTTTGCGAAGCAAATTTATGTAGTTGCTCGCTCTGCAGCCGCCGCCCGTTTGGCTGATGAGAAGAGCTACTTTGTGTGTATCAAACTCTCCGCTTTTTAGCGCGTCGATAAACTGCCCGATGACGAGCAGCGCGGGGTAGCACATGTCGTTATGCACGCTGCGAAGCCCCTCCTCGACGATATTTTGACGATTTTCGCCGAGCAAGACGCTCTTATAGCCCTCGTCGCGCAGCACGCCTTGCATAAAGCGAAAATGCGGATCGATCATTGTGGGGATCAATATCGTGTGGGTCGTTTTCATATCCTTCGTAAATTTAGCAAACATTAGCGCGCATCCTTTCTTGCTTCTTGTTGCGCGCCTTGCCTTTCGCGCTCTATCATAGTCGCTTTTAGGCTACGCAGGCGGATCTTGACCGCACCTAGGTTCGTAACCTCGTCGATTTTAAGTTGAGTGTAAATTTTACCGTTTTGACGCAGTATGTCGCGCACCTCGTCGCCCGTGATCGCATCGATCCCGCAGCCGAAGCTGACTAACTGCACCAGCTGCATGCGCGGGTATTTACAGATGAACCGCGCTGCGCTATAAAGCCTGGCGTGGTAGGTCCATTGATTAAGGCTTTTCGTCTGCACCCTGCTAAGCGGCAGCGCGTCCTCGCTAAGCACTATAAAGCCCAAGGAATTTAGATAGCGATCGATGCCGTGGTTGATCGTCTTATCGATATGATACGGGCGACCCGCTAGCACGATGGCAGGCATGCCGCTTGCATTGATATCCTTTAGGGTCTCCTCGCCTTTTATTAAAATGGTATTTTTATAGTTTTGCAGCTCCTTAAGGCCTTGCAAGACGGCGTTTTTAACGGCATCGGAATGAAATTTATACCCGGCGTCCGCGAGCTCAGCCTGCATCGTTTTGCAAAACGAATCTTGCATGTTAAGATCCACGTGCGGGTAGAGGAATTTTTTCTTCTCCAGCGCGCCTACATTCGCGCGTATCAGTTCTGGATAGTATGCGACTACGGGACAGTTGTAGCAGTTCTCGCTGATATTTTCATCCAGGCTGTAACTCATACACGGATAAAATATAAAATCGACGCTCTTATTTAGCAGATCGTAGATGTGGCCGTGCACGCTTTTAGCCGGATAGCAGACGGTATCGCTCGGGATGCTCTGGCTTGCCAAAAACAACGTCTCTTTTCGCGGCTTTTGCGACAGCACGACGCTCATGCCTAAATTTTCAAAAAACGCGCTCCAAAACGGGATCATCTCAAACATATTCAAAACAAACGGAATTCCGACCCGCGGCGCGTCTTGCTTCGGCGGCTTACGATATTTTCGCAAAAGCTCGTTTTTAAACTCAAACAAATTCGTGATATCGTGGCGGATCTCCTTGCCCGCGCCGCGCTCGCATTTATTGCCCGAGACAAATTTAGTATCGCCGAAGTAGCTGATCGTAAGCGGGCATTTGTTCGTACAGAGCTTGCAGACGCTAAATTCGCTGCGATGAGTGAAATTTTCAAGCTCTGCACGACTGATCATATCGGTACGCCCGTTTGCGTTATTTTTGGCAAAAAGCGCGGCGCCGTAAGCCCCCATAAGTTCGCTAATATCAAGGCGAATCACATTTTTACCGAGCTCTTTTTCAAAAGCGCGCAGCACAGCGTTGTTTAAAAAGGTACCGCCCTGTACGACGATGTTTTGACCTAAATCGTCGGCGTTTCGCACGCGAATAACCTTGTAAATCGCGTTTTTTATGACGCTAATAGCAAGTCCAGCGCTGATGTCCTCGATCGTAGCGCCGTCCTTTTGAGCCTGCTTAACCGAAGAGTTCATAAAGACCGTGCAGCGGCTGCCAAGCTTGGCGGGATGGGTCGCAAAAAGGGCTAAGCTTGCAAAATCTTTAATGTCGTAACCTAAAGAATTTGAAAAGGTCTGCAAAAACGAGCCGCAGCCCGAGCTGCACGCCTCGTTTAGCACGATAGAATCAATATTGCCGTCTTTAATGGAGAAGCACTTGATGTCCTGACCGCCAATGTCTATGATGAAATCGACCTTCGGATTGAAGTGGCGCGCGGCGCTGTAATGCGCGATCGTCTCGACAATACCGTAATCGAAGCGAAAGGCGGTTTTAATGAGATCCTCGCCATATCCGGTAACACCGCTGCCCTTGATCTTGATGCGACCCTCGCAAAGATCGTATAGCTCCTTAAGTCGCGGCAGTAGGATGTCGACTGGATCGCCTTTATTGGATGAGTAAAATTTATACAACAGCTCGTAGTTTTCGCCCATCAGCACGACTTTGATCGTAGTGCTACC
>NZ_CALHII010000014.1 GCF_938030815.1 uncultured Campylobacter sp.
CGCGGACCTTGCCGACGGCTTTTAGGACAAATTCGTTTCGCACGGTATTTGCTACCTCGTATGCCGAGTGGCTATCTTTGGGATCACAGACTAGCTGTAACAGCCCGCTTCGGTCGCGCAAATCTATAAAAATCACGCCGCCGTGGTCGCGGTAAGAATTTACCCAGCCGCACACGGTTACACTTTTGCCGATATCGTTTTTACTCAAATCGGCGCAATAATGACTTCGCAAATTTACTCCTTTAAAATTATTTGTAAAACGCAAGTATAGTTAAATTTTGCTTTTACAAAGCTAATTTTTTATAAAATAAAACTATGGAAAACAAAATTCATAAAAACCTTAAATTCGCGGGGCTAATAGCCAAAAAATCAGAAGAGATTCGCCCCGTCGTGGAGCAAATTTGCGAAATTTTAAAAGCGCAAGGTATTGGGCTTTTGCTCGAAAAGGACGGAGCGGAATTTTTCGGCCTTAAGTCGCATACGCTTACAGAAATTTTAAAAAAGACCAATTTTTTAATTAGCCTCGGCGGCGACGGCACGCTTATCGGGCTTGCGAGGCTGCTAAGCGACAAAAACGCTTTTATTTTGGGTATCAACGCGGGTACTTTGGGCTTTTTAACGGACGTACAGCCGAGCGAATTCGCAAAATTTTTAAAGGATTTTTTGCGTGGCGAATACGAGATCGAGCGCCCGTTTTTACTCGAAGTGATACTGGAAAACGGCAGCGGCAAGATCGTCCGCAAGACCGCATTTAACGACGTCGTAATCACCCGCAGCCACATCTCTTCAATGGCGAAGATCGACGCATTTTTAAACAGAAAATATTTCAACACCTACTACGGCGACGGCGTGATCGTAAGCTCCGCCGTAGGCTCGACCGCGTACAATATGAGCGCGAACGGCTCGATCGTCTATCCGCTATGCGACGTGTTTTGCGTCACGCCGATCTGCTCGCACAGCCTGACGCAGCGGCCTTTGATCCTTCCCAAAGAATATCTCGTAAGCTTCAAAAACGCCGGAAGCTCCGAAGTTGGCGTCGTCATCGACGGACAAGACGTTTTTGATATGGCGGAATTTAGCGGCGTGAGCGCTAAAATTTCACACGCAAAGGCAAATTTAATAAAACGCAAGAGCTACGATTATTTCGACGTTTTAAAAGCCAAACTCAGATGGGGACACGGCGGATGCTAGAAAGAATTTATATTAAAAATAATCTAGGTTTTTGCGAGAGCGAGCTTAGTTTTGGCCCGGGACTTAGCGTATTTACAGGCATCAGCGGCGCGGGCAAATCGGTATTAATAGGCGCGATTTTAGCGGTGTTCGGTCTTAACGAATGCGAGGCTGAGCTCATAGAAGCGGACGTAGAGCATCAATTTGATATGGAAAATTTCGGCTTGATAAACGATACGCCAAATATTTTTCGCGTCCTAAAAGAGCGTAGCTTGCGATACTTTATAAATTCCCAATCGGTCTCAAAAAAAAATCTAAGCACGATCGCCGGCGAATACGTGAAATTTTTAGGCGCGAAAAACGCCGGCGAAATGAGTAGCGACAGCTTGCTAAAATTACTTGATTTTATCGCCGCGAAAAAAGATGCGGCACACGCGCTAAGCCTATCGGAGCTTCAAAGCGCTTTTGCGGAATTTAGCCGCACAAAAAAGCAGCTGGATGAAATTTTAGATCAAGAGCGCAAGATCGAGGAGTTAAAGGAATTTGCTCGCTTCGAGATTGAAAAAATCGAGCGCGTATCGCCTAAGATCGGCGAATATGAGGAGCTTTTGCAAATCAAAAAAAAGCTTAGTAAAAAAGATAAGATCGAGGAACTTTGGGCTAGGGCACAGGGCGTTTTTGAGCTGGAACGCAGCGTTATCGAAGCGCTAAGCCTCAGCGGGCTGGATAGCGCGTTTTTTGAGGATGCGATGAACGAGCTACGGCTAAAGCAAGAAAGCTTGAATTTAGACGAGCTAGAAAATATCGACATAGAGAAAATTTTAGATCGCATCGAAGCTCTTAGTGCGCTAAATAGGCGCTACGGAAGCGTAGAGGAGGCTTTAGCTACGCTTGAAGCGCGCAAGAAAGAGCTTGAGCATTACGAGCAGTTAAGCTTTGAAAAAACCAAGCTACAAGCGGAATTTAAACGCCTTAGTGAAAGCACCGCTACCCTTGCCGAAAAAATCAGCGAGGCTCGCAAGGGCGCTAAAAAACGGCTCGAGGATCTGATAAATTCCTATCTAAAGCAGCTTTATATGGACGGAGTGGAGCTTAGTTTTAAGCCTGCGGCGCTTAGTGAGCGCGGCACGGACGAAATTTGCGTTAGCTTGTGCAAGACGGAATTTAAAAATTTAAGCTCGGGCGAAACGAACCGCTTACGCCTTGCTTTCATCGCGGCAAGCTTGGAGCTTACAAATAACGGCGAGGGAATTTTAATCTTAGACGAGATTGATTCAAATTTAAGCGGAAAAGAGGCGATGAGTATCGCTAACGTGCTGGTAAAAATTTCAAAATTTTATCAAATTTTTGCGATCTCGCACCAACCGCAGCTTAGTTCCAAGGCTGCGTCACACTTTTTAGTAAGTAAAACGAACGGCAAATCTAGCGTGAGATTATTAAGCGAAAATGAGAAAATAACAGAGCTAGCTCGTATGATAAGCGGCGAGACTATTACTGCAGAAGCCCTGGAATTCGCTAAAAAACTAAGGCAAAGCTGAAGGAATTTTAAGCTTAAGTTTAAATCTGAAATTTTTTGCTACAATACCGCGTTTAATTTAAATTTAAGTGTGATTTTGCAAAACGACGTAAAATCCGCTTCGAAAAATTTTATCAAGTGAGTTTTATGATTATAGATACACATTGCCATTTAGACGATGCTAGTTTCGATGCTGATTTAGACGCGGTGATTGAGCGCGCCACGATTGCAGGCGTGCGTAGCATCATCATTCCCGGTGCCGATGTAGCAGACCTAGATAAGGCATGTAAAATTTCGCATGCACGGGATAATGTGTATTTTGCCGTAGGGGTGCATCCATACGAGATAGATTCTTTCGATATGGAGGTGCTGAAGCGGTATGCTGACGATCCCAAATGCGTGGGCGTTGGCGAATGCGGTCTTGATTACTTCAGACTTAAGCAGCAAGAGAACAAGGAAACCAAAGCCTTAGAAATCTCCCGCCAAAAAGACGCCTTCATCTCACAAATCGATCTAGCAGCACAACTTCAAAAACCACTTATAGTCCATATCCGAGAAGCAAACGAAGATAGCTTTGGAATTCTAAAAGATCGTGCCGGCAATTTATGCGGCGGTGTTTTGCACTGCTTCAATGCCAGCAAGCTTTTGCTAGGTCTTAGCGAATACGGATTTTACTTCGGTATCGGCGGAGTTTTGACATTCAAAAATGCAAAAAACTTAGCTGAGATCTTACCGCAAATTCCGCAAGAGCGCCTTTTAATCGAGACGGATGCACCATATCTAACCCCGCATCCGCATCGCGGCGAGCGCAACGAGCCTGCATTTACGAGACTCGTGGTAGAAAAAGTCGCGGAAATTTTAAGCCTAAGCGTAGAAGAGGTCGAAGCAATAACGACTCAAAACGCCTGTAGGCTTTTTGGCGATAAAATCAAAGGAGAGATATGAAAGCCATAAAATTTATACTGCTAGCCCTACTTTTAGTGGGCGAAGCGTTTGCGAGCCAGCCCGGTCTGATGCGCGCAAATCACGACTATATTTTAAATCAATTCGGCATCGAAAATAACGAATCGAGCAAAAACGTAGTCGCGGGCATATTCCGTGCGATCAATGCAAGCGATCGCAAGCAGTTTAAGCATATCGTGACTTCGCAGTCGCACAATGCCTACTTAGTCAAATCCGAGGTCGATAACATTGAAGCTCCGGAGTTCTTATTGTATTTGGCAATGGTAGAATCTCATCTTAAAAATACGGTCACATCAGGTGCTAGCGCGGGCGGTATGTGGCAGCTGATGCCGGCAACTGCGAAAAATTTCGGTCTTAGAGTAGACAGCGCCGTAGATGAGCGTCGCGATCCCGCAGCCTCTACGGATGCTGCGTTTTCGTATATTTTGCATCTGAAGCAAAATTTTGGCAAGTGGTATTTAGCACTAATGGCGTATAATTGTGGCGATCAAAAGCTTAAAAATGCGATTGCAGCTACTGGCAGCGATGATCTGGATCGCTTGCTAAAAAGTCCTGCACTTCCTAATGAGACTAAGAATTTTATCAAGCGCATTATTAAATACGCTTACATTGCTCAAAATGAAAATATGCGTAAAATTCTGCTTTTTGAAAGCGAGCCGTGGGGGCTAAAGCGTATCGCAGTAGCTCCGGGCACAAAGCTAAGCGCGGTTGCAAAACAGATCGGAATTTCGCCGTCACAAATGCAGGA
The DNA here is from genome assembly GCF_938030815.1 of uncultured Campylobacter sp. GTDB lineage: Bacteria > Campylobacterota > Campylobacteria > Campylobacterales > Campylobacteraceae > Campylobacter_B. The sequence goes on from NZ_CALHII010000014.1 coordinate 4,398, forward strand.
TTACAACGCGCATATTAAAAACGGAATTTCGCCGCTTAACGGCAAGTACTTCTTTTATATCCCACAAAGCAAATATGCAGAATTTGTCGTAAATCAAGGCGCGTTTCAAGCGTATGAACCACGTCTGAAACAGCGCAAGCCAGGACGCGTGTTAGCAGGTTTGGCGAACGAGCTTAGCCTCAAAGACAAAAACGAAATAGCGCTAAATAATATAAAATTCAACAAATAAGATCGGATCGCAGGTGTCGTACCAGAAAATCGCTCTTTTTAGTGCGCTTTTTGCGCTGATTCTTGCCGGTTGTTCGTTTCGCACCGCACCGTCGTCTAGATCGTCTGCGGGCGGTGCGGGCAAGATCGGCAAAAACTCTCCTGCCACCATGCGCCCTTATAAAATCAACGGCAAAACCTACTATCCAGAGCAAGTAAGCGTCGGTGACACTCAAATCGGCATCGCCAGCTGGTATGGGCCGAATTTTCATGGTAAATACACCTCAAACGGCGAAATTTACGATATGAATGGCATGACCGCCGCGCACAAAACCTATCCAATGAATACTATGGTAAAGGTCACGAATCGCGACACCGGCGCTACTGCAACCGTGCGCATCAACGATCGCGGCCCATTCGTGGATGGTCGCATCATCGATCTTAGCAAAACAGCTGCCAATTTAGTAGGCGTATTTGCCAAAGGTACGGCGCCTGTAAAGCTCGAAGTAGTGGGTTTTTATGGGCGCACTATTGCTAAAGGCTCGCCGAAAGCAACCATCGTCGGCGGAAATTTTATGGTGCAAATCGGTGCGTTTAGAAACAGAAGTGGCGCACAAATTTATCAGCGCGATTACCACGGCACAGCGGGATATCCTGCGATCATCAAAGAATTTAGCATAGATGGCGCGCCGATTTATCGCGTCTTTTTAAGTGGATTTAAGAGTGAGGATGAGGCGAGAGATTTCGCGCATAATGGCAAGTTTACTGGAGCTTTCATCGTAAGAGAGTAGCAGTTTTATTTGACGGCTTTTACCTTCGTTTTTTGCTTGATGAGGGCTTTGTTAAATTTATTTGTGAACTACTTGCGGTAAAATTTCCCCTCATCTAATAGTTATCTGCTTTAGCTGCGGCGAAGTGCAAACTACTTGCAAGCTATTCGTAGCAAACAGTGCGCCTGCTTGAGCTTTGTTTTTTAATAGGACGCCGCAGCTGATAAAATTTTATATTGCTAGGGGATAGAGCATGCAAAAATATCCGGAAGTTTATAGTTTAGAAAAGAGTTTGGCTATACTTGAAAAATATAAAGACGAGCTGAGCGCAGAACAATACGAGCAAAACAGATCTATCATCTGTAACCACGCGATAGAGGGTATGTTTGCAAACGAGCAAGATATAATCGATCTTATCAAGGTCGATAAGGGAGAAAAAACATCCGATGAGATAATAAACGAATATAAAAAAGAGTGGGGCGTTTTATAGTGCAGTAGAAAATTTAAATTTGATAGTGAAATATCAGAGGTATTTTGGTGCAGCTCATAGGTTCTTTAAATTTTAATCGTGCAGAAAAGTTACGACTTCGTGTTCCTTTGGCAGAAATTTTCTACCATCGATGCCATCATCTCCATATTCCAATAATGCTTCATTTAAAATTTCATAAATTTCATCCATTGAAATATCTCCAATGTCAGAATTTACGCTTTGGAATTTATATTTGACCTTAAATGGATTTTCCGTGAAATATTTACTCGTTGTCTCATCATAAATTCGCCTTATATCAAGCTCGATATTTTTACCTCTATAATGCAGTAGCCAAATAACTTCTCCCGTAAGACCATCTCTTGGGTCTGGCAAAGGCACTCTGCAAACAAACATAAACCAGGCATCTCTTTGTCTATCTATAACCCAATCCAGCTTATCTAGGTAGTAATCATCATAGACTATTGAGCCATATTTTAGGCAACAATTATTTATAATATTTGCAACAT
>NZ_CALHII010000015.1 GCF_938030815.1 uncultured Campylobacter sp.
TATCATTCCCCAAAAATTTTGATAGGGAATTAAAATGAGACAGTACGAAACTTACAGATGCGACAAATGCGGCGCGGAGGTCGAGGTGCAAAAAGTAGGCGGCGGCGCGCTTAGCTGCTGCGGCGAGCCGATGAAATGTATCACCGAAGATCTGACTCAGGTAAATTTAATGAAGGCATTCGCAGGCGAGTCTCAGGCGCGCAACAAATACGATCTTTACGGCGATTTGGCCAAAGAGGCGGGCTTTCACGCCATCGCGCGACATTTTTACGAGGCTGCCGAAAACGAAAAATGGCACGCCAGAGCCGAGCTAAAGGCGCATCACGCGGCTGCGGGTATCCCGCTTGATAAGATGGATAAAAATCTGCTTGATGCCGCCGCCGGCGAGCGCTACGAGCACGAGAGCATGTATCCGAGCTTTGCTAAAATCGCGACCGAAGAGGGTAAAAAAGAGGTTGCGCGCCTTTTTAACGCTATTGGCAAGGTCGAGGAGGAGCACGAGCGCGAATACAACGAGCTTCAAAAGATTCTGCTAGAAGAGGGCTTTTTCGAGAGCTTCGACGAGGAAGTTTGGGTGTGCGAGGTCTGCGGTCACGTTCATCGCGGAAAGAAAGCTCCTGGCGCCTGTCCGCTCTGCAAGGCTCCGCGTGAGTATTTCAAAAAACAAAGGCTTGTCTGATTTGATGCTTGCGGCACAGCGTTTTTGCGATAGCTTTCGAAGCCGTCGCAAATCTCGTTTATTGTCGCGAGCCGATCGCTTAAATCTTGGCTTAAAATTTTGCGCGAGATTTCGTCTTTTTGCTCCTTTTTGCTGCGGACTCCGTGGCTAGACGAAATCTCGGGCTAAATTTATTTAGCCTAAACTCCTTTTCTTATCCCCCTAAGAAATGAAATCCTGCTCGCAAGAGCGGGATTTCTGTCGTAAAATAAATCTAAAATAAATCATGCCGATGATTTTATCTCTTTAAATTTTATTAGAAATTTCTATATGATTCCTGCGCTGTTTACGAAGCAAGCTTCGCGCCGGTAAATTTCGTAGCAAACTTTGGTGGCAATCTTTTGCGTCTTTAAATTTTAAGGAGAATTCGGTGCGATAAGAATTTGGAAGTAAATCAAACTATAAAATTTTGAGAGTTTAAATTTTAAATTAGGAATTCCATCCTTGCAGAATTTGCAGATAAATTTTATATCCGCTACCTCTTAATATGCCGTTTATCTTTTGCTTATAAAATCCTCGGATGAAATCCCGTATCGTCAAAATTTAAATGAAATTTTGCACTAAATTTATCTGGAATTTTAGGCAAAATTACATGAGAAAACCTAAAAAGTAAAATTATTCTATACTCCAAAAGAGTAAAATTTTAAATTTTTTGCAATCAAGCTCTAAGGCTCGCGCGTTAATTTAAAATTTTGCCAAGTTAAATTCTAAAGCTCGCAGGGTAAAATTTTTAGGTTTTGTTATGCGAGTATGAAAAACAAATTTCAGAATTTTTCAAAATAAAATTCCAAAACTTTTGTGAAATAATTTCCATAAGAATGATTTCAAAGTCGCATCAAAACGAGATTTAAAAAATCTCGCTCAAGCAAGCCTCGCGCCATCTCAAATTTTAAAATTTCACTCCTCGAATTCCTCCGCGACTTTCGCCGCAAGGCGCAGTTTATCGCTGTCAAAGTGGGTGTAGATGCGCGAAGTATTTAGGCTCGCGTGACCGAGGGCTTCTTGGACGAGCACGAGGTCCTTTTGCTTTTTGTAAAGCATCGTCGCGAAGGTGTGGCGCAGCATGTGGGCGCCGTTTTTTTCCTTGCGGATGCCCGCGCTCATTAAAATTTTCTCCACGATGCCGCTGACGTAGGCCTGGGTAAGCGGTGCGCCATTTTTGGTGACGAAAAGATAGCCCTCTTTGTTGGCAAAGTTCGTCTCCAGCGCGTTTAGATGCTCCTCGATCAGGTGTCGCTTGATCATTACGATGCGGTATTTGTTGCCCTTGCCGCGGATTCGGATGACGAAAAGATCGCCCTCGGGCGCGATATCTTTGCGCTTTAAATTTATCGCCTCGCCCACGCGGATGCCGGTGTAGACGATGATTTTTACGATCAGGCGGTTGCGGTGAGCAAAGGAGGGAAACTCGCTTAGATTTATCGCGTCCAAAAACCGCTTCAGCTCCTCCTCGCTCATAAACTCCGGAAGCTTCGTGCCGCGGCTGCCGCTAATGCCGCCCCAGTGTTTAAGCTCAATGCCGAAGTTATGCGAGGTGCCGTCCTGCTC
>NZ_CALHII010000016.1 GCF_938030815.1 uncultured Campylobacter sp.
CGCGCAATTTCTTAGCAAAACTCTTTCCCATATTGCCGTAGCCTATTCGCTGCGCCGTTTCGCACCCAAATCATTAAAACAGGCTTACCAAACGCTTATAGACAAAATACCAACCATCAGCAACTCACTCGCTATCAGGCTGAAAATGTTTGCGAGTATCGGCCTTATCGCCATGTTGATTTGGAGCGTTTACGTTACGGCCCACAACAAAGCGGCCTTATGGAAACTGATGACAGGCAGGAGCATAGGCGAAGTGGAACATACGCTGCCGAAGCTCGCGGCTTGCTGCTTGCACGCTTCGTTAAATTCGTCGTTTTTATCGTAGATCGCTAAAGAAATTTTCTCATCGACGAAGGGATCGGCTAAGTTTCCGATCACCTCGGTAATTTCGTTCGTTAGATTATCGATCTTTAAAAGGGTGTTTGGAGGCAACTGCTTTAGCGATTTTTGCGTGGCTTTGAGCGGATTTGCGAGGCCAGTTTTGACGTTTACGCCTAAAATTTCGCGCCCGAAGCTTTTGGTATAAACCACGCTCGTTAAGAATGCGGGCTTAACGCACATCAGCACCTTTGCGTGCAGGCGGGACTTTCTTGAGCTTAAAATTTTTGCTAGGATCAGATCGCCCAGATGCACGCCGCTTAAATATCTGTTTTCGATGATGAGATCGGCTTTGAAGCGATCGTCGAAGCTTTGCAGATAGCCCGTGCCGTCGCGCGCGATGTCGAGCCTGCCGAAAACATAGCCGTCGTTTAGATAGAGCTTGCCCTTGTGCGCGCTGATAGCACCGATATTTAGGAGGTTGCGCGCGAGCTCCTTTTGCTCGCCGCTAAGATCCTTTTCAAATACGCCCGAGTTAAAGGCGCGCAGGAACTCTTTCATATCGAAATTTCGCCTTTAGCCTCTAAAAACGCCTCTTGCTCGAAGCCGAACTCGACTAGTAAATTTAAAGCGTTGTCGATACTAAGCTCGTCGAAGTGGTGGTAGATATTGACCGCGGTTTTGGCGATCTTTAGCATCGCGTAGCGGGATTTGTTCTCAAAAGGCGCGTCGTCTGGGGCGTTTGAATACAGCGCGTCCTGTGCGATCTGCTCTAACCCGAAATGCGCAAATAGCGCGTGCGAGACGCTTTCGCGGCTCGTGCCGCTAAATTTCATCTCCACGTCGGTAAAATCCTGCGGAAAGATCGAGCCTTTGATGGCATGGTAAAATTCCTCCGCCTTGCCCGCCGCGCACACCTGCTCGTCGATAAAAACTCGCCCAAACTCCACTAAAATCACGCTTGAAAGGATATTTTGCTCTATCTGCGGGTAGGATTTGATCCACGAAAACATAAGCAGATTTCGCAGTAGCGAGACCTGCGTGAGCTTTTCGCGATCGATGCGATACGCCTGCAAATCCGGCTTTAGCATCTCGTCGAATACTGCGAATAGAAAAAACGCCCGCATCTGCTCGCGCCCGTAAAGCTCGAACGCTCGCTGCAAATTTAGCGTCTTTGGCGCCGTGTCGCCTTGCTCCTGTTTCGCCGGCTGCTCTCGCCCCTGCTGCTGCGCCGTTCCCCATTCTTGCCCCTGTTTTTGCCGCTGCGCTTGCCCCTGTTCCTGCTCTCGTTCTTGCTGTTGCGTTTGTGCGGCTTGCGTAGAGATGCTCGAACCTAGCGCGCAATCAGCTTTCGCAGCGGCGTGCTGATTTTGCCGCTGCGTATCGCTTGCGGCCTGCGAGGGGTTAAATTTAAAATTCTCGTCGCTGCAGTTCGCGCCGTTTGCGTCATTTGAGCGATTAAATTTAAGACTGTCACCCTGCCCTGCTAGGTCTGCGCTTTCTTGCTCGCTCGCGGCGCACTCGTTTTGCCGCCACTCGTCTGCGGCGTCTTGTAAATCGCATCCTATGGACTTCACAGGCTCCGTGCTTTGGAGATCGCACCGCTCATCTGTAGCGGCAAAATTTTGCTCCGCGAGCCCTTCGGCGCTAAATTTAGACAAACCGCAAAAGGCCAAATCTAAAATTTTATCCGCGAGGGGGGCGTTTTTTGAAATTTGCAAAGCGAGCCTGACGTCCGAAACATCCGCGTCAAACGATGCTAAAATTTTTAAAATTTCATCGCTAAAGCCCGCAAGAGCGCCTATTTTTTGGGTTATAAATTTATTCATTTTGAAAAGCCGTTCAATAGAAATTTCGCACAATCATATCAAATTTTAGCCCAAATTGTAAAGCGAAGCTGCGCTTGCGACGAAATTTTATCGCGTCTCGAAGGGTATTTGTAAAGCGCTCTAGGGTTTGTATTTTAAAAAGCTTTAAATTTAAGCCCGCGCGATCGCACGAACGAAACCGGCGAAGCCCCAAGCGCGAGCAGCGGCTGCCCAAATACGACCGATGATAGCCTGAATGCGACGGTCCAAACACAGGGGTCCAAATATGAGCGCTCGAAATTAAAATTTACCATAGACGGTGGGGTATCGTTTTATAAAATTTTAATCCCCTTTCGTATAGAATGCATCGAAATTCCATTTATAAAGAGCCTAATTTGGATAAATTTAAAGCCGGTGCTGTGCTAAGGAAAGAAGAGGCTAGGGACTACGACAAAGAGCCGATTGTTATAAAAGATTACAAACCACAAGTAAATTTGATTGGTATATTTTTAATGATTTTAGCTTTTATTATTTTGTGTATCGCAAAACCAGAAAAAGTCAATGGTTTTACGATTTTATCTCTCATGGTAGCAATTCCTTACATTATGAAATTTTTGGGCAAAAATTATTTTATTCTGAAAAATGAAATGATAAGCCAAATTAAAAATGATAAATCTTTTGATTTTATGCAAGTAAAAAATATTAAAAATGTTAAATTTAGCGTTGATTTTAGAGATGGAAGCGAACAAATTTCACTAGTTGCCAAAATTTTACTTTTGATTATTATTTCTACATACATATACGCAATTTTTGCATTCAATGAGCCTATTATTTTGTTTTTTATTTTTGCACTTATCGTTGTATTTTATGCAATTCCAAAAATCATAACTCATACAATAAATGGTGGCAAAATCAATGATAGCGTTTATGATTGTCTTACCATTTACAGCAAAAATGGAAAAGTGATGAATATTATGATTTGCAACGACAAAGAATTTAAAGAATTTAAAAAATACTTTTTAGAAAATGTGAAATTAAATATTTCAAATGCTAAAACTAGCTTTGGAATTTTTGATAAAAATTTTTATAACACAAGGAGCGAACGATGAGTTTATACAGCAAAGAAGCGACAGCTAAGTTTGAGCTTGACAAAGCAGAAAAAGAAATCTTTGACAATGCAAAAGATTTTGAAAAATTGTTTGAATTTTTAAAAGGTGCCGCAAAAAGGTGACGAACTCGCCAACAATATCTATACTTTGCCATACGAGACTGGCACAAAGGATTTGTTACAAAAATATATGAAAGCCAAAGCAAATGGTGAAGTTTCTAATGTGGAAGAATTTTTTAACAAGAAATATACGGCACAAAAATGGGCGACAGGATTAGGTGCAACTGGTGGTGTTATAAATATGGCAGATGAATATTCAAAAGGAAATTATGGCAGAATGGTTACTGGTGCCGTTGCCGATTTTGGTCTGTTAATTTTGCCAAAAATTTTAAAAGGTTCAAACCCTATTTTAATAGCAATCGACATAGCCAACATAATAGACAAAGTTACATTTGACACAGGGCTTTTTGACATAAGTAACCACTTAAAAAATCTTTATGATAAATTAACTGGTTCAAGAGACAGTAAAAAAATAGAAATCACAGATAACGGCGTTTTACAAGTAAGAATGCCAAACGACAAAGTATATGCCAGACCTTTGATTAACACAGGAGCTAAATTCTCACTCTTTGGCGACAGAAAATCCGACGTCCTCTTCGGCGGTAGTGGAGATGACTTGCTTCAAGGCAGAAATGGCGATGATTTGCTTCTTGGCGGAGCCGGCTATGATACATACTTTGCCGACGGCAAAGACACTATAAGAGATGAGGATGGAAAAGGTCAGGTATATTTTCATGGTCGCAAACTAACTGACGGCACTCAAATAGAAAAAGGCTCAAACATATATAAAACAAAAGACAATATAAAATATGAACTAATTGATAATAAGCTTATAGTAAATGATAGCCTTATTATAGAAGACTTTAATCCATACCAAGAGTGTCTTGACATAACCCTACACAAAGCAGATGAGATAGCAGTAAATGTATCAAATGCAAATGCAGTAGAAAAAGCAGGAAAGATGAATTTTACAATCTCACTTAGTAGAGAGCTAAGGGAGGGTGAATTTGTAAAAGTAACCATACCTGCCATAAACGGTAATGAAGCAAAAACTTATATGTTTATGCACCATAGCAACCCAAACTATACGCTAGGAGCAGCATAGAGCATGTATTTGGTAGCACAAATTATGAATATTAACAATATTCTAGCCCCTTCGAATGTTATTTCATCGGCATTACCTAGAGCTTTGATTAACTTGCCACCTTGCGTATAGTGATAGTGCCTGTGTGTTTTAACCGTTCCGTCTCTGGCCGGTGAGCTATAAAATTTAACGGCTATAAAATCATCTAAGACTTCGACCATAGTGCGCTTATATTGCGGCAAGATAAAATTCCTGACTACTTTGTCAGGGTCTGATTTAAAAATTGGATTATCCTTAATTTTGGTAAAAACTTCTGTCATCTTTCTTCCTTTGTATAGTAATTTTAGGCAGATTATAGAATTTCCTCAAAGGATTAACAAGGCAGGAGCGCAAAAAAGCTACTATACAATTTTTTAATATATAGTAGTTTTTCTTAAAATATATGTATGAATCGATGATTCTCGGTGCTAAGAATTTTTTAAGAATAATTTTAAAATTCCCAAAAATAGGGCTTAAAAAATTATTTAAAAATTCAAAAAACAAAAAAATAGGAGAAAATTTTGATAGATGGTGCGACCGACGAGACTTGAACTCGTAC
>NZ_CALHII010000017.1 GCF_938030815.1 uncultured Campylobacter sp.
GCTCGCCGATTACGGATAGTCGCTACGAAAAAGCGCTTAGTATGGCGATTTCATATAAATTCTAAATCAAATTTTTGTCCCTTTAGGAGGATAAAATTTTACGATCAAAAGGGTGGGGGATTATTCAGCAGGCTGCGTGTGCAACGCAAAAATAGCGATGCAGGAATCGTATCAAGCAGTTAGGATGAAACGAGACTATTTTTCATCAGTCACTTTTTAAAATAAAATTTTGCGACTAAAAGGCGATTTTGCCTTTGTAAATTTTAAAATTTTGCTAAAAATTCTTCGTATTTTTCTGCACTTTTTGCGATATATTCGCTATCTGGATGAAATGAAAATCCATAGCCAAAGTGGCACGGCAGCAGTTTAGCACCCGTAAAATTCATCGCGCATTTAAAAGGCGTGATAACTTCTTCTATGCCAAATCCGATCGTGCCGTCTTTTTTATAGTTGTTTTGCTCGTCGCCTATAGTGATCGCTAGGGAGAATTCTTTGCCTTTTAGCTTGTCGCCGGTGCTACCGTAAGCCCAGCCGTAGGCAAATACATCGTCGAACCATTGCTTTAAAAGCGACGGATAGCTGTACCAATAAAGTGGAAACTGAATGATAATTTTATCGTGGCTTAAAAGTAACTCCTGCTCGCGCGCTACGTTTATTTCGCCGTTCGGATAAGCAGCGTAAATTTCGTGAATATCAAATTTATCCGCTTGCTTTTTGGCTACCTCGCGCCACGCCTTGTTTGCGTGTGAGCTTGCCATATCGGGATGAGCGATGATGATTAGGTTTTTCATATTTTCTCCTTGTTTTGAATTTCTTACATTATATGTTTTTTGGCTGAAATTTTGATTTATCATCTATCATAATATGGATATGAAATTTCAAGTGAAATTTTACTTCCACTCAAACTTTACTAGCAGGCTTGTAGTTTTTGCATGCGATTAGAAGTTAAATTTATAAGCAAATACGGCAGGCCCCAAAATCGATAGAATTTTACCTACTAAATTATATTAAAGATTTTAAATGTGGTTAAAAATGCGCCGAAAAATTCGGCGCAAATGAAAGGAATACTAATCTTAGATTAGCGCAGGAGCTACTAAAAATCCTAGAGCGACCGAAAGCGCAACCATAATGGTTCCCGGAAGGAAGAATGAGTGGTTAAATACAAATTTACCGACTCTAGTCGTTCCGGTATCGTCCATGGCGATCGCGCCGAGCGTCGTAGGATAGGTAGGGAGCACGAACAAGCCTGAAACGGCTGCGAACGATGCGACTAAGATCCAAATTTGACCGGAATTTTCAGGGCTAGTCATTCCAAGCGCGGCGGCAACGGCAGGCATCATAACCTTTGTGGTTGCAGCCTGCGAGTATAGTAAGCAGCTTAGGAAATATAGCGCGACGGCTAGTACGAAAGGATACTGCGTAACGACGTTTTTAGCTACCTCTTTGATGCTGTCGATGTGACCGTTTACAAAAGTGGTACCGAGCCATGCTATACCGATGACGCAGATGCACGCATTCATACCGCTTTGGAAAGTGCTGGTAGAGAGCAGTTTGCCCGTATCGATCTTGCACAAAACAGCGATAAGAAAGCCGATAGTTAGCATAAAGCTGATAATCGCACTATCTCTTGAAAGGATCGGTTTTTCTACCAAGCCGACGCTCTTTGAGATCGCAAGCGCATAGCAAACGACGATTAAAACGCCGATAGCAAATATAGCAACCGATCTTTTCGCGTAAGGCTTCGGCTCTTTATACTCCTCAGCTTTGATCTCGGCTACAAGACCTTTTGAAAGCCTCTCTTTGTAAACAGGGTCTTTTGAAAGATCAAGATCGTAGAATTTATTTACAATGAAAGCCGTGATGATCATAGCTACGAAGGTAGTAGAGATGCAGATAAACAAAAGCTTAGGATAGCTAACGCCTAGCTTCTCGCACAGACCGCTCATAGCGACGAACGCCGCCGAAATAGGGCTCGCAGTGATCGCTACCTGAGACGAAACGACCGAGAGCGCAAGAGGCGCGCTAGGTTTGATATTTTGCGTCTTAGCAACCTCGACGATAACCGGGATCATAGAAAACGCAGTGTGTCCGGTGCCCGCTAGTATCGTAAGTAGATAGGTAACGATAGGCGCTAGGAAGTTGATCTGTTTAGGATTTTTCCTTAAAATTTTAGATGCTACCTGAACCAAATAATCAAGTCCGCCTGCGACTTGCAGCGCCGTAATCGCGGAGATTACCGATGCGATAATTAGGATAACGTCAATCGGGATATCCTTCATATCGACCTTCATGCCCAAAATAGCTAGGACGACAACGCCCAAGCCGCCTGCATAACCGACGCCCATGCCGCCTAGCTTAACGCCTAGGTAGATGCCGCCGAGCAACACGATAAATTGCAATATCACCATAAAGTCCATTGCAAAACTCCTTATAAAGTAATTTTTTTAACGGCGCGCAGAATTCTAAAGATTTCAGCAGATAAAATCCGAATTATCTTTATAATTCAGTGGTCGGAATTCTATACGGAATTTTATCCTAAAATTTCGCAAGTGGAATTTTACTCCACGGAAGCTAAATCTAACTTGATGAAATTCTGCATCTACGGAATTCTGCACGATCAATCTTATCTATTTAGAATTCTATTTTGCGGAATTTCGCCTATTAAATTAACCGACGAAATTCCGCGCCGCACCTAGTTTGGAACTATTTTTTGCTCATATGTGGGTTGAGCATAGATTTAGGCTCTAGGATCTTATCGATCTCCTCTTTTTTCAAATATCCGCGCTCTAAGCAGATTTCGCCGACGGATTTTCCGGTCTGAAGCGCCTCTTTGGCGATACTTGCGGATTTTTCGTAACCGATATATGGATTGAATGCAGTAACGATACCAACGGAATTTAGCACCGATTTTAGGCAAGCTTCAGGGTTTGCTTTTAGATGTTTGATAGCTTTTTCAGCTAGTGTATTCATCGCATTTTCCAAAAGCACGATCGAGTTAAATAACGCATATGCGATGCCAGGCTCAAATGCATTTAGCTCAAATTCTCCGCGCTCGGAGCAAAGCATGATAGTTACGTCGTTGCCGATTACCTCATAGCAAGCCTCGCCTACAACCTCAGCGATGACTGGGTTTACTTTGCCCGGCATGATGGAGCTGCCTGGCTGCATCTTAGGAAGCTCGATTTCGCCTAGTCCGCATCTAGGACCGGAGTTCATAAGACGTAGGTCGTTTGCGATTTTGCTTAGGCGGACGGCTGCTGTTTTTAACGCGCCGCTAACGTGGACGAAGTCCGCAGTGTCTTGTGTGGCGGCGATGAAGTCCTCTGCGGCTTTAAATTTAACGCCGGTGATCTCGCCCAGTTTTTTCTCGACTACGTTTTTGTAATCAGGGTGGCAGTTGATGCCCGTACCAATCGCCGTAGCGCCCATATTTAAGTAAGTCATCGACTCTCTAGCAGCTTTGATAAGCGCGATATCGGTTTTGATGTAGGTAGCAAAAGCGTTGAAAGTATTTCCAAGAGTAGTAGGGACGGCATCCTCAAGCTCCGTCCTTCCCATTTTGATGACATCTTTGTATTCTTTGGCTTTAACTTCAAGCTCTTTTTTCAAATTTTCCATAGCTTTTAATAGATCGGTTAGCTTGGCGTAAGCGGCGACTTTGATCGAGCTAGGATAGGTATCGTTGGTGCTTTGACCCAAATTTGTGTGGTCGTTTGGATGGAGGTATTGGTATTCACCCTTTTTATGTCCCATGCTCTCCAAAGCTATATTGGTAATGACCTCGTTGGTATTCATATTCGTTGAAGTTCCGGCGCCACCTTGGATCATATCAACTACGAATTGATCTCTGAACTCTCCTGCGATGAGCCTGTCGCAAGCTTTTGCAATCGCATCGGCTTTTTGTGCGTCTAGGACTCCGACCTCTTTATTGGCTAGTGCAGCTGCTTTTTTGATTTGTGCAAATGCCTTGATAAAAAATGGATAGTCTTTGAGCGCTCGTCCGCTTAGATGGAAGTTCTCTAGTGCCCTAAATGTCTGCACACCGTAGTAAAAATCGTCGGAAATTTCTAATTCACCGATGAAATCGTGTTCTTTTCTGGTCTTTGCCATAATAAGTCCTTTCGTTGAAATTGTTAATGGAATTTTAAAGCTTTTAGTATTAAAAGCAGCTTAAAACGTAACGAAAAATTAAAATTTAGAAATTAGTATGATTGTTTAAGGCTTTAAATAGAATTTTACTTAAAAAATATTTTAGAATTCGCTACTAAGGCATAATTACACTTTAATAGAAATATCGTATTGCACGCAGATTATGAAAGTAAAATTATAAAAATTCTTGTTTAGCTTAAATTATAATTTGAAAAATTTGAAGTTAAAGGCGATAAAATGGAATTTTTCATTGTATTTATATTTACTAGCGCGGAGCTATCTTTTGCGTTTTATAAAATAAATATATAGGAGCGAGATTATAATGACGACAGCGAACAGAGCGATCGTAATTAGATGCAGATCTTGCTTGATTAGCTCCTCATTTTCGCCGATGAAATATCCCAAGCTCATAAGTATTAATGTCCAAATCGCAGCTCCAAGTCCGGTAAATAGCACGAAGCGCGCGACATTCATCTTTGCAAGCCCCGCAGGAAGGCTGATGTATTGACGGATGCCAGGGATTAGGCGGCAGTTAAACGTTGAAATTTCGCCATGGCGGTTAAAAAACGCTTCGAATTTTGCAAATTTCTCCTCGGTGATGCCTACGTATTTTCCGTATTTAGCGATAATTTTACGTCCAAAAAAGTAGCATAGATAGTAATTAAACAGCGCGCCGGTGATGCTGCCGCCAAGCCCACAAACAAATGCCGCAATAAAGCTCATCTGCGATTTTGAGGCCAGATAGCCTGCAGGGATCATCACGACTTCACTTGGGAAAGGAAAGAAGCTGCTTTCTAAAAACATCATCACAAAAACGCCAAGGTATCCCCAGCCCGCGACAAATTCTACGATAAAATTTACGATATTAGAAAGCATTTGAATTCCTTGATTTAATGTAAAAAAACCGGCTGTACTTAAAATTCCGCAAAATTTAACATCGACAGAGCGAATAAGTTTAGAATTTAACAATCCGGCGATACAAGAGTGATCTTAAAATTTCACAAAATTTAGCGCATATAAAACAAAGGCGCGGGCTAAAATTTATCCCTGCAAGTTACTGCCGCAGCGAACTTGCATATAAATTTAATAGCCTCGCGCCTTAAAATTAAAACTATTTTGCGTATTCGATGTTTAGTTTGCCGAATAACTCATTAGCCTTGTCATCAATTTTTTTGTTTACTTTGCTTGGAAGTAGCTGATTTTTGATGAGATCTTTTACCTTTTCAAACGGCATAGTCTCAGCCTTTTTGCTGCTTTCTTTGTAGATTACATGATATCCGAATTGTGTCTTTACCGGCGTTTTGCTCATCTCACCATCTTTTAGCGCAAAAGCCGCTTTTTCAAACTCCGGCACCATCATACCTTTACCGAAAGAGCCCAAATCGCCACCGTTTTCTTTAGCACTTGGATCGATTGAAATTTCTTTAGCTAGCTTATTAAATTCCTCTTTTAAATTCTCTTTTTTGACTTTTGATAATTTCGCAATCGCGTTTTTAGCAGCCTTTTCGTCTGCTACTAAGATATGGCTTACAGTAACGGAATCTGGTTGCATGAAATTCTGTTTATTTTCATCATAAATTTTTTTAGCTTCCTCGTCGCTGATGCTTACGTCTTTAGCCTGTTCGCGTTGCCATAGATTAAATGCGATGCCATCTTTAGCAAGCTCTAGCTGATGCTTATATTCGTCGCTGTTTTCAATACCTGATTTTTTCGCCTCTGCGATTAGAAGTTTGTATTTGATTAGATCATCGATTAGTTTTTTCTTCTCATCGGCGGTCGGTTCCTGCCCGCCGTGCTGCATACCTTGAGCCAAAAACGGTGCAACATCCTCATCCGTAATAGTGATATTTGCGTCTTTTGCAGTAGCCAAAACGCCTGCATTAAGCGAAGATATAGCCATAGCGGCAACAAAGCTGAAAGATAAAATTCTTTTCATTATTTTTCCTTTATTCGGTAAATTTCGTGCAATTATAAAAAAAGATAGTAAACAAAATAGCGAATGCTAGCAAATTCGGCGCGAATCCTGCGCCGAATTTTAAAAAGAGAGGAGTTAAAACGATGGAATGATTGCGCCTTTATATTGCGTCTCGATAAACTTTTTCACTTTCTCGCTTTGAATCGCTTTATCTAGCGCCTTGATTTTAGGGCTGTTTTCGTTGCCTTCTTTAACGCTGATGACATTTGTGTAAGGATTGCCCTCAGCCTTTTCTAAAAATAGCGAATCCTTGATTGGGTTTAAATTTGCGTTAAAGGCAAAATTTGAGTTGATGACTGCAATATCTACATCGCCCAGGGTGCGTGGAAGCGCGGCGCCTTCAAGCTCTAAAATTTCTAAATTTTTAGGATTTTTCGTGACATCTAACGGCGTGCGAAGCTTGGCGTTTTGATCAACTTCGATGAGCCCCGCGGCTACGAGCAGATCAAGAGCTCGGCTTTCGTTAGTCGGATCGTTTGGCACGGCAACTTTAGCGCCGTTTTTAAGATCTTTTAAATTTTTAATCTTATGGCTGTAGATGCCCATCGGCTCTAAATGCACGCCCACGGTCGCTTTTAACTTCGTGCCTTTATTAGCGTTAAATTCCTCCATATACGGCACGTGCTGAAAAAATCCCGCATCCACGTCGCCGCTGTCGGTAGCGAGGTTCGGGGTTACGTAGTCGTTGAAAACTTTTACTTCAAGATCGTAGCCTTGGGCTTTTAGATCGGGCTTGATCTGCTCTAAAATTTCGGCATGCGGTATCGGAGTAGCGGCTACTACGATTTTTTCGGCAAGAGCGAAGCTGACGACGCTGGCGCTAAGAAGCGAAGCGAGAAGAAATTTCTTCATATTTAATCCTTTTGGTTAAAATTTCGCGGTATTATAGCAGGTAGAATTTTTAATGTCAAGTGTTTTTATATGATTTTTCAAAATTTTATCTAAAATATTCTAAAATTCGATATTTTTACATATATTTAAATACTACATTTTATTGTATAATGCAGAATTGGCACGCTTTAATGAGCGCTTTACATAAATTCCGCTAAAATCGCAAAATTTAAAATTTTAAAAAAGGGCTGAAAATGGCAGATTTTTACGACGCGAAAGCCGTAGAGGAGAGCTTTTATAAAATTTGGGAGCAGCGCGGCTATTTCGAGATCGACGGAAATAAAGATATCCAGCAAAAAGGCAAAAACTTTTGCATTATGCTACCGCCGCCGAATGTTACCGGAGTGCTTCATATCGGGCATTCGCTCACTTATACGCTACAAGACATAATGACGCGATACAAGCGAATGGACGGTTACAAAACGCTGTGGCAGCCGGGGTTAGACCACGCAGGCATCGCGACGCAAAACGTCGTCGAGCGCGAGCTTTTGGCGCAAGGGATCAAAAAAGAAGAGATAGGGCGCGAGGAGTTTTTAAAGCACGTTTGGCGCTGGAAGGAGCAAAGCGGCGGGCAGATCGTAAAGCAGATGAAGCGCCTGGGCGTCACGCCCGCGTGGAGCAGACAGCGCTTCACGATGGACGAGGGGCTTAAAAACGCCGTGCGCAAAGCCTTCGTAAGCTTATACGACGCGGGGCTCATCGTGCGCGGAAACTATATGGTGAACTGGTGCACGCACGACGGCGCGCTAAGCGACGTGGAGGTCGAGCACAAGGAAAACAAAGGCAAGCTCTATCATCTGCGCTATTACTTTGCGGACGGACAAAATTTATCAAATTTAAACGGATGCCGAGCGTCAAATTTAAGTGAGAATTCTGTTTCAAATTTAACTCAAAATGACGAGGCAAAGTATCGCGATGAAGATTTGCAGGTTGTGCAGAATTTTGCGAGTGCAGATAGAACAAATAGTTCATCAAGCGAGCAAAATTCAA
>NZ_CALHII010000018.1 GCF_938030815.1 uncultured Campylobacter sp.
CCTTTTTCTAAATTATTAAAAATAATCGTAGAAATTAAAAATCCAGATATTACAAAAAATATATCTACACCTATAAAACCGCCACTTATTTTATTTGGAAAAGCATGAAAAGCCACAACAGATAAAACGGCTATTCCTCTTAAACCGTCTATATCTGGTCTATACTTTGGATGCTGTAAATCATTACTCATAGAATTACTCACTTATATTGTTTAATTTTTATAGATTTAAGCTCATAGAGAGTATGTTGTACTCAAAAAAATGAGCTGACCTATTCCTCCACAACCAAAATCCTTGACTATCTCTTATCAAAATCTAAGTCGTTTACATAAAACCTAACGCAAGAATAATAAAGCATTAAATTTCATAACGAATCAATTTAATAAAATTTAGCCGTTCATTATCGATAGCAGTTCGGTGTTATCTTTGGTTTTTAGCATCTTGGCATATAAAAATTTTAGCGCCTCGACGTCGTCCATCGTCGAGATCGCCGAGCGCAGCGCCCAGATCTTTTGCAGATTTTCGCTGCCTTGCAAAAGCTCCTCTTTGCGCGTGCCGGACTTGGTGATATTGATCGCGGGGTAAATTCTACGATCCGAGATGTTGCGATCGAGAATAATCTCGCTGTTGCCCGTGCCTTTGAACTCCTCGAAGATCACGTCATCCATTCGCGAGCCGGTCTCGATGAGCGCGGTAGCGACAATGGTGAGCGAGCCGCCGTTTTCGATATTTCGCGCCGCACCGAAGAAGCGCTTCGGTTTATGCAGGGCGTTTGCGTCCACGCCGCCGCTTAGGACTTTGCCGCTGCTAGGCGTGACAGTGTTGTAGGCGCGCGCAAGGCGAGTGATGCTATCGAGCAGGATGACGACGTCCTTGCCATTTTCGACAGCGCGTTTTGCCTTTTCGATGACGAGCTCGGCGACGCGGACGTGGTTGAATGCGGGCTGATCGAAGGTCGAGCTAAATACCTCGCCGCGCACGCTGCGCTCCATGTCGGTCACCTCTTCGGGGCGCTCGTCGACTAGTAGCACCAAAAGCTCGACCTCAGGGTGGTTGCGCGTAATGCCGTTGGCAAGCTCCTTCATAAGCTCCGTTTTACCGCTACGCGGAGGCGCCGTGATGAGCCCGCGCTGCCCCTTGCCGATCGGGGTGAAAAGATCGAGCACGCGACCAGTAAGGCGCATAGGATCGTATTCAAGCTTGAGCTTTTCGGTCGGGAAAAGCGGCGTGAGATTATCAAATAGCGGGCGTTCTCTGGCCTCTTGAATCGATTTATAATTGATCGCTTCGATCTTTAAAAGCGCGTAGTACTTCTCCTGATCCTTCGGCTCGCGCACCTGGCCTGTGACGATGTCGCCGACGCGCAGGGCAAATTTGCGGATCTGGCTTAGGCTCACGTAGGCATCATTGGCGCTGTCGCTT
>NZ_CALHII010000019.1 GCF_938030815.1 uncultured Campylobacter sp.
TAGCGCCGATGAACTTTGGAAAAATAGCTGGTCATGTTTTTGCAAAGTCCAAATTGCGATGTCTTTAATTCGCTGCACTAGGAATTTTTACAGAGTAATACCGCCGATTTTTAGTTGTGACAAGCCTTGTTGCGAGAATTATCTACGAGCAGTGAAGCCGTAAAGCGAATGTGGGTGAAGTTGCGTGAGCAAAAAATCGCGCTCAACTCGCCGTAAGCGAGCCGGCTTTTCGTAGCGGATGTAAAATTTATTTCAACATCAAATCGTAACAGAGCTTTTGAATTTTAAAATTTGCTGAAATTTTTGATAAATTTCCGCATTTTTTATATTTTATGAAATTTTTTCATCGTTAAGTTTTCATCGCGTTGTCGTTATTTGCCGTCCCATTTGAAATAAATTAAATTTTAATTATAAATCTTTCAAATTGCACTGTAATTTAAGCAAAAAAAATGTAAAATAATAGTCAAAAATTATGTTATTGACCGGAGGGTAGTATCATGAAAGTTAAGAGTTTTAGCTTTGCGCCCATTTTGGCGCTGTTGTTTTGTTTCGCGACGGGAGTATTCGCAGATGATGTTAGGTCGAACGTGAAGATAAATCCTGCTACCCCAATAAGCAACGAGTATCGTGACGATGGCGTGCTGGACGGAAAGATAGGCAGAAGTGGTTGGACTTGGAACGGAAATGAGGGTTTGTATAATTTCACCACTATAAAAAACTTTCCGTCTGACGAATTAAACCAAAAGCCGATAGTTAGATTCGGCGGTGCGGGCACATACGTCTTTGGAGACTACGCCGTGACTGGAAAGCCGGTGATTAAATTAAGCTGGCCTTCTGCTTTAGGCCATGGTTACATGTGGGGAGCAAAAGGCACATACATTAAAGATGACGGCGACGGACAGTTTTATTTGAATAGTTCAAAAGCTGTTTTGAGGCTTCCTAAGGGCGTGACTAAAGACGATATAGTCTATGCGAGACTTTATTGGCAGGGAAATATATTCAGCACGACTGATTTTGACAGCAAAGCAGAATACAACAGCAAAGACGGAAAAAAATTGACCGGTTTTGCTAAGGGGTATACACGGGTGAAATTTAAAATGAAAAGCTCGAAAGGTACAGCTAGCATAATAAAAGATGTTCAGAGAGATAGATGCGAAGGAACGGCTGCTTGGAACTTTTTGGCAGAATCTCGCAAGCCCTTACGTTTGCGTTTAAAATATGGCTGCACTAAAGATATTACCGATCTAGTCAAGCAATATTTTGAACCTTATTCCGACAGCATTGAATTTACTGTAGGAAACGTAAAAACGAGTGATGGTGAGGATCAAAGCGGTGCAGATTTTACCAATGGAGAGTTCAACAGCGTTCGTCTTGGGCCGTACGGCGGATGGGGAATAATCGTAGTATATGATAAAACCGCCCCGTCCAGAAGGGCTTTGCTAGATAATTTACAATCTAACGATAGCGTAACGGGTCAAAAAATGACTTATAAAGAGGCCGTAGAATATAAAAATAAATATTTTAAACCAAAAAACGTAACTATTTACGGCGATTATTTTGTCCTCACCCCTTGGGATAAGGGATATACGCCTATAAACATTAACGCTACCATCAATGGATTTTATACACCTAGAAGTGGGTCCGTAAGTGCAAAGCTAGGGTTTTTAGGGTTTGGTGGCGAGAGACAAATGACCTCCGACGAGTATTTTAAAGTTCAACACAAAGGAACCGCACAAATGGATTCGCTATACGGATCCGGTGTGGTTAATCAACGGTTAGCTAACGATCGCGCTAATATATACGACGGCTCTGTCGCTTTACTTATAAATGATAACGGCACCTATAAGTATAGCTATCCATACGGCACTGGTTATTTAGGTGGATTTGATCTGGACGAATTCGATATCGGTTCAAAGATGAAGAATGCGCAATCTAGTCTAAACATCTCTTTGGGTGCGGCGTATGAAGATCTCAACGGAGGTCAAGCCGATCAAAACTTCATAAGTATGATTGCTATTTCCGCCGATTTGTATGTCCCTCAAATGTGCTATCAGTATGAGGTATATAACGCCGCTAACTGGGTAAAATTCTTTAGAACTAAAGATGAAGATCCGCAACACGGAAAAGTTATAGGCTCCAGATATAGCGGCTCTGAGGTTACTGATAATAAGCCTGAGCAGATCAAAAACCCGGTAGTTGCGGGTGAAAATATCTATTATAGAATGAAATTTGAAAATAGACTAAATGGTGGTGATAGCGAAGATGCAGCAGGTGCGGTAGTATCGATCGACTTTGGTCAAGCCGGCGCTACCTATACCAAAGATAGCGCTACTATAAATAACGAGCTAGTCGTAAATGATCCTATCAATACCACTACGGATACCATACCTGCGGCGGCTGCAGAGAAGCTGGTCTATCTACGCGATGGTCAAAAGGGTGCATATAAGACGATGAAAGATGTCATAAATGGCGGCACCCCAAATGTCACGGATCCTATCTATAACGATAGGCAGTTTACTGCGCTTGACGGTAATATATTGAAATTTTATATAGGTCAAGGCGCGGGAGACTTAACTCCTTCTTCAACACCGGGCGGTAGTCCTGTACTTGTAGGCGGATTAATGCAGCCAGGTAAAGCGGCGTATGGTGAGTTTAACGCCACCGTCAATACGGGCGCAACCATATTGCAGGCTCCTGCCGTGACACTAAGTTATAAGATGAGCCTAGATATAGGCGGCGGTCAGCGAGTCTTCATAGAGATGGATAGCGCTTCCGAGCTTGAATTATGCGACGCGACAAAGGTTTCTAAAAGCGTTAATATCCTACCTTTAAGCGGTTTGCAGGTAGTCAATAAGAATTTTAGTAAAAATGACGACGATGATAGACTATATACTCAAATCTCCGATAAGCCTTTCGATGCAAAACTTATCTTTAGACCGGATTATGAGAGCCAATTTTGTAAGAAGTATAAGGATGATACCGGTAAATGCGAGGAATATATCGATGCTGCTGCAAATTCTCCTTACTTTAAAAAAGATCCAAATACCG
>NZ_CALHII010000020.1 GCF_938030815.1 uncultured Campylobacter sp.
CAAAGGCGCAAAATATGCCCAAAGACAATATCGACGCAGCTATCAAGCGCGCAAGACGCCAAGATTGCCGCGAGTAAAATTTTACGTAAAATTTTAAGCGATTTGACTTTAGGCGAAGCGTAGATTATATGCGCGCAAAGAGCTATAAAATAGGCACCTGCGACAAAATCAAAAAATATGTAATAAGCGAATTCTCCAAATATCCCCAAATCATAGCCGCTTCCTAAAATTTTTTCATCTATGGCATATAGCGCGCCGAATTTCGCCGCTAAAAATATAGCCGCAAGCAGGATCGGATGTAGTAGCGCCCTGCCTGCAAGCAGGTCCGCATAAATGCGTCTCAGGAAATCTATCAATCTTTTCACGTTAGGCTCCTTTGAGATTTCGCCATTTGCGGCGTCTCTCGTGAAATTTTCGCCGTTTGGTTTAAATTTGATCTTAAATCGGGATAAATTTTAGCTTGAGAGCTTTTAAAAATCGCTTAGCGGCAAAGGCGTAAATTTGCGCGATTGAGAGAGGGTCGCGTATTTTAAAATCCGCACCGTTCAAATCATTTTCCTATCGCAAGCTGTTTTGCGAGCGAGCACATATTGCAAAAGGCGCGGACGAAATAGGGCGAAATAGGCTCGTTCGTCCGCTAGTAGTATTTAAAATTTTATTCGATTTTTAGTTGCGCGGCCGCTTTATTCGCGGCGATGTGTTTGCGCACAGCGAGGTTTGTGTGCGGCCGGCTAGCCTGCGGTATGGATTTGTACGTAGTGAGGTTTGCGTGCGTGGCGAGCGGATTAAAATTTTAGTTTAGATAGTTAGCGCAGGTGCGCCCCTTTTCGCAGCGGATGCGAAGTAGGGCGCAAATTTCGTAAATTTTATAAATTATTTCGGCGGATCGCCTAGCTCAAAGCGTAAAATTTACGCACCTATAATCACAGCCGATAAAAGCCCCCATAAAATGGCTTCTATCGCTAACACTGAGTGAAGTACGGCCTTACTCATCGCTTCTCCTTTGTTTTTAATTTTATTGTTTGCCGGGCTCGGGCCGCTAGGGGCGTACCCGATCGATCTATAGGCGGGATTATATAAGGTGATTGTGTTCTTAATGTGTCTTTTAAAATTTACGGCGAAATTTTTACCGCCTGTCGTAAAGTGCGAGCGGCGGCAGATTTCAGGCAAAATCCAGCTACCTGTGTTAAGGCGCGGCAAATTTAAGCGAGCCTGCCGCCCGCCGTAATGCGCGGTAAAGTTGTAAAGGGCGGCAAAGTCGCAGCGCGCGGTAAATTTAAAGCAGAATTCCGACCTCGTCGCGGCGCGCGAGGCGTCCGCGGCAAATCGATATAAAATTTAAAGCAGAATTTTATGTGAATGCGGCGCGCGACACACCCGCGCTTTTTTACGTCATCAAAGCTTGCATTGGCGTAGCTTGCGCCGTCAGGGCCCGTATCGTCAAAGCTTGCATCGGCGCGACTTTGCCTGTGGGGCAAAATTTTACGGCGAGCTATGAATTGCAAGACGCAGATCATCCGCACCGTCTTGATCTGAAATTTAAAGCGGAATTTTAACGCGCGCCTCGGTTCCGACGTCGGGTTCGCTTTCGTATTCGATCCGCCCGCCTAAAATATCGAGCGCTCTGCGTACGATGCTAAGCCCAAGCCCGCTACCAAGCTGTTTGTGCGATTCCTCGCACTGATAAAATCGGTCAAAAATTTTATCCAGCTTCTCGCGCGAGATGCCGATGCCTTCGTCTTTGATGCTCACCTGCGCAAAGCCATCGCAAGCGCAGCAACAAACGAAAATTTTACCGCTCGGCTGCGAGTATTTAAGCGCATTTTCGATCAAATTTCGCCAAATTTGATTTAGCAGTCCCGCGTTTGATCGCACGCTAAGCGGCGATAAATCTAGCTCAAACTCGTGCCCTTCGTAGCTTTGGCTTAGCGATATGATGCATTGTCGCAGTTGCTCGTCGATACGTACCGCTTCATCTAGGCGGATCGCCGCGCCGCTATCAAGTCTCGTTAGCTTTAGCATGTCGGTGCAGAGCTTGCTTAGGCGGTTTGCTTCCGCGCCGATCGAGGCTGCGTATCGCACCGCGCGCTCCTCGCTCACGCCGCCCTCTATCATCTCGCTTAACGCGGCGATCGAGGAGATCGGCGTTTTCATCTCGTGCGAGACGTTTGAGACGAACTCCTTTTGCAGTTGCTCGTGCTTTTGCAGCTTCTGCGCCATTTTATTGACGTTTACTACGAGCTCGTCGAGCTCGTGCATATAGACGTAATCGGTGCGATGTCCGTGTAGCTTGCGCTCGGCGCGCGCCTCAAAATCGCCGTTTGCGATCGCGGTGATCGCGTCTAGTAGCCGCTTGATCGGGCGGAATAAAATTTTAAGTCCGAAGTAAAGCAGGGTAAAATTTAGCGCCATCGTGATTAGACAGATGATCGCGCACAGCGCCACTCCGTCCCAAAACCCGCCGATCTTGCCGCCGATGCCTATGTAAAAAAGCATGCAAACCGCAAAGCAGACGATGAAATTTATCACGCCGAATGCGAGCGAAGAGTAAAACGCGATGAAGCTTTTAAGGCTGATGAGGTATTTTTTCACGCTCGCTCCTTTTTTACGGCTTTGTAGCCGAGCCCGCGCACGGTGATTATCTCAAAATCTTTGGAGTTTTCGAATTTCGCCCGCAGCTTTTTGATGTGCGTATCGACGACGCGCTCGTCGCTGTCCGTTTCGTAACCCCAAATTTCGCTCATTATCTCAAATCTCGTAAAAATTCTGCCCGCGTAGCTTAGCAGCAAAAACAAAAGACGAAATTCCTTCGGCGCTAGGCTTATACGCTCGCCCGCCGCACGGACGCTAAGCGTATCATAGTCAAGCTCGCTTCCGCCGATGAGAAGTCGCTTTTCGTTCGCGATCTTTGCGCGTCTTAGCAGCGCATGCACGCGCAGCACGAGCTCTTTTAAATTTATCGGCTTGCTCATATAATCGTCCGCGCCGCTTTTAAAGCCCGTCTGCATATCCTCGATCTCGCTTTTTGCCGTTATAATCAGTATCGGCTGGCTCTTGCCGTCGCGCCTAACGTATCTGCTAAGCTCAAAGCCGTCCATCTTAGGCATCATCACGTCCGAGATGATCAGATCGAAGTGCGCCTCATCCAGTGCCTCTGCCGCCTGCTTGCCGTCGAAGGCGCAGCTCACGCTAAAGCCCTCATCAAGCAGCTTTTCCCTTATCGCCGAGCTCAAAGCCTCGTCGTCTTCGACTAGTAAAATATTAAGCATAATCGCTCCCGTTTTGCTAAATTTATGCGCTTAAATTTATACATAAAATTTTAAGAAACAATGAGATATTATACGTAAATTTTTTCAAGGAGTAAAGAATGAATTTCAAAAAAACCATATCGGCTGCCGTTATTGCGGCTTCGGTGCTGGCGCTATTTAGCGGATGCGCGAAAGAAAGCTCTCGCGTAGTGCAAACCCCTACGGTAGCGAGTCTAAATACCAATTACTCTGGCGAGAGGATCGCCGTGTCGGTAGGACGCTTTAACAACCAGTCCTCTTACAACAATGGGGTGTTCTCCGACGGGGAGGACAGACTGGGCAACCAAGCGCAGACAATTTTGATCTCAAGCTTACAACAAACAGGACGTTTCTCGGTGCTTGATCGCACGAATATGCGCGCCATCAAAGAGGAAAGCGCAATCTCCAAAAGCGCACAAAACTTAAAAGGCGCCAGATACGTTATCACCGGCGACGTGACTGAATTCGGCCGCAAGACGACCGGAGATCATCAGCTGTTTGGAATTTTAGGCAAGGGAAAGACTCAAACCGCGTATTCTAAAGTAAATTTAAACATCGTTGACGTCAGAACGTCCGAGGTGGTCTTTTCGACCCAGGGCGCGGGCGAATACGAGCTATCAAACCGCGAAGTGCTAGGTTTCGGCGGCACTGCGGGCTATGATTCGACGCTAAACGGCAAGGTGCTAAGCCTAGCGATCATCGAAGCGGTCAATAATCTCGTAAACGGCCTTGAAAACGGCGCGTTTAAAGTAAGATAAGGATAAAATTTGAAAGCGAGCAGCCCACGCATCTTGCAGCGCCCGTTTGGCAATCGCAAATTCGCTATCCGCATGACCAGGGTAGATATAGGCTACTGCTTCATAAAATATTTTTGATAATGTTTCATATATAACAATATCATTTGCTTTGTGGATACTCACCATCATCAATGTTATAATGAGTAGATTCCATACCACACCAAAAAGCCAAAATCTAACATTGACAAACGGATGGGCCTCTTCCTCCAAACTGAATAACCCCCAAAAAAATTTGGGCTTTTTCCGCTTAATCCGCCAAGCCAATTCCCGCCGATACCAAAGAAAAACAAAGGAAAGCAACAACAACGGGAAAAACGCGTGCCAAAAGGCATAAAGCAG
>NZ_CALHII010000021.1 GCF_938030815.1 uncultured Campylobacter sp.
AAAAAACCTCGATCACATCCGCGCAAGTCGCCATTTTGCCTCAGCCGCAGAGATACAAGCGCGAGCTGTAAAACACGCAAATTTTAAAATTTAAAGCCGAATAAAACGCTACGTAAGCGAAAACAGTGTAAAATTTAACCAAAAAGGAGCGATATGAGGCACTTTCTTACGTTAAACGATTTTAGCAAGGACGAGATAATTGAGATTTTAAATTTAGCGTTTGAGATTAAAAAAGAAGCCAAAGCGCGAAATTTCAAGCCATATTTGAAAGATCAAAAATTAGCGATGATATTTGAAAAAAGCTCCACCAGGACGCGCGTTAGCTTCGATGTGGGGATGAACGAGCTAGGCGGACACGCGCTGTTTTTGAACAGTCGCGACATACAGCTCGGGCGCGGCGAGCAGGTCAAAGACACCGCGCGCGTGATTTCGCGAATGTGCGATCTAATCATGGCGCGCGTAAATCGCCACGAGACGCTAATAGAGCTCGCGGAATTTAGCCGCGTGCCGGTGATAAACGGGCTAAGCGATAAATTTCATCCCGTGCAGCTAATGGCGGATTTAATGACGATCGCGGAGTGCGGTATTGAAACTCCAAAGATAAAAGCCGCGTACGTGGGCGACGGTAATAATATGACGCACTCGTGGCTGATGCTTGCTAGCAAGCTTGGCTTTGAGCTAAGAGTAGCGACGCCCGTGGGCTATGAGGCTGATCCGCAGATACTGGCGCAGGCGCAAGAAAATGCTAAAATTTCAGGCGCTAAAATTTTAATAACGAACGATATAAAAGAAGCCGTAGCGGGCGCAAACGTCGTGACGACTGATACTTGGGTTTCGATGGGGCAAGAAGGCGAAAAGGAGCAAAGAATTCGCGACTTTGCGGGCTTTTGCGTGGATGAAAGCTTAATGGCTCTAGCAGGTAGCGGCGCGATCTTTTTGCACTGCCTGCCGGCGTACCGCGGATATGAGGTAAGCGAGGCCGTGTTTGAAGCGCACGCGGATGAAATTTTTGCAGAGGCGGAAAATCGCCTGCACGCACAAAAGGGCGTTATGGTCTGGCTGGATCAAAAAAGATAAATTAGGAGAACGCATGGAAGAAAAAGATAAGGCGCTAAAAAAGATCGACAAAGCGAGCGAATTTTTCGGGCTGGATAGCTCGAAAAGGACGGTTTTTGAAATTTCGCAGGGCGAGGACAACGAGAAAAAACTCACTCTAAAAAGCGGTTCGTGGAGCGATGAGGAGCCGTGGTTCGGCATCGACGAAAATAACGAAGTGCACACGATGATCTCGATAAAATCGCTTGCAAATCTCATCGCCGCGACCAAAAACGCGATGCAGGAAAATTTTAACCTCAAGCTTGAGCGCTCGATTTTGCAGCATACGCCGGTGGATTTCGGCGACGCATGGATCGTGTGTATGGACGAGATCAGAAGGCTAACGGGCGCAAATCCGAATGCAAAAAGATTAAGCTTAGACGTCGATGCCGTCGTTTCGCGCGTAAAAAACCTGCATCCAAACCTTTTCATCGACATTGAAGAGCTTATCAAAACCAAGGCGGGCGGCCGTGAATAGCATAGACTTCGACGCTTATGCGAAATTTTCGCGCCCGGGGCCCCGCTACACGAGCTATCCGACCGCTTTGGAATTTAGCGAGAACTTCAGCTACGACGGATATTTGAACGAGCTAAAAAATCAAAAAAGCTCCACGCCGCTGTCGCTTTACTTTCACATGCCGTTTTGCCGCTCCGCCTGTTATTTTTGCGGCTGCAACGTAATCTACACCGGCAAGCGCGACAAGATGGATCGGTATTTGGACTATATCGAGCGCGAAATGCAAATTTTAAGCGGCGTCGTGGACGGCTCGCGCCAGATCGTGCAGATGCACTTCGGCGGCGGCACACCTACGTATTTTAGCGCCGAACAGCTCGCGCGCCACATAAAAAATATCAAAAAATATTTTAAAAAATAGTATAGTTGATATGAAAACTGCTGGTGTTGCAGAAATAATGAGAATGGAAAGGGTCAGTGAAAATAGAGGTAAGACTTTGGGTATTCCAACAGGTTTCATTGATTTAGATAGAATGACAAGTGGACTTAATAATTCTGATTTAATAATTTTAGCAGCAAGACCAGCTATGGGAAAAACTGCTTTTGCTTTAAATTTAGCTTTAAATGCAGGAAAAGAAAAAAAGAATGTGTTAGTATTCAGTCTCGAAATGCCAGTTCAACAATTATATCAAAGACTTTTGTCAATTGAATCAGGTATTTCACAAAATAAATTAAAAAATGCTTATCTTGAAGATCAAGATTGGGAAAAATTGACAATAGCAACAGGAATTTTATCTAATTCAAATATATTTGTTGCCGATTTACCTCATACAAATGTTTTAGAAATTAGATCCTATGCTAGAAAAATGAAAAGTCAAAACCAATTAGATTTAATTATAATAGATTATTTGCAATTAATAAATGGTACTGGTAGAGGTGGTTCTGAATTTAATAGACAACAAGAAATTTCTGATATATCAAGAGCATTAAAAGGACTTGCCAGAGAATTAGATGTGCCTGTTATTGCACTTTCACAATT
>NZ_CALHII010000022.1 GCF_938030815.1 uncultured Campylobacter sp.
CTTTGATTTAGATAAATTTTTTAGATATTTGCACTTAGAAGGCTTGGAATTTGATCTTAAAATAGAGTATGAGGGCAAGGTGATAAGAGTGAAGGAGTATGATAAAATTTTAAGGCGCGATGCTTCTAAGCAGCTAGAACAAGCGGGTTCCAAGGCTGCAGATACCGCGTCCGCCAATGAGTAAATTCTATAAAATTTACAGACGCGATTATCGGCTTCGCAATTGCTACGTATCTTGCAAAATTCTACAAATTACGCCGATTTAAAATTTGCGTCGTTTTGCTTTGTAAAACGCATGGAATTTTGTCGCCATGACGCAAGCGGTTTGCAAAATTCCGGCACGTATGTAAATTTTAAAAATTCCGAGAGTTGCGGCGCGTTAAATTATATAAATTTAGGCGTTAAAATTCTACCGATATAGACACCCGCGAAATTCGCCGCTTAAAATTTCGCGCTACAAATTCTTAAATTCCATCTCTAGCTGCTTGCGCCAGTCTTGCAGCGAGCGCTCTGCGTCCGCGGCGTATTTTTCGATCAGGGCGTCCGTTTTACTTAGAAACTCAAATAGCTTGCCCTCCCACACGGCGGGGTTTAGGTTGCTTTGATGCATCGTTTTGATATAGACTAACTCCTTGCTAAGAGTCTCGAGCTCGCCTAGATAGCTCTCGCGAGCGCTTTCGTCGTGCAGTTCAAGCCGCTTTAAATCTCGCAGTTTGCCCTCTAAAATATCGCAAAATTTCATATACCTTTGCGAGCTAAGCTCGGGATCTGCGGCGTCTGCGCGCGCGGAAGCCTTTTGGACCTGAAAATACACGAGCGCGCCCACCGCAAGGGCGACTGCGAACATCAAAGCGAAATTAGCCATTTTTTCTCCTTAAGCCGTCTAGGCCCACGACCGCGAGCCCGAACCAAATTAGCGAAAAGCTCAAAATTTTATAAGTCTCAAGCTCCTCGCCGTAGATAAATACGGCGATCAGCATGCTCATGCTAGGGCTGATGTACTGCATAAAGCCGATCGTGGATAACGGCAGATACTGCGTGCTTACGGCGAAGGTAAGCAGCGGCAAAATCGTAATCAGTCCGCTTGCAAACAGCAGCGCGCCGCTTACGCTAAAGCCGAAGGCGCCGCTTCCTTTCAACGCGCAGTAGATCAGAAACGCAAGCGCGGGCAGCAGCATCAGCGTCGTCTCGCAAAACAGCCCCTCAAAGCTAGGCACTTTTACCTTCTTGCGTATGAGGCCGTAAAATGCAAAGCTAAGCGGTAGCACGAGCGAGATTATAGGAAGCCTGCCCAGAGCGTAAATTTGCACGCCGATAGCCGCAAAGGCTAGCAGCAGGGAAAGCTTAGCCGCCGCGCTTAGCCGTTCGTGCAGAAACAAAGCGCCCAAAAGCACCGAAAATAGCGGATTTATAAAATATCCGAGGCTGGTGGCTAAAAT
Organism: uncultured Campylobacter sp.; assembly: GCF_938030815.1. Taxonomy (GTDB): domain Bacteria; phylum Campylobacterota; class Campylobacteria; order Campylobacterales; family Campylobacteraceae; genus Campylobacter_B. Next base: position 1,440 of record NZ_CALHII010000022.1, read on the forward strand.
TTGATCGGAATTTACCGCGTAGATATAAATACCCCAGTTCGTGCTGATAAGTAGTCCCGTACAAAGCAGCGTAAGGGCGATTTTAGGGGTGCCAAGAAGCCGCGCGACGTTTTTTAAGCGGTGCGTAAAGCAGAGAAAAACAAGCAGCAGCAGGAAGGACCAAACGACGCGATGCGCTAAAATTTGCACAGCGTCCACGTCCTTTATGAGCTTGAAAAATATCGGAAAAACGCCCCACATAACAAAGGTGGCAAGAGCAAGTATTAGCCCTTTAGTGCGGTTTTCTTCCATAAAATTCCTTCCAAATTGCCTAAAGGCGCTATTTTAAGATTTTTTGGGTTAATAAAAGCTTATTTGGGTATAATCGTGAAATTTTACGAAACCTAGGAGGGGCTATGAGTTGGAGTAGGACGTCGTGGAAAGATTATAAAATTTTACAGCAGCCGATCTATCAGGACGAAAGTGCAGTGCAGGCCGCCAAAGATCGCCTTTACAAGCTGCCGCCGTTAATTTTCGCGGGCGAGGTGCGAAATTTAAAAGCCGAGCTTGCGCGCGCCAGCGAGGGCAAGTCTTTTCTGCTTCAAGGCGGCGATTGCGCGGAGAGCTTTAATGATTTTAGCGCGAATAATATCCGCGATATGTTTAAGGTAATGCTTCAGATGGCGATCATTCTTACCTTCGCGGCGGGCTGCCCCGTCGTCAAGGTGGGTCGCATCGCGGGGCAGTTTGCAAAGCCGCGCAGCAGCGACTTCGAGGAGGCGGGCGGCGTGAGCTTGCCTAGCTACCGCGGCGACATAATCAACGGCTTTGAGTTTAGCGAAGCGGCGCGCAAGCCAGATCCCGCTCGCATGATCGAGGCGTATCATCAAAGCGCTTCGACGCTAAATCTTCTGCGCGCCTTTTCTCGCGGTGGTCTTGCGAACCTGCACGAGGTGCATAAGTGGAATTTGGGCTTTTTGAAAAAAGGTGAGCTGGAGGCTAAATTTAACGAACTCAGTGATGAAATTTCGCGCACGCTTAAATTTATGGAGGCGTGCGGGTTGAGTGCTGCAAATTCCCCGAGCCTTGCGGAGACGGTGCTTTACACCTCGCACGAGGCGCTGCTGCTGCACTACGAGGAGTGTCTGACGCGCATCGACAGCACCAGCGGCGATTGGTACGACTGCTCGGCGCACATGCTTTGGATCGGCGAGCGCACGCGCGGCGCGGACGATGCACATGTGCATTTTTTAAGCGGTATCAAAAACCCTCTCGGCGTCAAGATCGGCCCGAGCGGCACCGCAGATGAAATTTTGCGCCTTTGCGACAAGCTCAATCCGCAAAACGAAGCAGGCAGGCTAAACGTCATCATCCGCATGGGCGCGGATAAGATCGGCGCGCGGCTGCCGCAAATTTTACGCGAGCTAAAGCGCGAGGGCAGGGCGATTCTATACAGCATCGATCCGATGCACGGCAACACCGTCAAGGCCGCCAACGGCTACAAAACGCGCGAATTTTCTAAAATTTTAAGCGAAGTTCAGAGCTTTTTCGAGATCCACGCCGCGGAGGGCACGCACGCGGGCGGTATTCACCTTGAGATGACCGGTCAAAACGTCACCGAGTGCACGGGCGGCTCATTTAACGTGACGCAAGAGACGCTAAAGCAGCGCTACGAAACGCAGTGTGATCCGCGCCTAAACGCAGATCAGGCGCTAGAGCTTGCGTTTTTGCTCGCCGATAATCTAAAAAAGGCGGAGTAGTCCGCCTTTTGTTGCGCGAGAATTGGGTTACGGCTTGGAATTTAATCGTAGTTTGGGGCGTTTTGACGTAAGCTAGCGCCGTGACCGCGCTTTGCGCTTGAAACACTTGAAATTTAATCGTAGCTTGGCGCGAGCGATTTTAAATTTACGCGACTTTCTAAATACAGAGCGGCTTTGGGTGCAGTTTCGGAGCAGCCGAAATATAGAGAATTGAAAATTTATACGGGAAAAATTCCAAACCCTATCGCAATGCGCCGTAGGTCAAAATATAGACAATTGAAAATTTTGCGGCGTCGTGCCGCGATAAAATTCCACTTTGCAGAGACTTGCAAACTTCTTGGCGGCTAAATTTAGCCTCGCGGGCTTGCCGGCTTAAAATTTTAAATCCGCCATGCATGGAATTTTAAAATTTGAGCCGCCGTGAAATTTTAAAATTTAACGCTAAATCTATGGCTTGCGGAATTTCATCTTTAAATTTGCGCCGTGTAAATTTTGATCGCTCGCTGCTGTGGGCGCGCCGCTTATCTGTGTGTGCTCAAGCTAGCGGAAGACTGAGCGGTAAATGTAGCTACGCAAGCTCGCCTCCATTTTTCGCACATGGCGGTAGAAAATGCTGCGCTATCTGCGGTATTCGGCATAGATACGGCACAAAAGCCTCTTGCTCGAGATGGGCGCGACGAACAGATGCCGCCGCGGCGCGTGTTTCATTGGCTCAAGAACCTCCGTTTAATCCTTGATGATGCGATAGATTGGGCGGAGCGGACTTCGCATCCGTTTTAAATTTCAAAGCGCAATTTCGCCGTGAAATTTTAATAGAAAATCTATACTTTTGCCGCTAAATTCCAGGCTGAAATTTTACATTTTGAGTTGCACCGAGGCGCCGCTATAAAATTCTGTGCCTTAAATTTAAAGCAAAATTCTGCGGTGCGGTGAAATTTCAAAATTTCGTTGCGGTAAATTTTGTGCTCCAAAATTTTATTCATGAATGTAAAATTTTAAGTCGGCAAATATAAAATTTAGATAGTCAAAGTTTGCTGCCGTATCGCGTACTGCGCCGCGAAATACTACTCTACAAAACCTGCGCCTAACCTCAAAAATTCCGTCGCGCAAAATTTATATAAAGTTTATGTAGGATTTTTACTGCCGTGCGCTGCTTCGCTTCGTTACTTTGAGCGCGGCTTATTAAGTTTTTGTGCGACTACCGCGATTGCGACGTTTGCGTCGTGCGTGATGCTAAGGCTTGCGGATTTGATATGAAATTTTTTACGGATTTTTTTACGGATTTTTAAATGCGGCGCGCCCAGGGTGTCTTTGTAAATTTTAGCGTCTTTAAAGCCGAACTCTGCGCCGATGCCGGTGCCTAGCGCCTTGCTAAGCGCCTCTTTAGCGGCATAGACGCCCGCTATACTTTCGTCGCGCAGCGCGGAGGAGCGCTCGGATTTTTTCAAAATACGCTTTAGAAATTTCGCGCCGTATTTTGCGCGCAGCGCCGCGATCCTGCGCACCGCGGTTATGTCCGTGCCGATCTTTATCACGGTCTGGCGCCCCGCGGTTTAAATTTAATCACGATTGTAGGCTCTCTTTAATCTCGATATCGATGATCTTATCGCCCTGCCTAATCGCGTCTAAAACCGCTAGGCTAGGCTGATCCACGATACGACCGAACACCGTGTGCACACCGTCTAGGTGCGGCTGCGCGCTGTGGCAGACGAAAAACTGGCTTCCGCCCGTATCGCGCCCTGCGTGCGCCATCGATAGCGCGCCGCGCACGTGCTTATGCTTTTGGCGGTCGCATTCGCACTTTATGCGCCAGCCTGGACCTCCCGTGCCGGTGCCGCGCGGGCAGCCGCCTTGGATCACGAAATTTGGAATTACGCGGTGAAAATTTAGTCCCTTGTAAAACCCGCTGCGAGCAAGGCTGGCGAAATTCGTAACCGCCTGCGGGGCTTCGTCTGCGAAAAGCTCCAGCTTCATATCGCCCTTTTCGGTTTTTATCACGGCGTATTTATCGCGCGCCAAAGCCTCTGCGTCAATGTCGTAAATTTTTAAGCTTTCCATTTTTTCTCCTATGCGATGTTGGTGTAAACTGCCTGCACGTCGTCTTCATCCTCTAGCCGCTCGAGCAGCGCATCGATATCGCCCAGCTGCTCCTCGCTAAATTCGTGCTTTTCGTTAGCGACGAATTTTAAGCTTGCGCTGATGATCTCAAGCCCTATCTTTTCGATCCCCTCGTTTAGAGTGCCGAAGCTTTCGTATTCGCCGTAGATTAGAAGCGTCTTTTCGAGCTCGCCCTTATCGTTTTCAAACTCGTTGATCTTAAGCTCGCTAAGACCGAAGTCGATGAGCTCAAGCTCCAGCTCCTCGATGTCGCGGCTCGGCAGTTTAGTCTCAAAAACGGCCTTGTGCGAAAACATAAATTTCAAACTGCCGCTCGGCAAAAACTCGCCCTTGGCTTTGTTTAAAATCGATTTTACGTTTGCGACGGTGCGGGTCGGGTTGTCGGTGGCGCATTCGATTATTAAAAGCGCGCCGTGCGGCGCCTTGCCGTCGTAAAAGATCGTTTTGATATCGGCGCTATCTTTGCCGCTTGCGCGCTTGATAGCTGCGTCGATATTGTCTTTGGGCATATTTTGCGCCTTTGCCGTAGCGATCGCGGCGCGCAGTTTGGAGTTCATCAGCGGATCTTCGCCGCCCTCTTTCGCAGCCATCGTTATGGCCTTGCCCAGTTTTGGGAAAAGTTTGCTCATCTTTCCCCATCTAGCTTCTTTTGAAGCGCGTCTGTATTCAAAAGCTCGTCCCATAAAATTCCTTAAAGCTTAAATTTAAAAACGGGTGATTATAACGAAAAACCCTTAAATTTCAGGAGCGGGCGTTGAAATAAAATTTATTAAAAAGTAGTATAAGTTTTGAAATTTTAATCCAAAGGAGAGGCTCATGGCTTTGAAACAAAGCGTAAAATTTAAGGCGCAAAATATCCACTGCGAAAACTGCGCGAGGACGATCAAAAACGCGCTCAAGGATGATTTCGGCGAGATCGAGGTGGACGTAGCAAGCGGAGTGGTGAGTTTAAGCTTAGATCCGCGCGACGAGGCTAAATTTAAAGAGGAGATGGACGATTTGGGCTTTAGTGTAACAGAAAAACTAGCCTGCGCGAACTAACGCAATGCCAAGCAAAATCACTCTAAATATCGTCGGGATGAGCTGCGTAAACTGCTCCAATGCGATCGAGCGGGTAAGTCGCAAGATCGAGGGGGTGCAGGAGGCGCACGTAAATTTCGCAAACGGCAGCGGCGAGTTCGTACTTGCTGATCCGGCGCTTGAGGAGACGCTAAAAGCCAAGATCAAAAAGCTGGGCTACGACATCGCCGTGGATTACGAGGATTTGGAGCGCAAAAAGCGACGCAACCTCAAAGTGGCGCTATTTAGGCTAATCCTCGCTCTCGTTTTAGCCGCGGCGGTAATGGCTGTGGAGATGAGCGGGTTTTTGAGCTTCGTTCCAAAGGCGCTACTTTGCGCGGCGATGGCGTGCGTGAGCCTGTTTTACTGCGGCAAAAACTTCTTTTATCACGCTTACGGCTCGCTGAAAAACAGAAGCTTTGATATGAACGTGCTCGTGGCGATGGGAAGCTTTTTTGCGTTTGCCTATTCTCTAACGGCCGCGGCGTGGGTCTATACGCACGGCGCGCAGAATGAATTTACCAATCTTTATTTCTCATCCGCCTCGATGATAATCGCCTTTATCTCGCTTGGCAAATACTTAGAAGAGCGCAGCAAGATGAAGGCGAACGACTACATCAAGGGGCTAATCGATCTAAGCCCTAAAACCGCGCTTTTGATCAAGGACGACGGCACGATAGCCGAAGTGCGCGCAGAAGCGCTAAAGCCGGGCGATAAAGTGCTCGTAAAAAACGGCTCGCGCATCCCCTGCGACGGGCTTATCGTCGAGGGCGGCGCGCAGATCGACGCCTCTCTCATCAGCGGCGAGAGCTTGGCGGTTTATAAAAGCGTAGGCGATGAGGTGAATGCAGGCTGCGTCAGCACGGACGGCGTTATCTACGTGAAGGTGACGAAATTTTCGCATCAGACGCTGCTTGCCGAGATTAAAAATTTGCTGAACGAGGCGGGCAACAAAAAGATGCCGATCGCGCGCTTTGCCGATAAAATTTCAAATATTTTCGTGCCCGCGGTGATTTTGATCGCGCTTGTTAGCTTTATAGCGTGGATGGCGCTTGACGGGCGGCTCTCATACGCCGCATCCGCCGCTATCTGCGTGCTTATCATCTCCTGCCCGTGTGCGCTAGGTCTTGCGACGCCGATTGCTATCGTTTGCGCGATCTCAAACGCTGCAAAGGCTGGAATTTTAATCAAAAATCCCGAAATTTTAGAAATTTTAAAAGGTGCCGACGTCGCGGTTTTCGATAAAACCGGCACTCTTAGCAAGGGCGAAATTTCGGTAAGCTTCAGCGATCTGAGCGCCCAGGATCTCTACGCTTTAGCAAGCGCGCAAAAACTTAGCGAGCATCCGATTTCAAAGGCGATCGTAAAATTTGCCGAGCTGAAATTCGGTGAAATTTCTAAATTTAACGGCGAGTTCGAAAGCATCGCGGGCAAGGGGATCGTCGCGAAAAATCCCACCGGCGAAATCCTTTGCGGCAGTGCAGGCTTTCTGCGCGAGCGCGGCGTGGATGCGGGCGTCGAAGTAGAAGCGGAGGAGCTTTTAGACAAGGGTTTCGGCGTCGTTTACTGCGTGATAGGCGGCTCATACGCGGGCTTTATCGCATTTAGCGACGAGATCAGAGCCGAAGCGCGCAGCGTCGTGCAGACGCTGCAAAAAAGCGGCGTAAAAACCGTCATGCTAACGGGTGATAACGCCAAAACGGCAAATTTCGTCGCTCGCAATCTCGGCATCGGCGAGGTAAAAAGTGGAGTGCTTCCAAGCGGCAAATATGAGTTCATCAAATCCCTGACCGATGAGGGCAGGCGGGTGCTTTTCGTGGGCGACGGCGTCAATGACGCACCGAGCTTAAAAGCCGCTAGTATCGGCGTCGCGATGAACGGCGGCAGCGACGTAGCCAAGGGCGCGGGCGACGTGATTTTTATAAAAAACGACCTTGAAAGCGTGCTATATCTATTCCGTCTAGGCGGTGCTGCCATGCGGACGATTAGGCAAAACCTTTTCTGGGCGCTCTTTTACAACGCCGTATGTATCCCGATCGCAGCAGGCGCGCTATATCCAGCGCTCGGCGTGCTTCTAAAGCCGATGTACGGCGCCGCGGCGATGTGCTTTAGCTCCGTAACGGTCGTACTAAATTCCATCAGATTGAAATTTGCTAAATTTTAACGCGGCGGATTTTGCGCTAGGCGCGGAATTTTGCGCGGCGAAATTTTAATTTACTCGGCGCAAAACGCGCAAAATTTTATCCTGCGGCTAATCGCGCGCGGAATTCCGCGGGATTAGCGCTGCTTGCAAAATTTTATCTTGCGATTAATCTGGCGTAAAATTTCGTGAATTCCGCCGCCGGATTCCGCGTTAGCAAGCTTGCCTGAGTTAACTTCGGCGGACGGCTTTATTCGGCGGAATTTTTACGGGCGAAATTTAACTCTACTCGCTGCGAATTTCTTTCGTTTTGAAAGAGCTCTTTTTCTCTGCACAGAGCGTGCAAAATTTTACTCCCGCGGTTAATCACTCGTAAACGCGTAAAATTCTATGAAATTTGAGCGCTTATAATTTTATTTTGCGGTAATTGCGCGTGCAATTTTGCGAGATTTGCGCCGTTTGTGAAATTTTATTTTGCATCTAGCCCCACGTATAAATTTTAAAATTTTAACGTCGCAGATCGCCGCGCCGTCATACGGTGCCGCCCGCCGCGCTGCCGTCTAGCTGCCTCTTGGCGCCGTTTGCCCTCTAGCGTTATTCGTCGTTGCGTCGCCGCTCGGTATACTCCTGACGCTACTTACCGCCGCCGCCGCTATTCGGCGTTGTTTGCCGTAGCGTCGTAGTATGATTTCATCGGTCGCCGTGCCGCCGTCCGACTATCGCCTAGCACCGCTCGCCGCCGCGTCGTATCCGGCGCCGTCCATCGCTACGCCGCTACCAGACCGTTCAGTACAGCTCGCCGCCGCGCCGTAAAATTTTAAAAATTCCGCAAAATTTTATAAGGTTAAAAGGAATTCCGTAGAATTCTACCGTCCGCACTAAGTTTTAATAAATAAATTTAAAGGTAAAATAACGCTTCAAATGCAATTCGAGGTAGCGATGCGAAAAATTCTAATGGGTTCGTTTGTTTTTTGCGGCACGCTTTTTGGCGCTTCTTGCGAGCAGATACTAAGCGATCCGCGCGGCTTTTTTAGCAAAGAGCCTGCGGACGAAGAGTTGCTGCAAAGCGATTTTGGCTGTAAAGGCTCGCTAGCTGGCGCAGAATTTTTGCAAAATTTAAAAAGCGCGGCTTCTGAGATCAGGGACGAAAATATCGATTGTGTCGGTAACGAAGCCTTGCTGAACGAAAAAAGGCTTGAGCGAACCTTGGCATTTGCGGGGATGGATGGCGAGGGCTTTTTGAGCTATGCTAAAGAGAAAAACTACGCGCAAATTAGCGAAAAATCGCTTGAAGCCTTAGAATTTTACTCCGAGCGCAAGATTGGAAATTTCATCGCTTATGGCAATTTTATGGGCGAGGTCCCGGTAGCCAGGGAGGCACTAAGAGATTATTTCGCCGCCAAATTCAACAAAAACGATGCCGATGAGCTGGCAAGCGCCGTTATAGCGGAATTTATCGCATACGCCGCAAAGGATCGCAAGGCGGGAGATTACGGTGAGCTTGAGCTGGCGCTAAAAGGCGGAGTAGGCCCAGATGAGTTCCGTACGCTACTTTTTAGCAAGGATTTTGCGATTTACGAGCTTGATAATGCCCTGGATCTAGCACTTTTGCTAGGATATGACGAGCGCTTTAGCGGCGCTTTGATCGAGCGAGGCGCGCAGGTGAATGCTGGCGAGGAAAACTCTCTATTTTACGCGATGAATAACGTTCAAAGCGCAAAATTTATGATCTCTAAAGGCGCCTTGGTTGGCTATAAAAACTCGCTTGGGCAAACTCCGATATTTTTCGCCGCCGCGGCAAAAAATTATGAGCTCGTAAAGTTGCTAATCTACTCGCACGCTAGCGTAAATGTCCGCCAGATCGGCAGCGCCGAGGCCCAGGCTCTAGCGTCGCTAGGCGAGCGTAGCGACGGCTGTGAACGTTCAGGAGTGGGCAAGACACTGCTGATGTTTGCGGCGCAAAAAAGTACCAAGCAGATCGTTGAATTGCTCGTAAAATCGGGCGCAAACGAAAAAGCAGTCGACGAGGCGGGGCTAAATGCACTAGACTACGCGCTTGCGGGTGGTGAAGCGGCTACACAGAGCTATTTACGCTCGCTTGGACTAAGTCCTACACAAGCAAGCGATGATTTTACGAGCGATCCGCAAGATGCGCCTGAGCGTGAGAATTAGCGGGCTTGATTTAAAGGGTCGCTCGCCGCTTCGTCGTTTTAGGTTTGCAGCGTTTTGGGTTTGCAAAAGCCTTATGAGCTTTAAATTTAGAGTTTTGCCGCTTTGTAAATTCTATAGATTTAGCGGATTTTTCGAGTGCGAGTTGGTAGAATTTAACGCTTTAAAATTTTATCACTTTGCTTGCGCAGGTTGCATACACTGAAACTTTATAAACGCGCAGGCAGGCTTGAAAAACGGCGATATTTGTGCGTTTATGCGCGATAAAATTTTTGCCGAGGGATTTTGGTTTGCGATCAAGAGCGGGATTTCGTCAAATTTTGTGCGATAAACTTATCGCTTTTGCGACAAAGTAAGCATCGCAGTATTGCGGAATTTTACCTTGACTTGGGGCTTTTGCTATGTTAAGTAAAATTTTAAATGCGTTTATAAAACGCTTTTGATTACGCCGCGCGCGGTATTTTGCACCGGAGAGATTTTTCTGCGCGATAAATTGCTTAAAAATGCGTGCTAGAAATTGTAAACGCAGCAAAATTGTAGAGCTTGCTGTGCGATTAAGGCGCTCAATAATCGCCGTACAAGAAAGCACGCGAATTATGATTAATTGCTGCAATGCGCGCAGAATTTTAAAATTTAGCCCCCGAGCGGAGGTTAAATTTTAAAATTTTATCAATCATCAAGGATTAAAATGTTAAAAAATTTGCTTATCTTTACGGCAATTTTTTTGCCCGCGCTGGCGCTTGCGGACGTGGAGCCCGCCGTGCGAAACAGCGAGCTTTACGGCGTGCTGACGCTTATCCCGCCGGTTGCGGCGATCGTGCTTGCTTTCATCACCAAGGACGTGATTTTGTCGCTGTTTTTGGGCGTGCTAAGCGGAACCTTTCTTATCGGTATGGTCGATCAAAATATCGCAGCTTCGGCGCTTTTCGCTTTTACGAACCTGTGCTCGCGTATGGTAAAATCGATGGCGGATACGTGGAATGCGGGTATTTTGCTTCAGGTTATGTGTATCGGCGGGCTCATCGCTTTGGTGACCAAAAGCGGCGGTACGAAGGCGCTTGCGCTTTGGCTTAGCAAGCACGCAGACACCCCAGTTTTGGGTCAAATTTATACTTGGCTCATGGGTATCGTGATATTTTTCGACGATTACGCAAACGCGTTGATCGTGGGTCCGATAATGCGGCCACTTATGGATAAATTTAAAATTTCGCGCGCGAAATTCGCCTTCATCATCGACGCGACCGCCGCGCCGATTACCGGTATCGCGGTGATCTCCACCTGGGTCGGAGTCGAAATTTCGGCGATCAAAGAGGCCTACTCGCAGATCGGCATAGAAAACATAAATGCCTTTACCGTCTTTGTAGAGACGATTCCGTATAGATTTTATAATATTTTCATGATCTTTTTCGTAGTCGCAACCGCCGTGATGAGCAGGGAGTTTGGCTCGATGTATCGCGCAGAGATTGCATCTCGCGGCGGTAAGAGCGGAGCCGCGGATTTTAAGATCAAAAATTTAGAGGATCAAATTTTCGTACCCAAAGAGGGCGTAGTTCTTCGCAAGATAAACGCGCTGATCCCGCTAGGCGCGATGATCGTCCTTTCGGTCATCGGCTTTTATCTAAACGGCTACAGCTCGCTGGAGGGCGAGACTTTGGAAGCGGTCAAAGCAGCACCTCTTAGCTTTACATCGATCCGCACCGCATTTAGCGCGGCGGACGCCTCGGTCGTGCTGTTTCAATCCGCGCTCTTTTCGTCGATCATCGCCGTCGTTTTGGGCATCGCGCAAAAAATTTACGGCGTCAAAGAGGCGATCGAGGTCTGGGTGGGCGGCTGGAAAAGTATGCTAAATACCGTCATAATCCTGCTTTTTGCGTGGTCGCTAAGCTCCGTTATCAAAGAGCTTGGCACTTCGCGCTACCTAGTCGAGCTTCTAAGCGACGCTACGCCGCGCTTTGCTCTTGCGATCGTGATCTTCGTGCTTAGCTCGTTTATCTCATTTTCAACGGGCACAAGCTTCGGTACTATGGGCATCGTCACACCTTTAGCCGTACCGTTAGCGCACGCCGTGGGGCAAAAATACGGACTTAGCAGCGAGGAATTTCACGTTTTCATGTGCGTAAACGTAAGCGCGGTGCTTACGGGAGCGATCTTTGGCGATCACTGCTCGCCGATTTCGGATACGACGATCCTCTCTTCGATGGGCGCGGGCTGCGATCACATCGAGCACGTAAGCACGCAGATGACCTATGCGCTGGTCGTTTGCGGCATCAGTATCGTTTGCGGCTACCTGCCTGCGGGCTTTGGGCTTAGCGTGTGGGGATGTCTGATCTTGGGTATCGCGGCTATCATTCTTTTACTGCGCACGGTGGGTAAAAGAGTGGATGTATGAACTGCGAAAGCTTCGGTAGTTGCGGCAGCTGCACGCTCGGCGAGCCCTATGAAGATCAAATTCCATACAAAAAGCAGCTGATAAGCGATAAGTTCAGAGAATTTTTTGACGGCGAGTTTGAGTTTTTTGCCTCACAGCCGCAAAATTACCGCATCAGGGCGGAATTTGGTATCTGGCACGATATTTGGCATAGCGCATTTGATCTTGCATACACGATGGGCGGCGCACGTAGCAAGAAAATTTTAATTAACGAATGCCCTAAAGTAGCGCTTCCTATCGCAAATTTAATGCCGCGGCTGTTAGAGGCGCTTAGGCGTAGCGAAGCTTTAAAAGAGAAGCTCTTCGGCGTCGAGTTCATCTCGTGCGCCAGCGGGATTTTGGCGACGCTGCTTTATCACAAGCGCCTGGGCGAGAGCGAGCAGGGGGCGATTTGCGAGCTGGCGGGCAAGCTTGGCATCAGAGTTATGGCTCGCGCGCGCGGACAGAAGCTGCTAAGCGGCGAGCTAAGCCTCACAGACGAGCTTTGCGTGGACGGACGGGTTTATAAATTTCGCTTCGGCGAAAACGCCTTCATCCAGCCCAACCGCGGCGTGAACGAAAAGATGATCGCCTGGGCGAGAAGCTGCGTGGACTTCGGCAAAGATGGCGCGAGCGAGGTGTGCGCCGCGCAGAATTTCGCCGCAAAGAATTTTACTGAAAAAAAAATTGCCTCGCAAAATTCCGCAGCGCAAAATTACGGCTGCGAGCAGTCCACCCCGCGAAATTCTACGGATCGAAATTTTGCTTCTGAAAATTCCGCCGAATTTAACGCCGCTTTCCGGAATTCCGTTAAAGCAAATTCTGCTCGCGCGGAGTTTAACAGCGAAAATTCCGTGAAATTTAACTGTGCGTACGCATACGAAAGCTCTGCGGATAATAATTCCGCTCGTAAGGATTTGGAAGTGCAAAATTCCGCTGCGCAAAATTTGGATTGTGAAAAGAAAAGCGCGCAAAATTCAGCCTGCAAAAATTCAACCGAGCAAAATTCGAGCTGCAAACAACATGCCGTGCGCCCAGAAAGCTCCGCTGCGCGCGATCTGCTGGAGCTGTACTGCGGGCACGGCAACTTCACTATCCCGCTTGCGGCTAAATTTAACCGCGTGCTGGCGAGTGAAATTTCAAAAAGCTCGATCGCGAATGCCCGCATAAACTGCGAGCTCAACGGCGTTTGCAACGCGCAATTCGTCCGCCTTAGCGCGGATGAGTTGATGAGCGCGTTTGCGCGCAGGCGCGAGTTTGAGCGGCTAAAGGGGATCGATATTTTCGGCTACGATTTTTCGCACGTCTTGATCGATCCGCCGCGCGCGGGGCTGGAGCCTAGCGTGATTGATTTCATAAAAAATTTTCAAAATTTGATCTACATCTCCTGTAATCTGCAGACGCTTTTTGAAAATTTACGCTCGCTTTGCGCTACGCACGAGGTACGCAGGTTTGCGATCTTCGATCAGTTCGCGCATACGAGCCATATCGAATGCGGCGTGCTGCTGCGGCGCAGGAGTTAAGCGGAGCTAAAACCGAAGCTGCGGATTTAGGCTGCGCGCGGGATAAAATTTCGCCTAAAATATGTATAATAACAAAATTTAAAATTACGAAAGGAAGTAGATGGTTGATCTAAATAAAATCATCCGAGCAAAGCGCACGATAAACGATTTCGTCTATAAAACGCCCTTTGCTCTGGCGCCGAAGCTCAGCAAGCTTTACGGCGCGGAAGTATATCTTAAAAGCGAGAATTTACAGCGCACCGGCGCGTATAAGATCCGTGGGGCTTACAATAAAATCGCGCACCTAACGGATGAGGAGCGGGCGCATGGAGTAATAGCCGCAAGCGCGGGCAACCACGCCCAAGGCGTAGCGATGAGCGCGCAAAAATTCGGCGTGCATGCTGTGATCGTAATGCCTGAGGCCACGCCGTTACTTAAGGTAAGCGGCACGAAGGCTCTGGGCGCGGAGATCATCCTAAAGGGCGATAATTTCGACGAGGCGTACGCGTTTGCGCTGGAATATGCCAAAGAGCATAATCTGACATTCGTGCATCCCTTCAACGACGAGTTCGTCCAAGCAGGCCAGGGCACGATCGCGCTTGAGATGATCGAGGAGGTCGCAGATCTTGAATACATCGTCGTTCCAGTTGGCGGCGGCGGGCTTGCGACGGGGGTTTGCAGCTGTGCCAAACAGATCAATCCAGACATCAAAATCATCGCCGTAGCCGCCAAGGGCGCGCCCGCGATGCACGATAGCTTCGTCGCGAAAAAGCCTCTAAATTCCAAATCTGTCCGCACCATCGCCGACGGCATCGCCGTGCGGGATACTAGCGAGATCACGCTTAGCACGATCATCGAGTGCGTCGATGAGTTCGTGCAGGTCGATGACGAGGAGATCGCAAGCGCGATACTCTATCTGCTCGAGCAGCAAAAAATCATCGTTGAGGGCGCGGGCGCGGCGGGCGTAGCGGCGCTGATGAACGCGAAATTCCAATTCCCCGCGGGCGCAAAGATCGGCATCATCCTAAGCGGCGGCAACATCGATGTGCAGATGCTAAACATCATCATCGAAAAGGGTCTTATCAAATCGCACCGCAAGATGACGATCAATGTCACGCTCGTCGATAAGCCGGGCGCGCTTACTGGGCTTACAGAAATTTTGCGCCGCGCCAATGCAAACATCGTCAAGATCGACTACGACCGCTTTTCGACCAACATCGAGTACGGCGATGCGCAGATCACGATCACGCTTGAGACCAAAGGCAAGGCTCATCAAGAGGACATCGCCTGGGCACTCAAAAACGCAGGGTATGATTTCAGGGAGATTTTGTAAAATTTCGCCGGAGCTCTGGGCTTGGGCTTTGATTGCGCTTCTCGACTCACGGCGGTTAAATTTTAAATTTACATCCGCTTATACCCGCTGCGCCGAAACACTTTGCGGCTCGTGGTTTTAAATTTTACGTAGAATTTAAAATTTCAAATATGCGGCGCAAGCCGTTAAATAAAAATGCTCGAG
>NZ_CALHII010000023.1 GCF_938030815.1 uncultured Campylobacter sp.
GATCTCCGAAATTTTAAGGCGGTTTTCAACCCTCGCATAATCCAAAAACGGCAAACTTATGCTTACGTTGCCGCTTAAAAAATTTAGCTTGAAGCTATCGTTGGCACTCACGCCTTGCCCATTAGTAAGCCCTGCGCCTAAATTTACGCTAGGAAAGAAATTTAACTTAGCGGTCTGTTCGTCGTAAAAGCTGGAATTTAGCCTAGCGATCGCAGCTCTAATGTCGGGGCGGTTAGCAAGCGCTGTGTAAGGCACATTTAGATCAACGCCTTGGAATTCTATGGAATTTATCGAATCGGTGTTATCATCAAATTGCAAGCTGGAGGAGATGAGATTTCTCATATATTTATGATTATCCTCGATATTTTTTTGAATGCTTAAGACCTTGTTTTCAAGCCCTAGGATAGAATTTTGAATCTGCCTGTAATCTAGCTGCTCGGACTTGCCGTAATCGTATTTTGCCTTGATTATTTTTTCGATCTCTCGGTAATCGCTTAAATTCTGTTTTGTCCATTTTAGCGAATCGTTTAAATAAAGCATCTCGAAGTAGCCGCTTACGACGGAATTTATAAGAGTCAGGCGAGTATTTTCAAGGTCAAACTCGCTAGCTTTGGCGTTCCAGCCCTCGGCATTTACCGCCGAGCGGATCTTGCCGAAAAGATCAAGCTCATAGCTTACGTTAAAGCCCGAGCTATAGGTTTTGTTCCAATTCGAGCCGGTGCTTATGTCGCGATTAGCGCCCGCACTCCACGAGCTGCTTAGCGTAGGAAAAAGATCAGCCCTGCTTAGCCCTAAATTCGCATAAGCACTCTCAACGTTTAAAGCCGCCGTTTTTAGATCGTAGTTATTCGCAAGGGCTTGATCTACAAGCTTATTTAGGTATGATTCGCCATATTTTTTATACCACAGCGTATCGATTTCATAGCTTGCATTTTCGTCCTTGAAATGCTCTACAGGCTTAAATTCGACCTCACTTTGATTTGAGGCGCAACCGCCGATAAAAACAGCTAAAACGCCGCTTAAAATTACTTTAGAATTTATCATTTTTTCTCCTTGATTATTCTTGTGCTAAAGCATCTATCGGATTTAATCTGCTGGCGTTTCTTGCCGGCAGATATCCGAAAACTATGCCGATCGCGGACGACGCTGCAAAGGCGATCACGAAAGGCGCCGTAGTAAATTTCATCGCAAAATCCGGGCTTATGGTATTAAACGCAAATCCAAGCGCCAAAGCGATTAAAATTCCTAAAGCTCCGCCTAGCGAGCAAAGCAAGATCGCCTCTATCAAAAACTGCTGCAAGATATTGGATTGCTTCGCGCCGATCGCCATTCTGATGCCGATTTCGCGCGTGCGCTCGGTAACGCTTACGAGCATTATATTCATAACGCCGATGCCGCCGACGACGAGCGAGATCACTGCGATCGATGAGATCAAAATCGTCATCGTGCCGGTAGTGCTTTGTATTGTTTGTTTGATAGTATCTGCGTTCATCGTATGAAAATCCCGCGAGCCGTGTCTTTGGATAAGTAGCTGGGTTAGGCTCTCTTCGGCCACTTGAGTATTGACATCGTCTTTTATTTTGATGGTGATAGAGCTGATTTTTCGATTGCCCGTGATTTTATTCATCACAGTTGAGTACGGCGCGTAAATTCTTAAATTTTCGTTGCTTCCGAAGGCGTTTTTATCCTTGCCCGAAACTCCTATGATCTTAAGTGGCTTACCCGAAAATAAAATCGTCTTGCCGATAGGATCGGAATTTTTAAAAAATGTTTTTTTAGTGTTTGGATCGATAATCGCGATAGAGGCAGAATTTTTAATATCATCGTCGCTAAAATTTCTACCATCTTCTATATCTATGCCATTAACCGCCAAAGAATTCACGCCGCCGCCGCGCAGTTGAGCCTTGGAGCTTAAATTAGCATATGTTGCCGTACCGCTTGCAGAAGCATTTGGTGTGGCATAATCGACGTAAGGCTGGCGCGCCAAAACTTTAGAATCGCTTATCGTAAGGGTGCTCACGAAGCCTGCACGCACGTCGCCGAAATTTTTACCGGGAAAGATATCGATCGTATTGGTGCCAATTTTACGGATCTCGGATAAAATTTTCTCCTCCGAACCCTTACCGAGAGCTACTACGCAGATAACCGAGGCAATGCCGATGATGATACCTAGCATCGTCAAAATCGATCTTAGCTTATGCGAAAATATCGCGCTAATCGACATTTTAAAGCTTTCGATGAGCTGGTCTTTGCAAAATATAAAGGAATTTTTAGTTTTGATCTGCTCTTTTTTGCGCTCAAAAACCCGTTCCGTCTTTCTTTTATCGCTTAAAATTCTGCCGTCTTTGATCTCGATGATACGATCCGCAAATTCCGCGATATGCGCATCGTGCGTAACTATGATGATGGTGTGACCCTCTTTGTGCAGCGCCGTTAAAATTTGCATCACCGTCTCGCCGCTTTTGCTATCAAGCGCGCCGGTGGGCTCGTCGGCCAAAATCACTTCGCCGCCGTTTATCAGAGCGCGGGCGATACTTACTCGCTGCTGCTGCCCGCCGCTAAGCTTGCTCGGTAAATTTTTAATGCGATCGCCAAGCTCCAGCTTATCCAAAAGCTCCACCGCTCGTTTCGTCCGTTCGCTTGCCCCTACGCCCGCATACACCGCAGGCAGCGAGACGTTTGCGGTCGCGTCCATCGTAGCGATAAGATTATATTTTTGAAAGACAAAGCCGAATTTTTTGCTTCTAAGCGCCGCAAGCTCGTCGCCGCTTAAATTCGCGGTCTCGCGACCCTCGATCTTGTAGCTTCCGCTGCTTAGCGTATCGATGCAGCCGATTATATTCATCAGCGTGGATTTTCCGCTTCCCGATTGCCCGATTATCGATATAAACTCGCCCGCTTCGATATTTAAGTTTACGTCCTTTAGGACGTGGATTTCGTTATCGCCGAGAATGAATTTTTTGTTTATATCTTTAAGCTCTAGCATTTTCACACCATAAAATTCTCTAAAATACCATCGGAGGCCCGTCCATATTTAACGGCGCGGCTTTTCCGTCGGCGATGAGCACTTCGTCCTTCTCGTCGAGGCCACTTAAAATTTCGGTATTCAGATCGTCGCTGACGCCCGTTTTCACGTATCGCTGCTCGGGCTCTTTGCCGTTAAGCACAGTGACGTAATCGCCTCCCCCATCGCGCTTAATGACGGAGGTAGGCAGATAGCTCGTATTGTTCGCTTCGCTTACGATTATGTTGTTTTCGGTCGTCATTCCGATCTTTAAAAAATCGTTTTCATTGTCCACTAGCATCTTTGCGTAAAAATAGATCGCGCTGTCGCTGCTACTCGAAGAATAGGACGAACCGCTAGAGGTTTTATCGTAAGTCCCGTCGCTAAGCGTAGTAAGACCCGGATCGATCTTGTAAATTTTAGCCTTTTTGATATTATCCAGATCCGATAGTATGGAGTATTCTACGTCCATTCCAACCTTTACTTTAGATATATCGCCCTCTGCGATCTGCATCTTGATCTCCATCTTGCTCAGATCGGCGATCTTTACGATCGTAGGCGTAGTTTGGTTGAAATTTACCGTCTTACCCTCCTCTACCGGCATCGAAACGATCGTGCCGCTTATCGGAGCCGTGATTTTAGTGTAGCCGAAATTCGTCTCCGCCGTGCTTAGTTGAAGTTTCGTCTGTTCAATCTGCGCCTCGATCTGCTTCTGCTCGGCCTCTTTTAAAGCGGCGCTATTTTTAGCGTTTTCCACCGCCTCTTTGGAAGCGGCGTTTCTTTTATACAGCTCAAGCTCGCGGTTATACTGCGTTTTAGCGTTTGCCGCGGCGATCTTTGCTGAAGCCAAATTTGCTTCGTGGATCAGAAGCTGTGCCTTTTGCTGCGCGATCTCGTTTTCTTGAGTAACCGAATCGATCTGCGCGATCATATCGCCTTTTTGAACCTTATCGCCTACTTTGACATGGAGCTTTTTAATCTGACCACTTACCTGCGCGCCCACGTCGACCAAATCCCTAGCATAAACCTCTCCCGCAGCCGTCACCGTGCCTCTGATACTGCCCTTCTCAAGCCTCGTGGTAAGGGCCTTCGGTGCCTCTTCTTGCTTAAAAAATTTACCGTATAAAAAATATATCGCAATAAAGATAAGTACGATAGAAACGATAAATTTCAAGGTTTTTTTCATTTTGCCAACTTCAAATAAAATAAGGGCTAATTCTAATGTAAAAATATAAAATTTTAGTTAAATACTAAATTCTTTGCTCGCGTAGGGCGTAAAATTTCATAATCTTTTTATGCAAAATTAGCGAAACATAAATCAGCGCCGAGCCCGCAAGCAGGCGCGCTATATCGGCGTCCTTTTGCCAAAACACTAAATTTACGATGATCGCTGCGGGGATGAGCGCGTTATTCATAATCGCAAGCACGCCGCTATCGACTTCGCACGCGCCCTTGTTCCACAAAAAATAGCCTAAAGCGCTAGCTACCGTGCCCAGATACACGATCACGGCGCCCTGCGAGAAGCTGGGATTAAATTTAGAAAAATCCCCGAGCACGATCGCGGCAATCGCCGTAACGGCGGTAGCTCCGACGAAAAAGTAGCCGAAAAGCTCCTTCTGCTCGCTAAAGCCGTGGCGCTCCAGCATAAATTTATACGCGCTCTGTCCAAGCCCAAAGCATAAATTTGCGCCTTGGACTAGCAAAAAGCCCGTCAAAAACTCGGAATTTATCGCGCCGAATTTTATCACCAAGGCACCTAGCACCGCGACAGCGACGCTGAAAAGGTATAACGCGCGAAATCTAAGTTTAAGCGCGTCGTAAAGCAGCGTCACGTAAAATGGGGTAAATATCGTAAAAAGCGCCACCTCATAGACCTTCAAATACGCAAAGCTGCGGTAGTAAAAGATATACATCACGCCGATCTGCACTGCGCCCACGGCGCAAATTTTAAGCGCTAAAGTGGGATTTACGCCGCGAAATTTCATAAACGGCAGGAAGCAAATTAGCGCCAATGATACGCGCGAAAATGCCAAATACGCGCTGTCTATGCCGCGCAAAAACTCGCCTATCAGCGAGAAGCTAAACGCCCAAATACAAGTAACCAAAATCAGTTTTTTCAAAACGTCCGCCTAAGCTTTAAAATTTGAGCGGACATTTTATAAAATTTTAGTTAAATTTGGGATTTAAATTTCGCCCGCGCGGCATAAATTTAGGTTTTTATTTATTTTAAATGTGTTAAAATTATCCGATTTTTGAAATTTAAGGGTAAAAATGAACGACGTTTCGGTTATAGTTCTTGCCGCAGGGCTGGGCACTCGGATGAAGTCGCAAAAAGCTAAAGTTCTTTTCGAGCTTTGCGGTGAGCCGATGATAATCCACATCCTAAAGAAAGCTTACGAAATTTCAAACGACGTGAGCGTGATTTTACACTACCAATTTGACGAGGTTAAAAGCGCAGTTCTAGCGCACTTTCCAAACGCTAAAATTTACAAACAAGACCACGAGCGCTTCCCAGGCACTGCGGGCGGGCTAAAAGAGGTCGAAATCAGCGGAGCCAAAACGCTCATAATCTGCGGCGATATGCCTTTGGTAAAAAGCGCCGAACTTCGCAAACTCTGCGAGGGGGACGCGGAAGTAAATTTAAGCGTTTTTAGCGCGCGCGATCCATTCGGATACGGTCGCGTAATTACCCGCGGCGGCGAAATTTTAAAGATCGTCGAGCAAAAGGACGCAAGCGAAGAGGAAAAAGCGGTAAAAGACGCAAACGCAGGCTGCTACTGCTTCAAAAGCGAGGCATTGAAACAGATTCTGCCGCAGATCAAACCAGATAACGCGCAAAAAGAGTACTACCTCACCGACGCGATCAAAATCGCCAAAGATATGGGCTTAAAATGCGCCGCCGTATGGGTGGACGAGCAAAGCTTCATGGGCATAAACGATAAGTTCGCCCTCAGCATCGCCGAAAATTTAATGCAAAACGAGATCAAAGAAAATTTGATGAAACAAGGTGTTTTGATGCGCCTACCGCAAAGCATCTACATCGACAGCAGGGCGAAATTTATCGGCGAATGCGAGCTGCAAGAAAACGTAAGTATCGTCGGTCCTTGCGTGATCGAAAGCTCGCTTATAAAAAGCGGCTGCGTCATCGAAGATAGCGTCGTAAAAAACTCCGACATCGGTCCGATGGCACATCTACGCCCAAAATGCGAAGTCATCGGCACCCATATCGGAAATTTCGTCGAGCTTAAAAACGCAAAAGTAAACAGGATCAAGGCGGGGCATTTAAGCTACCTCGGAGATTGCGAGATCGATGAGGGCAGCAATATCGGCTGTGGCACGATTACGTGTAACTACGACGGCAAGAAAAAATACAAAACGATAATCGGCAAAAACGTCTTCATCGGCTCGGACACGCAGCTAGTAGCGCCCGTGCGGGTGGCCGACGACGTCATAATCGCCGCGGGCACGACGGTTACGAGCGACGTTCCAAGCGGCGCGCTAGCGATCAGCCGAAGCAAACAAATCAACAAAGATGGGTTTTTCCATAAATTTTTTAGGAGCGAAGATGAATAAGAAAAAGGTTTTACTGGCGGTTTGCGGGAGTATCAGTTTTTACAAAGCGTTTGAAATTTTATCCGCTCTGAAAAAGTCGAATTTCGACGTCTATGTCGCGCTTAGCGACGGCGTGCAGGAGTTTGTCAGCTACAAGGCATTCGAGGCGCTGTGCGATCACCCGGTGCTTTGCAAAGCCAACGAAAACTGGCAGGCGGGCATCAACCACATCGCTTATTCCAAGGTGGATTTAGTTTTGATAGCACCTGCGACGGCAAATACGATAAACAAGCTCGCTTGGGGCGTCTGCGATAATGTATTTTTAGAGGTGCTAAACGCGGCTTTTGCCCACGCCAAGGTAGTCATCGCGCCAGCCGCAAATCCCGCGCTACTTGAAAACAACATCACGAAAAACTGCATCGATATGCTAAAAGCGAGCGTGAATGCGTATTTTGTGGATCCGATAGAAAAAACTCTAGCTTGCGGCGATACCGGCAAGGGCGGATTAGCGAGCACCGAGGCGATAATGCAGACGCTAAAGCGTGCGCTTTACAACGATAAATTTTGGGAGGATAAAACCGTCATCATCACCGGAGGCGCGACGATCGAAAAGATCGATAGCGTGCGCGGCATTACGAATTTTTCCAGCGGCAAAACCTCCAAAGCGATTGCCGACGCGCTGTTTTATCTGGGTGCGGACGTGACGCTGATCTCTAGCAACGAATATGAAAATTTACCGTACAAGCTCGTTAAATTTGAAAGCACTATCGGGCTAAAATCGGCGCTTGACAGCACAAAATTCCCCGACGGCGCGTATTTGATAATGGCCGCCGCGGTAAGCGACTACTCGCCGAAGGTGCGCTACAAAGATAAGGTGAAAAAAGCGGAGATCGGCGAAATTTGGAATTTACGCCTGGGCGAAAACGAGGATATCTTAAGCTCCGTGCGCGGAAATATCAAAAAAGTGGGCTTTAAACTCGAAACCGACCGCGAAAATGCCGTCGGCGAGGCCAAACGCATGCTCAATGAAAAGCATCTCGACGCCGTGTGTCTAAACGTACTGGACGACATCATCAAGCTCGGCGGCGACGTCCTTAAGGTCACTTTCATCACCAAGGGCGATCAGGTCGTAATCGACACCGCGCCGAAGGACGAAGTCGCCCTAAAAATCGCGGCTGAGCTGAAAAAAATCTGATCCGTGAATAACCTAAATCATCTAGCCCTCGTGATGGACGGCAACGGGCGCTGGGCGAAAAAGCGCGGTCTGCTGCGCACCGGCGGGCACGAAGCGGGCGCGGAGGTCGTGGAGCAGATCTGCGAGTTTTGCATTGACGAAGGCATCGCAAACCTCACACTCTACGCCTTTAGCACCGAAAATTGGAAGCGTCCGAAAAGCGAAGTGGAATTTTTGATGAAGTTGCTTCAAAAATTCCTAATTTCGCGCCGCGAAAAATTTACCCAAAACGGGATAAAATTCTATCCGATCGGCGATATATCGGCTTTTAGCGGCGATCTGCGAAGCGAGATCGAATATCTTTCAAATTTAACTCAAAACGGGCGAGCGCTAAATTTTAACCTAGCAATCAACTACGGCTCGCGAGACGAGATCGTGCGAGCGTGTGAGAGGCTGCTTGCAAGCGGCGAGCGACTAAGCGAAGCGGGCATCAGCGAGCATCTGGATACCACGCACAGCGGCGACGTGGATCTGCTGGTGCGCACGGGCGGCGAGCAGCGGCTGTCGAATTTCTTGCTCTGGCAGGCGAGCTACGCCGAGCTTGCGTTTACGCCGACGCTGTGGCCGGATTTCAGGCGCGAGGAGCTTGCGCGCATAGTGGATGATTTCCGCCGCAAACAGCGCCGCTTCGGCGGTCTTTGAGCTACGGCCAGTCGCTTTAAATTTTAAAATTTTAATTCGCAGAACCGCATGCGACGCGGTAAATTTTAAAATTTAATCCGCGGGCACTCGCGACTTTTAAATTTTAAAATTTCAGGATTTTAATTTACGGCGCCATAAAATTTAAAATTTTAATACGTAGGCGCGCGACGCTATAGAAATTTTAAATTTCGCCCTTTTAAATTTAAAGCTCTAGCGCGAGCCGTGTTGCGCGGCGTGGTAAATTTACGCGGCAGGATTTTAAAAATCACGCCGCGCGTTCACGCAAAGACCGAAAGGAAGGCCATGAGCTACTACATACAATGCGGTTGCGGCAAAAAGCTTACCAAAAAGCCTATAAAAACTCTAAGATGCCCAAGATGCGGCAGCATGTATAAAAAACCCAAGAAATTTATACTGGCGGTCTATATTTGCCTGCTTGTGTTTTTTGTGCTAGCATTTGCTTTCATCCCCGATAAAATGGGGATTTTGGCATCCGCAGGCAGCGGGATAGGCGCATATATTATGTTTTTATGGATCGTAGATACTTTGAACTTCGATCTTTTGGACGCCGTGATACTGGTGGCGGGATTTTTGATTTTCGGCGGATTATATGAGGCATGGGGCGAGCCGCTCATTGCCGGGCTCATAGCTATTTTATTTTGCGTAGGCGCGGCGGCGATTTTCGTAAAATTTTTCCCTTATGAGAGGCAAAAAATCAATGAAAACTAAGAAATTTCTCGCTACCATAAAGCGTTTGATTAAATTTTAAAAAGTTAAAGCTCCAAAGGAAAAAGATGGATTTAAATATCGTTTACGGCGTGATTTTTGCGGTATTCGGCACCTGCGTAGGCTCGTTTTGCAACGTCCTGATCTACCGTCTGCCGCGCGGACAGAGCGTAAATTTCCCCGCATCACACTGCCCCAAATGCTCTCACGCTTTAAAATTTTACCACAATATCCCGCTGCTTTCGTGGCTCTTTTTGGGCGGCAAATGCGCCTTTTGTAAAACCAAAATTTCGATCCGCTACCCGATCGTCGAGCTTTTAGGCGGCGCGCTTGCGCTTGCGGCGTATTTCGGCGAGCCCGATCTTGCAAAAGCCGCGGTGCTTGGGCTTTGCTTTATCTTGCTTATGGCGCTTTCGGCGATCGATTTTGAGTATAAAGCCGTACCGGAGAGCCTTCTTTACGTAGTTACGGCGCTTTCGCTTGCTTATACGCTGATGTATGATTTTAATCTTAGCGGCGTAGGAGCGGCGGCGGGATACGCGGCGATATTTTTCGTGCTGCGCCTCATCGTCACCTTCGTGCTAAAGCGCGAAGCGATGGGAAGCGCGGATATTTTTATCGCGGGCGTTATGGGGGCGATTTTGGGCTGGAAGCTGGGCGGCATCTCGATCTACATCGGCGCGATTTTGACGCTGCCTGCGTATCTCATCGCGCACAAAAAGGGCTACGAGCTGCCGTTCGTGCCGTTTTTATCGATGGGGCTGCTTCTTACCTTTATTTTTAGAGATCAAATTTTAAGGCTTCTGGACGTCATTTATGGATAGAGTGCAGCGCTATTTATTTAGCAATTTTGTCGGCTCGTTCGCGTCGCTTTTCAGCACGCTTTTTATCATAATGTCGATCGTCTTTTTCCTTCAGATCGCGCGCATTACGTCGTTTATCGAGATAAATTTTTCGGAGCTAGTCAAGCTCTATCTTTTCATGCTGCCGCGCATCCTCATATTTACGGTGCCGATCGCGTTTTTCGTAGCGCTTAGTATCTCGCTTTTTAGGCTCTCTAAAGAGAACGAAACCATCGTCATCTTTACGATCGGCTACGCCACGCGCAAGATCGCGCTGTTTTTCGGCATAAGCGCCGCGCTGTGCTCTTTGGCGCTGCTTTTCGTATCGCTTTTTATGATGCCGATAGCCGAAAATTTAAAGGACAATTTCATCGATTACAAAAAAATTAGCGCGACGCTAAATATCAAATCCAACGAATTCGGGCAGAAATTCTCCGACTGGCTCGTTTTTATCGACTCGCAGGAAAACAACGGCACAAGCACGCTGTATAAGGATCTCGTGCTGTATAATCCAGGTGGCTCGCAGGATCACGAGCGGATGATCGTAGCGCGTAGCGGCGAGTTTAAAAACGAAAACGCGAGCTTTTCTGCGATGCTGCACGACGGCAAAATTTACACGATGGGTGGCGAGCAGTGGCACGTAAGCGAGTTTGAAAGCCTAACTCTGCGCACGCAAAGCGACCGCAATATCCGCGGCGGAGGCGGCGTGATCGGATACTGGAGCGATATGAGCGGCAGCGAAAAGCGCAGGAAAGAATTTAGCATCTACACCCTCGTCTCGCTCTTTCCGCTGGCGAGCTTTCTGTTTGCGCTAAGCCTCGGCATCGTGACCTATCGCTACGAAAAGGGCTTCGTTTACGCGGGGATCTTCGGCGTGCTTTTTAGCTACTTCGCGCTAATCATGCTACTCTCCAAATACCCGAGCATCGCGCTTCCCGTGACATTCGGCGTTACGCTTATCGGCTCGCTGCTTTACTACAGGATCAAAATTGCCCCGAGATACTGAAAAAGACTACAAATTTTGCGGCGGCGAAATTTTAAACGAAAGCTCGTCTGCTCGAAATTTAACGGATAAAATTTCGGCGAGCAAGGCTAGCACCTCTGAAATTTTGCGTGGCGTAAATTTAAAACGCGAAGCGCAAAACGGCGAGCAAGCTTTGATCTTAAACGACAGGTTTTCAAATTTTAAAAATTCCGCTCTCGTAAGCTCGGCGAGCGATACGGCTATCCATACTGCGCCTGATTGCAGTTTGAAGCAAGAAAGCGTCAGGCGAAATTTAGACGCCGTTTCCGCTAAAAAGACTACGCGCGCGGCAAATTTAAATTCCGCCCGCAAAAATTCCGCCGATACCGCTGCTTCGGATATTTGCGCGGCAAACGCTGCGAAAGCTAATGTGGCAAGCGGCGACGCTTTAAAAATCTATATATCGCCCGTCGCAAAATTTTACACTACCCGTCCCGCGTCCGCCCACACCGCAGACTCCCGCAAAGCAAACGCCGCCCGCATAGCAGATGCCCCAGCAAACACCCTCACAAGCGCATCCGAATTAAAAAATATTCTTGAAAGCGCGCCCGCAAGCGACTTCGCAGCGAGCGAACTTGCGCAAATCGGCAAAATAAGCACTCTGCCAAATGTCCCCGCAGATGCGTGCACCTTCGCAGCGAGCGTAAACTCCGAACGCGTAAAGCTCAAGCTCGTCTATTCCTACGACGGCTCGAAATTTAGCGGCTCGCAGTCTCAGCCTCACGGGCGCGGCGTCGAGGACGTGCTGCGCGCGGCTTTGGGGCGAGTGGGGATCTTTGCGCCACTTATCAGCAGCTCGCGCACCGATAAAGGGGTGCACGCGCTGCGCCAGGTAAGCTGCGTCGAATGCACCGTGCATTGGGAGCTGCCGCGCCTAAAAGAGCTCATCAACCGCCACTGCGCGCCCTATATTTTTGTGCAGCACATCAGCCCGGTGCCGCGCGATTTTCATCCGCGTTACGACGCCGTGGCGCGCTCCTATCGCTACGTTTTAAACCACGGACGTCCAAGCCCCTTTCTTAGCGATTTTTGCGTGTTTTATCCGCGCGTGGATCTTGCCGCGCTCAATGCTGCGCTTGCAAATTTTGTCGGCGAGCACGATTTTAGCGAGTTTATGAAAAGCGGCAGCGACATAAAAAGCCCGATACGCGAGCTCTACATCGCGCGCGCCTACTCTTTTAGAAATTTGACCTTGATAAATTTTAAAGCCAACGGATTTTTGCGAGCGCAGGTGCGACTGATGGTCGCAAACGCCCTAAAATCCGTGCAGAGCGGGCGCAAGATCAGCTTCTCGCGGGCTCTTAGCAGAATCCCCTTTCCGCCGAACGGGCTGTATCTTAGCGGCGTGAGTTATTAAGACTTGAAATTTATAGCGTTAAATTTTATCCACGGGCGTTTGGATTTCAAGCTTAGAATTTTATCGCGGTAAAATTCTGCATATGAGAGTAGATCGCCACCCTACTTTGATATTAAATCACCTGCACCACGATGTGTAAAATCGTAAATTTGCGCAAAATTCGATCTGTTTTTATTAGAATTTTATAGAAATTTAGCAATACTTTCAAACTTTTAACTCAAAAAGGAGCAAAGATGAAAAAAATTTCTGTTGCTTTGGCCGGTTTGGCCTTACTAGCTAGCGTTTCAGGCGCTAAGGAGTTCATCAATATCGGCACCGGCGGTATGACCGGCACCTATTATCCGGTAGGCGGCGCGATTTGCCGCTTGGTAAATATGGATAAAAATATGAAATGCTCCGTGCAATCGACGGGCGGCTCGACGTATAACGTCAATAACGTGCTTAAAAAAGAGCTAAATTTCGGCTTCGTTCAAAGCGATGTCGTCTATGATAAATACAACGGTACGGGCAAATTTCAAGGCGCGGCGGATAAAAATTTACGCTCCGTAATTTCGATCTATCCGGAGCTTTTGGCCTTCGTCGTCTCTAAGGAGAGCGGTATTAAAGCTTACGGCGACGCTGCGGGCAAAAAGATCAATATCGGAAACCCGGGCAGCGGCAACGAGCTAACCAGCACGATAGTTTTTGAAAATTACGACTTCGATCTTAAAAAGCTCGCCCAGCACGGCGTCTTAACCGCGCAAGAATGCCCTATGGCGCTAAAAGATAAGAAAATCGACGGATACTTCTACGTCGTAGGACATCCGACCGCAAATATTACCGATGCGGCGACTTCGCTTCCTATCGACTTAGTCGGCATCGACGATGAGCATATCAAAAAAATTCTAGAAAAATATCCATATTTTGCCAAAGGCGTGATCCCTGCGAAGATGTATGACGGCGTAGACCACGATACGCAAACTATCGGCGTAAAGGCTGTACTCGTAACCGACGCTAGCCAAAGCGACGAGGCGGTTAGGGCGGTAGTTAAGGCTATACTTGATAATTTTGACGAGTATAAAAAGCTACACCCTGCGTTAAATTTGGTAAGCAAAGAATCTCTTTTAGAGGGGCTTAGCGCGCCGCTTCATCCTGCGGCAGAGGCGGTGTATAAAGAAGCTGGGCTGCTGAAATAGGCTAGTTGATGGAGAAATCTACACAAAACGACGAGCAGGTTTTAGAGGTAAAAAGTAGAGAATTTACCTCTAAAAAGCTCTTCTGGCTCGTGACGCTGGTCTGCTTCGCGTGGTCGGTCTTTCAGCTTTACATCGCGTATTTTACGCTAAATACGAATATCGCGCGCTCAATCCACTTGGCGTTCGCCATTTTTATAATTTTTTCGCTTTTTCCGTTTCGCCCGCGCTCTAAGGCACATTTTTACATCCCGTTTTACGATTATATTTTATTAATCGTCGGAGTCGCGGCGATCTTGTATCCTGCGATAGAATTTAACGGGCTAGCGCAGCGCCCGGGAAATTATCTAACCAGAGATATCGTAGCATCGTTTATCGGAATTTTCATACTCTTTGAAGCAGGTCGTCGTATGATGGGACCAGCGCTTGGCATTATCGCTTTTACCTTTCTTCTGTATTGCTACTTCGGTCCTTATATGCCCGATATCATCGCACACCGCGGCGCAAGCTTTGAACTGCTTGCAGGGCATATGTTTTTAACTACAGAGGGCGTATTTGGCGTGCCGGTAGGGGTCAGCACCAGCTTCATTTATCTGTTCGTGCTATTCGGCGCGCTTTTGGAGCGAGCCGGAGCGGGGCAGTATTTTATAAACGTAGCGTTTGCGATTTTAGGTCGCTTCCGCGGAGGACCCGCCAAGGCTAGCGTAATCGCCAGCGGACTAACCGGCATGGTAAGCGGCAGCTCGACCGCAAACGTCGTGACGGTGGGCACCTTTACGATCCCGCTAATGAAAAAAGCGGGGCTTACCGCCACTAAAGCGGGCGCTATCGAGGTCGCTGCAGGTGTAAACGGGCAGCTTATGCCGCCTATCATGGGCGCTGCGGCGTTTATCATCGCAGAATTTTTAGGCATGAGCTACACCAACGTAATGATCGCGGCGGTGATCCCGGCCTTCGTCTGTTACGCGGGGTTATTTTTCATCGTGCATCTGGAAAGCTGCAAACTGGGGCTTCACGGCAGTCGCGATTACGCCAAGGTTTCAAAGCTAAAAATTATATTTAGTGGCATTCATTACATAATACCGATTTTGGTGCTTCTTTTCACTCTATTGATTCTAAAAGAAAGTGCGATATCTGCGGCGTTTAACTCGATTTGCGTGCTATTTTTAATAATGATCGTACAAGAGCCTGCAAAGAAAACGATATTTGGCGAAAAGGTTGGCAAGTCCGATTTTATCGTCGGCTTTGTCGATATTTTTTGGGCTATGGTGGGCGCTGCTAAAAATATGGTCACGGTAGCCGTTGCCACCGCACTAGCGGGTATCATCATCGGCTCAATCTCGCTTACCGGGCTGGGACAGGTTCTTTCAGAGCTCGTAGAAGCAGTCGCAGGAAATAGCATAGTACTGATACTTCTGATGACTGCGATAATGAGCCTTATTTTGGGCATGGGACTTCCTACTACGGCGAATTATATCGTCGTTTCAAGCTTAATCGCACCGGTGATTTTGATACTAGCGGGCAAAAATGGCTTTTTGATCCCTGCGATCGCAGTGCATCTTTTTGTCTTTTATTTTGGAATTTTAGCCGACGATACCCCGCCAGTGGGTATTGCCGCATATGCTGCGGCGGGTATCGCAAAGGCAAATCCGGTGACCGTGGGACTTCAGGGCTTCGTGTATGATCTGCGTACCGCGGTACTTCCGTTTGCGTTTTTCTTCAACAATAAGCTGCTTTTGATCCAAAGCATCGGCGATCCGATGGATTCAAAGAGCATCGTTTGGATCAGCGATCCACTGCAAATCGTGCTGATTTTTGCCACGGCGATCGTGGGTATGTTTGCTTTCAGCTCCTCGCTGCAGGGCTGGTTTGTAACAAAATGCAATCCACTAGAGCGCCTACTATTGCTGCTAGTAACGCCGCTAATGCTGGTGCCTAATATCTGCGCGAAATTCATAGAGTTTATCCCTAGCGAATACGCAAGCTACGGCATAGGCGCTGCGATCTACGTGCTGATATTTGCAAAGCAGTGGCTTTTAAGGCCCAAAGACTCTGGCGATACTCACGCCGAAAATAGCGCGCCTACGGCGTAAATCCAAATTTGATCTCGCTAAATTTTAAGATAAATTTGCGGGGTCTTATTAAATTTTATCCTCTTGCGTCGAGGTGTAAAATTCCAAAATCAATCCTTTGTTCTAAATTTAAATCCGTCTATCTAAACTACTCAAAATTTTAAATTGCGCCGAAGCGATTATGTCCCTTAGTAAGATAAATTTATTCATACGAAGCTACTGTGTTAAAAAACATCGCATGTTAATCCCATTGCTAGTCTATAATTATCGCAAGCCGCAGGATGCACGAAATCAATAGAGCAAAGCCGTTTTCGCGTTACCGCTTGTGATGCCTTTGATAGTTTAAAATATACACGTCCATAAAAGCGAAAATGATTCTTAGAGCAGATAAAATCAAAACTGTGCAAAATTTCTTCAAAACGATTTGATAATTAAGGCTGGGCGTTA
>NZ_CALHII010000024.1 GCF_938030815.1 uncultured Campylobacter sp.
TGGTGGTATTCTTGTAATAAATTTTTAAGTAGCTCTTCCAAAATCACGCCTCTAAAACGCAATAAACATTTGTGCGTCGCGAAAACTCGCCTAGATCGTTTAACTCACGTAAATTTAGCAAAAAGCAGGCTTCAACGCACTTAGCCTGCGTCTGCGCGATGAGATCTAATGCCGCTCGTGCGGTGCCTCCAGTGGCGATAAGATCGTCGATTAGCAATACCTTGGCATCTTGCACGCCGGAGAATGCATCCACATGCATCTCGACCTGATCGAAGCCGTATTCAAGGCTGTATTTTTGCGAAATCGTGATATAAGGAAGCTTCTTTGGCTTTCTAATTGGCACAAAAGCAACCCTCAACCTCGCAGCAAGTGCCGCTGCAAAAATAAATCCGCGACTTTCTATGCCTACTATGTAATCAAGTCCGTAATCAGCGTAGCGCTCGGCTAGATGATCAAGCAGGAAATTAAACGCCTCGCGATCGCCTACGAGCGTCGTGATATCGTAAAACAAAATACCGGGCTTTGGGAAGTCGCGCACGGTGCGGATCGAGCGAAATAAATAGCTTTTTTGCTCGCTGCTTAGACTTTTCATAGCTTACCTCTTTTCAATCTTGCGTTTTGGATTTTTAAGCTGCAGTTTTCGCTCTCCTCATTTTGCAGGGCCTCAATGCCGAAGCGAAGGGCAGTTTTAAGCTTTTCGTTATCGCTTTTAAGCTTTGAAATTCTTTCTTCGCTCTTGCGAAGCAAAGCATAAATTTTAGAATTTTTTCGGATCGATAGAATAAGTAGCGTTGCAAAAAATAGCGCTAAAACACCTAATGCTACGCTCATTACTTGCCTCCTTCATTTGGATTTGCAAAGCGCATAGTAGCGATTGTTGCGCTAAAATAGGCAGAATTTATGCCTCTAAAATACGCGTTAGAAAGATTTGCTCCCTTTAAATTTACGCTGCTCACAATAGCAGACTTCTCATCTTTTAAACTCGCACTAGCGCAATTTATATTTTCTGGCTTAACGTTCATGCAGAAGGAATTTGTAACCTTGGAATTCATAATTGTGAGGTTCAAACCGACAAAATCTTTGCGGCTAGCTTTTTGAGCAAAATTTTTCTCACAAACACTCTCGCGCGTAAAATTTAACGTAGAATTTGTGCTAGTGGAATTTTTACCCAATGGATTTTTCCCATCAAAGATTATCTTTGCGTGCGTCGAATCTAAATTTATATGACGTGCACCGCAAAAGCCTATCAAGGAATTCTCGCCGGTAAATAAGGAATTTTTATCGTTAAAGCTCCGTGCAAAATTTGACGCAGAATCCATGCCGATGGGATTTTTGCAAGAAGGGATTTCGCCTACGAAGCTTAATTTAGAATTCCGCCCATTTAAATTAGCGCCATAGCTTTGTTCCGTAAAATTTTGAGCGGAATTCTGCATGAAATTCTCCCCATCAAATCCATGCGCGCAATTCGAACTACCGCAAGCGCCTAGCTTTGCGACGCGCTTAATGTGCCTACCACCCGCAAAATCGGTGCTAAAAAACGCTCTAATCATATCTTCAATCACCAGCGCGCCCATCAATCGCTCGCCGAAGGCTAGGACGTTGGCGTCGTTGTGCTCTCTGGCTAATCTAGCGCTAGTCGCGTCATGACACAACGCGCAGCGGATGTGAGCGTGGCGATTTGCGGCGATGCTGATACCGATGCCCGTACCGCAAATCAAAACACCGTAAATGCCGTAACTGGTAGAATTTAAAATTTTATCTTTGCTCGCGTTTGCGGCAGCTATGCTTGCGCAGGCGGTCGTATTTGCGTCCGCATCAAAATTCTTGCTGTAGCCGCTCTTGACGGCGTTAAAATTTTCACCACTGCCGTTATTGCCGGCGCTAAAATTCTTACCTTTTTCGCCGCACTGTGCGGTACCATTAAAATTCCCGCTACCGTTTATACTCGCGCTGGAATTTCCGCTGCCGCCTCTACCTCGCGCACCGGA
The DNA here is from genome assembly GCF_938030815.1 of uncultured Campylobacter sp. GTDB lineage: Bacteria > Campylobacterota > Campylobacteria > Campylobacterales > Campylobacteraceae > Campylobacter_B. The sequence goes on from NZ_CALHII010000024.1 coordinate 1,989, forward strand.
ATTTTCTGCGGTCGTGGCGGAATTTTTGCCGCTACTTTCTTTAAAATTTTCACTTCGCGCGCAAGCTTCACATTCGGCTAAAATTTTATCCGCCAACGTGCCCGCGAAATCGGGATAGTCTACGCTCGCTTCGGCACTATGCGTGCCAAGATCGACCGCTTCGTAACCTAAAGCGGCGAGTGCTTTTTTGGCTTGCTCCTTGGCACGAAAGCCCGCATGATCGCTCGCTATAAAAATTTTATTTATTTGCATTGCCGCTCCTTATTTTTGTTCATAGATTAGGCTCTCGTCATTTTGCAAGGTATCGACGAAACGCCCGATTCGCTCCCAGCGGATCTTGCGATCGGCATCGATACTAAAATATGTAAACCATGGCTTACCGACGATCAGACGATAAGGTACCGGACCCCAGAAGCGGCTATCAGCGGAATTATTGCGATTATCGCCTATCATAAAATACTCATCCTGCGGCACTTTGATGTAAAAGGCATTGAAGCTTATCCCTGCAGCTTCGAAGCTATGAGGAATTTCACTTAAACTAATGGGCTTCATAGAAAATTCACCCTTCTCAAGCGCAAGTTTGACATTTGTTAGCATCGAGTTCCTAGTATTAGGGTCGTAGTGAATGCCCTTAAATTTATACGGCTCTTTGACATATTTTTCGCCACCTAAAATCACAATATCGCGAGCATCATAGTTTGCGGCAATGAATTCATCTCCTTCATGCGGACGAAGGTAGAAATTATTCAGATCAAATATTACCTCGTCGCCGCCTACGGCAAAATTTCGCTTTACAAAGTGCATTTTTTCATTAAGCGGATAGCGGAAAACCACGATGTCGCCGCGCTTTGGCCCCTCGCCGCGGATGATATGTCCATCCCCGTCGCTATCAGGAGCTACCTGCCACTCTACAAACGGAATATGCGGAGTCGGGATGCCGTAGCTAAATTTTTTAACGAATAAAAAATCGCCCTCCAAAAGCGTAGTGCGCATCGATCCACTAGGGATCACGAAGGCTTGCGCAACAAAAAGAATGACGAATAAAACGACGATGACCGTCCCCGTCCAACTCGATAAAAAGTGATAAATTTTACTTAGTATTTTCATTTAGACTCTTTGTCTTAAGCGATTTTTCGCCGATTTTATCGTGTTGCTCAAAAGCATCGCAATCGTCATAGGCCCCACGCCTCCGGGCACGGGTGTGATGAACGAGCATTTTGGCGCAACCGCATCAAAATCGACGTCGCCCCTTAGCTTGCCGTCCTCGCCGCGATTGATCCCCACATCGATTACCACCGCGCCTTGTTTTATCATATCGACACCCACAAAACGCGCCTTGCCGACCGCCGCGACCAAAATGTCGGCATCTGCGCAAAGCCGCTTTAAGTCTTTCGTCTTGCTATGAGCGATAGTGACGGTGGCATCGGCATTTAACAGCAGGCTCGCCATCGGCTTTCCGACGATATTGCTGCGACCTAGCACGACGGCATTTTTGCCCGCGATCTGCACGCCGTATTCCTCAAGTAAGCGCATCACGCCAAGCGGAGTACAAGGCACAAAACCGTCCGCAAGCCCGCTAGTAAGCTTGCCTACGTTTATTGCACTAAATCCGTCCACGTCCTTTTGCGGGCTTATTTTTTCTAAAATTTTATTCGTATCAATGTGCTTTGGAAGCGGTAGCTGCACCAAGATGCCGTCAATGCTCTCATCCTCGTTTAAATTTTCTATCAGTTCTAAAAGCGCCGCCTCGCTCACGTCGGAGCTCAAGCGGTGCGCTACGGATCGGATCCCACAGGCGGCGCAGGCTTTTTCCTTGCTCGCGACATAGGTCTTGCTCGCCGCATCCTCGCCTACTAAAATCACCGCCAGCGCGGGCTTTACGCCCTTTGCGGCAAGATCCGAAGCGTCCGATTTGATCTCATCTTTTACCTTCGCGCTTATGCTTTTGCCGTCGATTAAAGTCATTTAAAGCCTTTTTGAAAAATAAGGCAAATGTTACCCTAAAATTTATAAAATTTAGATTTATTCAGCGGGATTTTATGGGAATTTGAAAGAATTTTAAAAAGAATTTCGTCCTAAATTTAAGCCTGCTCAAATAAGCCTAAATTTTATCGTCATTATAGACGGATGGACACCTTGACACCGCTATATTCAGGCTGCAACGCTGCTAAGGCTTGCATTGCGGAATGAAGCCTTATTTGAGCAAGAACTACGAACTT
>NZ_CALHII010000025.1 GCF_938030815.1 uncultured Campylobacter sp.
CAGCGCCCAGGGTGTGTCCGATCGCCCATTTTGACGAGCTTGCGGGCGCTAAGGGTAGGGCGGCGCTCATAGCCAGGGCCTCCATCGCGTCGTTAGCCGCAGTGCCGGTGCCATGCAGATTTACGTAATCCACGCTTTGCAGCTGCGCCGATTTTAGCGCGGTTTTGATCGCTGCGATCTGCATACGCGCGCTAGGATCGGGCTTTGTGATATGATAAGCGTCGGAGTTTGCTGCGTGAGCCAAAAACGCGACGTCGCTTATGCGTTCGCGCGAAAGCACGAATGCGCAGGCTCCTTCGCCCAGATTTGTGCCTGTCCGCGCCTCTGAAAACGGCCTAAGCGGCTGCTCGCTTAAAATTTCAAGCGCGCTAAAGCCCTGCAGCGTGAGCTCGTCTAATGCGTCAGCGCCGCCGAATACGACCGCGTCGCAAAGTCCCGCGCATATGAGGCGTGAAGCTTCGATGAGAGCTTTGTTTCCGCTGGTACACGCACTCGAAACTCCGATCGCGACGGATTTTAGCCCGAAGCGTTCGCGGATAAAATTTGCGGGGTTTGCGTGGGAGTTGCGCTCGAAGCAAAAGTTTTTAAATTTATTGTTTGCGTTTTTTGAAATTTTGGCGAAATTTTCGCCGTTTGGGGTAGGAATTTTACTGCACGGCGCGGAGTTTTCGCCGTCTTGAGAGATAAAATTTTCCGCGTCTTTGCCGCAGGCGAAAAATTCCGCATAGTTTTCTTGCACGCCTGTGTTGGTGGTCGCAAATACCACGCCTACGCGGTGTGCGCCGAATTTTTGCACGGCTTGCTCGATCCGTCCTTGCACGCCGAGGCAGGCGTAAAGCGCCAGGGCGTTCGTGCGCGTGGCGTAGGCGCGATCTTTGATCCTCGGCAGCGGCGTATCCACGCGCCCGAAGATGAAATTTTTACCGCAGACGCTAAGCTTTTGCAGCGCGGATCTTTTTTCGCATAGCGCGCTAAAAAGCTCTGCGGCACTGTTTGCGCCCGCGCAGATGAGCCCGGGGCTACTTAGATACTGCGTCATATCGGCGCCCCTTTGCGTTTATGGTGAAATTCGGTTTATTCGCATTTTCAAGCAGGGCTAAAAATACTCGCTCGCTTTGCGAATCGGGCGGCAGGAAGCCGTCGTTGCGAAATTTAGCCTCGCCGTCCGCGATCGATAAAATTTTACGTGCGATCGGCGCGCCTAGCATATCGAGCCAGACGAGCTTGTAGCGGCTCTCCTCGCCGCTTGCGGGCGAAATTTTTGAGATCAGGGCTCTGCTTTTTACGCCGAGTTCGTCCGTCAGGATGAACTGCTTTTGGCTAAATTCCGCTATCTGCTCAGGCGCTTTGTGCGCGCATCCGCTTATAAAAAACGCGGCGCAAAGCAGAACGAAAGCCGTTTTAGAAATAGCGTAAAAACGATAAACAGGTCTCAAAAATTCTCCCTAAAAACGAGCGAAATCAAAATCTCGCCCTCCAAAATATAGCTCTTGTGTGACCACGCCCTGCCGCGCTCATCAAGCGCCAGAGCCTCACCGCCTGCGCCTCGCGCTAGCCCCACGCGAGCAAGCGCGTAAAAACCTAGGTTTCGCGCCTTAATCAGCGCCTCTTTGATCGTGTAAATTTTATAAAAAATGAGCGCCTTTTCGTTCTCGTCCGCCGCCTCTAAAAGCTCGCGCTCAAAGGCGTTGAAACAAAACTCGCTCGCCGCGGCAAAATTCCGCGGTTTTAAAATTTCAAGATCGAGCCCGAACTTTTGCCTCGCAAAACCCACTGCGACGATCGTTTTGCCATCCGCGCTTTTGTGCGAGATGCAAAATTTGCCGCGCTTTTTAAAGCGCGCTTTAAGCGCCCGCGAAACGCGAAACTCGCGCAGATCGGCTCGCGCGCGTGCTAGCTTCTTATCGCGCCTGCTCAAAAGCCGCCTCGGGGCGCACAGATCCTCGTCGGTGATTAAAATTTTTATCTCGCTCATAAAGCTCTGATTTTACTAAAATAGTCTTTATAAAAATATAAAATAGCGCTACAGCGTTAGAATTTCGTTTAAAATTTATTTGATGCGATTGGGTTCAAAGGCGCACTAAAACATAAAATTTATCGCGTTTGCGCTAAGGCCTCGGGCGCGGTAAAATTTTAAAATTTATCGCGCTTGCGATCTGCGCCGCGCACTTTTTGGTTCGTCGCATGTTGCTATGCGGCGTCGGTTGTGTTCGTTACGCTCGTCTTGTTAGTCGTATCTCGTGCGACGACCGTCCTATTTGGTTAAATTTTTAGCGTGGCGGTATCAGGCGGCAGGCAGTGCAAGGTTTTGAAAATATCGGCGCGGAATTTTAAAAATCCGCGATAAAATTTCTGCCGCAGGCGGCGTTTGTGCTAGAGCTTTTGCGACGAAATCCGGATGCGTCGTGCGATGAGCTTTAAAATTCCGAAGCGGAATCTAAAATCGCGAGCAGTGCGTGGCGCGGCAGGCATCGTAGTATAACAGCGCAAAATTAGCCGCATTTGAATAAAACGGCATAAAATTTAAGCGCTCCTGAATACGACAGCTAGAAATTTAAATATCCTTAAATTAAAGCGGCACGAAATTTAATCGTGCTAATTGCCGCAACCGCATTTAAATACCGAGCCGTGCCACACTAAATTTGCCGCTAAGCCGCATTAAATTTTATGTAAAAATTTCGCTGCTAAGCTATGACAAATTTAGATCAAAATTTCGCTAGCGTGCCTATCTGTGGTAATTTTTTACGAATTTTTCTATGCGCTCAAAGCCGCGTTTTAGATTTTCCATGGAGCATGCAAAGCTTATGCGGAAGTGCCCATCCATACCAAATCCGCTTCCTGGCACCGTGGCTACGAGCCCTTTATCTAGCAGTTGCATGCAGAATTTCATACTATCAGGTTCTACCTGAGAGCAATCTATGAAGAAATAAAATGCGCCGTCAGGTTTTACGACACTAAGCCCTGGGATCGCGCCTATCGCGTCCGTGCCGAAGTCGCGCCTGCGCTCGTATTCGCGCCTCATCTCCTCGATATAATCATCCGCCTCGCCTCGCAGCACCGGCATAGCGCCTGCCTGGACTATACTTGCTACGTTGCTGACGCTTTGACTTTGTAGGCTGATCATAGCCTTATTTAGCTCATCGATCGCACAGGCGGTGTAGCCGAAGCGCCAGCCGGGCATCGCGCCGCATTTGCTTAGCCCGTTGATCGTCACGGTGCGCCTAAACATATCCTCACTGATGCTTGCTGCGGCTATGAAGCTCTTGCCGAAGACGATTTTTTCGTAAATTTCATCGGCAATTACCAAAACATCCGTGTCCTTTAGCACTTCCGCAAGCTCTTGCAGCTCCTGCCGCGAATATACGGCGCCTGCGGGGTTGCTCGGGTTGAAAAGGCACAGCGCCTTCGTGCGCGGGGTGATCGCGGCTTTGAGCTGTGAGGCGGTGATTTTGTATCGGTTTTCCGCCTTGGTGTCTACGATGACAGGCTTGCCGCCGCAAAATTTTACGATTTCGGGGTAAGTGACCCAATAAGGCGCCGGTATTATAACCTCATCGCCTTCGTTTAAGATGCAGTTAAAGGCGTTAAATAGCGAGTGTTTGGCGCCTACGTTGGTGATGATCTGATCAGGCCTGTAATCTAGGTCGTTGTCGCGCTTTAGCTTCTGCGCGATTAAATTTAAAATTTCAGGCGTGCCGGCAACTGGCGTGTATTTGCCGCAGCCCTTAGCCATCGCCTCGATGACCGCCTTTTTGGCGACCTCTGCGGTATCAAAATCGGGCTCGCCCGCACTTAGGATCACGACGTCTTGCCCCTGGGCTTTCATCTGTTTGGCTTTAGTGCTGATTGCGATCGTTAGGCTTTCACCGAGCTTGCTTACGCGACTTGAAAGTGTTAATTTCATTGATGCTCCTTGGATTGGTTTAGACAATTTAAAATTTGATTTTTGACGCTAAAAGCCCTGCCGCTACTTGGGTCTTGGTCGTAGATATCGTCGATTTTATAATCTCCTCCGCTACGGACGAGTTTGTAGATTATCGTCTGCGCGCCGTAGGGGCAGGTTTGAGTTACTACGACGGTATCGCGCTGCCCTAGCTCAAAATCATATTTCGCATCGTCGCAGACATCTTGACCGCCGATTACCGGATCGTAGTCCAAGCAGCCTACCTCACCTTCGCCAGCAGATGCTTCATCTTGCATAAGCACGGATCTGAAAGAAGCTGATAGGGCATTTTTGTGATCGCCAAAATAGGTGTCCTTGATGTATAGACTTTTTACTAGGCTTATTCTGGCGTCGTCCGCGGAATTTTTCGCGCTATTAGCATCGCTGCCGCTTGCCGACAAAATCGCACAAATTATAAAAAATAGAGCTTTTTTCACTTTAACCCTCTTATTTTAATGATTTCAGATACTCTTCGTAGAATTTATTTAGATCCTCATCCATTGCGGCGATATCTTTTCTGCCGCTGCAAATGCACTCCTCCAAAATTTCGATACGCTTGATGAGATATTTGATAAGCTCCTGGCTGATGTCGGGAATTTTATTATGCGCCAAAGGATCGCTCTGGCAGCTTCCTAAAATTTTGGCGGGCACGCCCACGGCGGTGCAGTTTGGCTCGACGTCCTTTATGACGACGGAATTTGCGCCGATTTTGGAATTTTCGCCGATGGTGATGTTACCTAATACTTTGGCTCCCGCGCCCACTACGACGCCGTTTTGCAGCGTCGGATGGCGCTTGCCGTGCTCTAAGCTCACGCCGCCGAGAGTGACGCCCTGATAGATCAGACAGTTATCGCCGATGATCGCCGTTTCTCCGATGACAAGCCCCGTAGCGTGGTCAAAAAACACGCCCGAGCCGATACGTGCGCCCGGGTTTATATCTACGGCGGTGATTATGCGGCTAAGTCCGCTGATCGCACGAGCAATGAGCTTAAAACCTCGCTCGTAGAAAAAGTGTGCGAAGCGGTAATTTATCAGCGCCCAGACGCCGGGATAGCAGAAAAATATCTCAAATACGCTGTTGCATGCGGG
>NZ_CALHII010000026.1 GCF_938030815.1 uncultured Campylobacter sp.
CAGCAACTTTTAAATTTAAAAATTTCATAATCTGAAATCCGTCCTTAAATCTGCTTTTAAAACTGCTAAATTCGTTTTTAAATTTGCGTTTGAAATTTTAAAATTCACGGCGCGATGTCTATTGGAATTTATATCATAATCTGCGTTAGAAATTATGTCGAGATCTGCACTAGGGCGTATGTCGTAGTAAGTCATACTTTGGTTTATGCCGTGATCCTTGACGAGATTTATGTCATAATCCGCGCTAAAATTTATATCGTGGCATATATTTAAATTTAAGTCTCGATCTGCGTTAAAGTTTATGCTTTGGCATGTGCTGCAACAATATGTTTAAGGCGTATGTTGCGATCCGTGTCGTAATCCGCGCTAAAGTCTATGTAACGATTTGCCTCGCAATTTGTACTCGTAGCGTTTTGGTTTTTAAAATTTAGACTTTTAAAATTTTGATTTTTTAAATTTTTACCCACTCCGCTCGGTTTTGCGACGATGCTTGATCTTTCGAGACAAACGGCTTCGGCGGGAATGAGTAGCAAAGAGTTGCACCTGCTCGCGCGAGCTTTGTGCGAACCCAAAAAGAGCGCGAGCGAGCGGTGAAATTTTTAAATTTTAACGTAGCTTTATTTTTCATCATGCGAGCCAAATTTTACGCACTCGAATTTTTGGCACCTTGTTTTTCGCCGCTTAAATTTTTAGCGCCCCGATCTTCGCTGCCAGAATTTTGCGAGGCGGGATTTTTAGAATTATATTTTTTGATATCGGAATTTTCTGTAGCCGAAGCATTTGTGCCCGCATTTTTGCCATTAGAATTTTCGCCAATTAAATTTATTTTTTGAAGAATTTTAAATCCAAATTACGCGCCCTATTCTTTCATCGTGGCTTATTTATATAAAATTTCACCTATTAAAAATTTGGACGCAAAATTCCACCTGCGAAATCTCGATAAATTTTGCCATTAAATTACGAAATAAAATTCTACCTCGCAATTCTACCACTATTTCTTGGCTATTTTATAGTAGCCATCCTCAAAAACAACCTTACCCGCATCCGCAAGGCGCTTTAAAAGCTGTGCGCTGGGCTCGTCAAACATCGCCT
>NZ_CALHII010000027.1 GCF_938030815.1 uncultured Campylobacter sp.
ATTCGGGAAAAAACTGCCACGGAAGCTCTGATAGGCGCTAAAAATATGAAGCAAAATGTTATTATCAGCCAAAAACGCCATAGCATAGGTGTCAAGCTCTACCCGCGCCAAAATATAAATTTCATCAATCGCGTTAATCGGCAAAATTTTACTAGTTAGAATTCCGCCCTCGTCGTTAAATTTATCGAAGTATAGATTATTATCTTTGCGGCGCAATCGGCCTGAGCTCAAAATAAAATGCGTGCGATCCGATTTTTGCATACTTTTATCCTTAAATTTTAGCTGAATATTGCCTCGTTTTTATCGCGTCCGATGACGAGGCGCTGTGAATATTTGAGCGAATTAAAAGTATAAATTACTACCGAATCAAGCTTGCTGGCGCATTCTTTTTGCAAAATCGCCATTAATTTTTTAAGATCGCTCGCTCTGATTTCACCCTCAAAAACGCTGAATTGCACGCGAGGCAGAAACTTCTCGACCGCCTTTCGGACGCGCGCAGCGTTATTTTTCTCCTTTTCGTCGCTGCTTGAAATATCGTAAAATAAAATAGCGTACATTCTATCTCCTAAATGCAATAATCACGATAAGCGCAACTCTCGCAAATCTTTTGCGGGCTAAATTTAGGCGGCTTTGGCTCGTTTACAAGGGCGGTAATACCGTTTAGAATTGTTTCGATTTTAGTGAAATTTTCGGCATTATCCTCAATGGCTATGACGGTTTTGCCGCTAATTAATTTGCCTTTCACCTCTTTTAAATTTAAGCCTGTTTTTAAAAGATAGATATAAAAAAGTAGCTGCATCTTGCCTGCTTCTGGATTTTTTAGGCTCTTTTTATATTAGGTGATGAGATAATGTCCGCGCTGCTTGGAAAGCTTGTCGAATTTCAAATTTGAAAATGCGAAGTCCTGCAAACCGCTCTCTTTGATATCCGCTAGCGCCTTGCCCATCAGCATGTTTTCATCTTCCTGATTAGCGTGAATATTGTGTCCGTAAAGCCACGCCTCACGCTTACAGGTGACGTAATAATTCACAAGCGTGCCGGTGATTTGGTCCTTGCAAAACATTAGTCGAATACCTCTTCGGCAATCGTAAGTTTAGGAAGGAAACCATCAAATTTATTATAGAAATTGCCTGGCGGTAAGATACGTATGCCAAAATAATCTTTTAAAGTGGTTTTATAATCTTTTTTGAGTTCTTCTAGTAAATTTTTACCAACGGATATAGTATATAATCCCAAATCTTTTTCCGAATCTTTAATTTCTGCAATAATTTTAAATTTAGGAAGGGGTCCAATAATAAATGAAGATGATTTATATTATGCATTGAAGAATAAAATAATTGCCTCAGCTGCAACTGATGTAATGACAATAGAGCCTCCTAAAAATGATTGTAAGTTACTAGAATTAGATAATTTTACAGTAACTCCACATTTAGCTTGGAAATCACAAAAAAGTTTGGAAAGACTTTTTGCTGAGATAGAAAATAACCTTAATTTATTTTTAGAAAATAAATTAATAGGTGTAGAAAGTAAATAGTTTTTAAAAGAAAGGATAAATATGCACATATACGATAAAGAGTTTACTCAAACTGAGTTACCAATGACAAAACAAGAAATAAGAGCAATTTCTATTGCTAAACTTATGTTAAAACCAAATTCAATTTTAATTGATGTTGGAGCAGGGACAG
>NZ_CALHII010000028.1 GCF_938030815.1 uncultured Campylobacter sp.
CCTCCGCACCGTAATCACGAAAGGAAACACTAATGAGCAAAAAAGTCAGCATCTTATCGGCGAGCGGATCGATGATGGCGCCAAGCCTCGTTTTTTGGTTCCAAGAGCGCGCGATGTACCCATCGAAAAAGTCCGTGACGGAGGCGATGACGAAGACGAGTGCGGCAAAATAATCGATCCAGCTTACATGCACTGAGCCTACCATGCCGCCGTTTGCATGGCCTGCTAGTAAGATCAGCCAGAAAAACAGCGGCGCCAGCGCAACGCGAAAGCTCGCTAAAATATTGGGTAAATTTAGCATTATTTAAAGGTCGTTCCGCCGTCGACGATGAAGGTGTGCCCCGTCACCCAGCTAGCCTTGCTCGAGCATAGAAATAAACATGCTCCCGCCAAATCCTCCGGCTGTCCCATGCGTCCTAGCGGGCTAAGTTCGGCGGTTTTATCGCGTACCTCTTCGTAGTTTGTAAAAGCTCGCAGTGCGTCCGTCTCGATCGGACCGCCGCTTACTACGTTTACGCGTATATTTTTCTCTCCTAGCTCGGTCGCGGCGTAGCGCGCCATCGCTTCAACCGCGGCTTTTGCCGTGCCGTGACCCGCGTAGTTTTCGATATAGACTAAATTTCCCGTGGAGCTAAGCGAGATGATCGAGCCGCCGCCTACCGCCTCCATGCGTTTTGCGGCTTCTTGTGCGCCCACGACGAAGGCATTTACGGTCGCGGTAAAGATATTGTTGATGCCGCGCGGCTTTAGCCTCATAAATTTAGTGTATCCGCCCGCGACCGCGCGACCCGAGATGATGGCGTTTGAGATGAAAAAATCCACTCGCGCAAAATCCTCGTCAATCTTGGCAAAGAGCTCCTTATAGGTCTCGGGCTCTAAGATATTGAGCGCATAAGCGCGCGCCTTGATGCCGTAAGCCTTCTCAAGATCGGCTGCTTGCGAAGTCGCTAGCTCCTCGTTGGAATTATACGTAAAAGCGATATTTGCCCCTGCAGCTGCGAATTCCAAAACTATCGCCCTGCCTATGCCTCTCGTGCCGCCGCTGATAACTAGCGTTTTTCCTTTAAATTCGTTCGTCAATTAAAATCCTTTGATAGTGTATTGTTTCATTACGTTTTCTATTTTTTTGAGGTTTTCCGCGCTCGGCTCGCAAAGCGGCAAGCGGTACTCCAAACTCGGCGCGAGGCCCGCGATATACATCGCCGCCTTGATCGGGATCGGATTGCTCTCGCAGAATAAAATTTTATTGATCGCGTAGAGATCGTCGTTGATCTGCTTGGCTTTTAAAAACTCATTTTGCAGCGCAAATTTCGTTAGTCTCGCCGTGTAATCGGGAAGTAAATTTGCCGTAACGGAGATCACTCCCTTGCCGCCGTTACTTAGGATCGGATAGTTGATCGCATCCTCACCGCTAAGCACGCTAAGGCGCGGCTCGTGCGCGAGCAGATCGACGCATTTATCGATGCTGCCGCTGGCTTCTTTGACGCCGTAGATGTTCTCGCAGTCGTTAAAAAGCTTGATGATCGTATCTGCGGCTATGTCGCAGCCGGTGCGACCGGGGACGTTATATAGTAGCACCGGCAGATCTACCGAGCTCGCGATCGCCTTGTAGTGCAGATAGAGTCCCTTTTGGGTGGGTTTGTTGTAGTAGGGCGCTACGGATAAAATTCCGTCCGCGCCGTGAGCCTGCGCAAACTGCGCGAGCCCGATCGCTTCGTGAGTTGCGTTGCTGCCCGCGCCCGCTAGTACCTTAACGTCCGTGCCCTTGCACGCATCTACGGCGATCTCGATACAGACGCGATGCTCGTCGTGCGTCAGCGTCGCACTCTCGCCCGTGGTACCGACGGGCACGACCGCGCTTATGCCGTTTGCGATCTGTCTTTTAATAAGCTTGGCGTAGGTCTGCTCGTCCAGTTTGCCCTCTTTAAAAGGCGTGATCAGCGCCGTCATAGAGCCGATTATGACATTTTTATTCATCGTTTTCCTTTCGTAAGATAATGCTCGTGGAATTTTTAAGGCTTAGATAGGTTTTCATCGCTTTTTTAACCGCGTTTTTATCTAGACTTTTGATTTCACGCTCCAGCCTAAATAGCGCGTCCAGATCGCCGCGGACGATGTAGCTGCCGTACATCTGCGCTACCTTGCTAGCGCTGTCGAGGGAGTAGATCAGATCGCTACTTAGGGTGTTTTTGATCTTTAGCATATCATCATCGCTTATTTTAGCTTTTTTGGCTTTTTCGATCAGCGCTAAAATTTCACTCCTCAGCGCCTCGCCGCTTACGCCCTGGTTGCAAACGGCAAAGACTATAAATAAATTCTCGTCCTTGGCGCTCATATCGTAGATGTTGATCTGATTGGCGAGCTTTTTCTCATCGACCAGCACGCGCTGCAAAAGCGAGCTCTTGCCGCCGCTAAGATATATATCCATCGCTTTGATCGCCGCGGCGTCAGGATGGTTAAACGACGGAATTTTAAAGGCGACCGCAACGATCTGCGCCTCGCTGTTTTTGTAAATAATGCTAAGCTTCTCGCCGTCTTGCGCGGGCTCCGTGCAGTGAAGGCGCGGAATTTCGCTTTTGTTTTTTACGGGCGCGAAGTATTTTTTGGCCGCATCAAACGCCGCCTTTTCGCCGATGTCGCCGGTGATCAGCAGCACGGCGTTTTGCGGCTGATAAAATTTAGCGTGAAATTCCTTGATATCTTTGATGCTCCAGTTTTCGATATCCTTGCGAAAGCCGATCGGCGTCCAGTGATACGGGTGATACAAAAACGCGGCGTTGTAGAGCCTGAAAAATAGGTATCCGAACGGATCGTTATCGGTGCGCCACAGCCGCTCCTCGAGCACGACCTTGCGCTCGGGCTGAAATTCTTTGTCTTTGAGGCTTAGGTTTTGCATTATGTCGGCGTAAAGATCCAAGCAGACCTCTAAATTTGAGCTCGCGCACTTGATGAAATAGTGCGTGTAATCAAAGCCCGTGCTTGCGTTATTTACGCCGCCAAAGCCCTTTACGATCGCGTCGAACTCGCCCGCCTTGCGATTTTTCGTGGATTTAAAATTTAGATGCTCCAGCATGTGCGCGATGCCGCTTTTGCCCATCGTCTCGTCGCGCGAGCCGACGTTGTAAAACACGTCCACGCTGATGACGCCGCTGCCTTTATTCATCGGGATGTGATAAATTTGAAGTCCGTTTTGCAGCGTGATTTTCTTAAATTTCGGAAACATTAATCTTTTTTCGCCTTTCGTTTTTTGCTTGAGTTTTGCTCTGCGTTTTGGGTACCGCTCGCTTTTTTGGCCTCTTTAAGCTCTTTGGTCTCTTTGGCCTCGGCATTTTTAGTTTTGGCGCCGCTTTGCTTTGCGTTTTTGCTCTTTGAGCTTTTGCTTTCCGCACTATTTTTTAGTGCGGCTTTAGTTTTAGAATTTTTGCTTCACTTGTAACTTTTCCAAGTAA
>NZ_CALHII010000029.1 GCF_938030815.1 uncultured Campylobacter sp.
TCTATACCGAAATGCTTATTGAGATAAAAAAACAATTAGAGTATGATGGTATGCAGATAAGAGATGTAGCCTTACAAGAGAATGGCAAGCTGTTTATAGATGGGGCTTATAACAACAATTAACACTATGGCAGTCGTAGCACGACACGCATTTAACCTATGGCATTAGACAAACAAACATTAAAAGCGGGCATTATAGCCCTACAGCAGGATATGCAACGCAAAACCGATGCAAGTATGGAAGAGTACGCCGAACGCCTTGCAAGCCTCATTGAAGCCTTTGTAAAAAGTGGAGAGGTAACAGTACAGGCGGGCATAGCCCTACAAGCAGGTAGCTATACGGGGGCTACTACGGGCGTAGGCAAAGGAATAATCAGCTAACAAATTAACAATATGACAAAACTAAATTACATCTTACAGGGATTTGGGTTTAGGGACACTCACGACTTCCTACGCTCAGCTTTTGGTCATACCTTCTCGATGCTTTTTATTAAAATGGACGTTATACTATCATTACTATTTGCTACAATACATTTCCTATTTGGTTTCAACCACTTATTCCTAACTGCCTATGCGGTGTTACTTATCTTTGAATGGATCACGGGGGTGCAAGCCTCACGAAAGCGAGGAGAGAAGCACGAGAGTCGCAAGTTTGGGCGTATGTTATTGAAGATAGCTACCTATTTAGTGCCTATCTATATACTGCATACCTTCTCGGCTAATGTAGAGTTTCCAAGCCTTGGAGGCTTTGAGTTCGACCCCTTTCACTGGCTCTATTGGGTAGTACTTATAGCTATTATATGGCAATTAGTTGTGAGTTTATTAGAAAATTTAGATTGTTTAGGATTTCGATTTGCAAAGGTACTGCTCAAGATAATTAATAAGAAGTTTTATAAGACTTTTGAGTTAGATGATGAGTGTGAGCCACACAGGCAATTAAATAACCAAGATAATGGAGATAACAGTCCTACATAATCAAAGCCTTCTAGACCTTGCTCTGCAACACACGGGTACCATTGAAAGCGTCTTTGAGTTAGCCGAAGCCAACGCCCTTAACATCACCGATGATATGCAGGCAGGCAAAATATTAGCACTACCCGATGAAGCGTTCACTAACAAAGATATATTAGCCTACTATACCGCTAAGAACTTGCAACCAGCAACAGCCTTCACCAAAGAAGACGAACAAGTGTTTGAACGGCAAGAAGGTATTAGTATATGGGCGATAAACTTAGATTTCATAGTAACAGAAGGGAAATTTGTGACATAATTTTATACATAACTTATGGCAAGAAGTATTCAAGATATTCAGCAACTCATTTACGCCCAGAAGGCGCAAGAGCCCGCATTGGAAAGCCTCAACAGCACCTCCAAAGTAGCTATATGGCAACTGTGGGTATATATTATCTCGGTAGCTATATGGAGCTTGGAGAAGCTTTTCGATTTACATAGGACAGATATTGATAAACGCCTTACGGAATTAAAACCTCATACTGCACGCTGGTATAGAAGTAAAGCTCTTGCCTTTCAGTATGGTTATTACCTCGCTCCCGATAGTGATAAATACAATAATCAATGGTTAACAGAGGAGCAGATAGAGGCGAGTAAGATTATAAAATACTCAGCGGTGGTGGAGAGTAAGAACGAGGGTAGGCTTATAGTTAAAATAGCAGGTGAACAAGGCGACACCTTGCAACCTATTACCGATGCCCAACGGCAGAGCTTTGAGGCGTATTTGCAAGAGATAAAAGATGCAGGTGTACGCCTATCAGTGGTGAACTATCAGCCCGATGTGTTGCACCTACAAATGAAAATCATCTATGACCCTTTGGTGCTCGATAGTAATGGGCAAAGTATAACTAAAGCAACCAAACCAGTAGAAGAGACTATAATAAGCTACCTCAAACGCTTACCCTTTAACGGTGAACTCGTATTAGCGCACCTTATTGATGCGCTTCAACAAGCCGCAGGAGAAATATCTAAAATATTTTCGGGAATTATAAAGGCGCTAAGGGAATAGCAAAAATATATAAAACATAGTTTCGTAAAAAATTTACCGAATTTTATACGAGTATTTTCTATTCTTATCTTTTTACTTTCAAATTCTAAATCCTGCAATCTTGACCCCTATTACGCATTTTAGCGCCTACAACCTTATACAAACTATAAATTAGCATATTTATATTGTGCTTAATTAATATCGATCCATGCAATGGTTTCCGAAAGTGGATCAAATTTGGATTTGCTCTAAATTTAAAATGATCCGTCGCTGCTGCTTTCGCGGGGTTTAGGAAGTGGCGAAATTTTAGTGTAATACTCCTCCTTGCCGTTGTATTGGCGACTAAAAACGCCGTCCGGGACGGTGAAGTTGCGCTTGGTTTGCGGATATTCTTTTAAGTAGGCATCTAAAAATTTTGCAAATACCGGTGCTGCGGTACGACCGCCACCCTCGACCTTTCGCATAGGTTTATAATCGTCGTTGCCATACCAGATTATGATCTGCAAATCCGGCGTAAAGCCGCAAAACCATGCATCTATACTATCGTTTGAGGTACCTGTTTTGCCCGCTATGTCGATGCCTTGCACGCGTGCGCGAGTACCGGTGCCGCGCTGCACGATATTTTTTAGTAGCGTAGTCATCAGATACGCCTGTTCAGGGCGCAGCACGCGGCGGCGCTCAGGCTCGATAAAGCGAGTTTTGCCGTCCTTATCGGTAATCGAAACGATAAATTTTGATTTTGCTGTAATTCCAAGCCCCGGGAACATCGAATACATCGTGGAGTATTCAAGCGGCGAAATTCCGTAGCTGCCGATAGCCACCGACAGGGCGGGCGGGACGTTTTTAAAGCCGAACTCGCCCAGCTTTTTTACCGCGCGATCAACGCCGATAGATTGCATCAGATTGATCGAGGCAAGATTGCGCGAGCGAGTTAAAGCTTCTTTGATCGTGATGTAGCCGCTGTAAGTCTTGTCGTAATTTTTCGGCTTCCACGTTTTATCGCTGCCGTCATCGAATTCTCTAGCTATATCGGGAACTTCGGTCATCGTCGAGTAGCCCATATCAAGGGCGATTTGATAGACGAAAGGCTTGAAGCTGGAGCCGGTTTGGCGCTGGGATTGGCTGGCGCGATTGAAATTTGATTTCTCGTAATCCACGCCGCCTACTAAGGCTAAAATTTCGCCATTTTGCGGATGCGTGACGACCATAGCGCCGTTTACGTTGCTTGCATTGGCGTCTTTGTTGCGCTTTAAAATTTCATTGTAGCCGAAAACTAATGCCTCTTGTGCCATCGCCTGCGCCTTTAGATCAAGGCTCGTATCTATGCGGTATCCGCCCGTGCGGACGTCCGGTAGAATTTTTTCGGCTTCTTTTATAATCTCATCTACGGCATACGGCGCTACGTTTTGCGTGAGCGTTTCGTTGTAGATCGTAGGCTGTTCGTTCATCGCAAGCTCATATTCGGTCTTATTTATCCAGCCGAGCTCATGCATCCTATAAATCACGTTATTGGCGCGCGAAAGCGACAAATCCAGGTGCTTAGTAGGATCAAAGCTGCTAGGAGCTTTCGGCAAGCCCACTAAAATCGCAATCTCTTTAAGGCTTAAATCTTGCAAATCTTTTTTGAAATATCCCAAGGCCGCCGTGCGGATGCCGTAATATCCGTGTCCAAAATACACTTCGTTGAAGTAACGCTCTAGAATTTGTTCCTTGCTTAGGGCGTTTTCTATCTTAAGCGATAGGATCGCTTCTTTGATCTTGCGATCAAGCTTCTTTTCGCTCGAAAGAACTAAATTTCGCGTGATCTGCTGCGTAATCGTGGAAGCCCCTTCGACGAATTTCATCGCTTTGACATCCTTAATAATCGCCCTAAAAATCGCCTCGACATTCACGCCGCCGTGTTCGAAAAACGCCGTATCCTCGATAGCTACGAGCGCCTCGATCACGCGACCTGGGATCTCGTCAAATTTTACGTAAATTCTATTTTGTTCATTAAAAACATTGGCTATCAAATTGCCGTTGCGATCGTAAATTTTAGTCGTGAGCTCTGGATGATAATTGATTATGGAGTCCGATTCCAAGCGGATCTGCGAATAAAAATACAAAAAGATGCCGCCTGCTGCGAACGCGCAAACCGTAATAAAACTAAATAAAACTCTTACCATATAAACCTCTTTAAAATTTCCAGATCAAGCCCCATCGCCGTGAATTTTGACCCACGCGAGCTTTTGATATATTTTTCGTTAAAGCCTTCGATACTCATCGCACCCGCCTTGCCGCGCCAATCACCGCTAGCGATATAACCTTTTAAATCCGCTTCATTAAATTCCGCAAATTCAAAGCTTGCGACGCTAAGTGCCGAAAGCTCTAACGCCTTACTGCAAAAAATCATCGCAGTATAAACGGCGCAGCTAGCACCGCTTTGGGCTCGCAGCATCCTTAACGCGTCCGCTTCATCCCGCGCCTTGCCTAAAATTTCGCCGCCGGCAAGCACAGAGCTATCGGCAAACAGCACTCTATCATAATTTTTATAAATTTTAAAAAACTGCGTTTTCTTGGCCAAGACAACGCGGTAAGCATAGGTGCGTGCATCGTCCTTACTAATGCCGCTTTC
>NZ_CALHII010000030.1 GCF_938030815.1 uncultured Campylobacter sp.
CATCAAAACCACCGACTACGATCTGGCTGTTAATAAACTAGAGCGCGCGCTAAAGGAGTTTCGTATCGAGGGGGTGCGCACGATCATTCCGTTTTTGCTTAGCATCAGCAAATCGCGCGAATTCCGACTCGGCTTTTTCGACACGAGCTACGTAGAGAAAAATTTAGACAAAATTTTAGAAAACACCATCGACGATATGCAGCCGAATAAAAACGAAGCGATCGCAGCTATCATCGCTGCTATGCGCAAATCGGCGCGGATTTAGGAAAGAGTTATGGATTTTTTAGATAGCCTAAAAGATATAAAAAAGGATATGCTTAAGGACAAAGCGGCAAGCTCTGCGCCCAAAAAGCCCAAAAAACCTAATCCAAATCGCGATGAGTTTAAAGATATTTTCAGAGATGACGATTCGGGTCTGCAAAGCGGGGGCGTCCTAGACGGCGACGCGGAGGAATTCGACATAGCCAAAGAGAGCATCGCCGCACGCGAAAAGCGCCTCAAAGACGAGTTTTTAAAATACGTGGACGCGGCGAATATCAAAAAGCTGAATGATTGAAATTCCATTTTGTACGCTGGATTTTGCCTGCCCCTATCTGGACGGCAGAGCCGCTCGCAGCGAGTATCTCTACGTAAAAGGCTGCGACTTCGAGTATAATTCAAATTTAGTGCAGCATGGCTACCGCCGCTTCGGCAGGTATTTTCAAAAGCCCGTTTGCGCAGCCTGCGCAGAGTGTAAAAGTTTGCGTGTCGATGCTTCAAATTTTAAATTTAGCAGATCGCACCGCCGCGTCTATAAAAATAATCGCACGACCGCCTATGCGTGGCAATCTCGCCCGCTTTTAAACGATGCGCGTTTGGAGCTTTTCGCGCTCTATCACGACTATATGCATCTAAAAAAGGGCTGGCCTCTGCAAGAGATCGATTTTGAGCGATATGATGAAATTTACGTCCAGGGCCACGGCGACTTCGGCAAAGAAATTTCTTACTACGGCGAGGACGGGCGGCTTATCTGCGTCGATCTCATCGATATCGTGGATGACGGCATCAGCTCGGTGTATTGCTACTACGATCCGTATCTGCCGCATCTAAGTCTGGGTAAATTTTCGCTTTTAAAACAGATCGAGTTCGCCCAAGATCTGGGGCTACGATGGATATATTTGGGCTACGCGGTCGAGCAGTGCCCGAGCCTAGCGTATAAATTTAGCTACGAGCCGTATGAAATTTTAAACTCATACACAGAGCTTGACGCTCCCGCCGTGTGGGAGGGGTGCGTACAAAGGT
>NZ_CALHII010000031.1 GCF_938030815.1 uncultured Campylobacter sp.
GATCGCGGTAAAAATCATGACCGACGAGGCGATCTCAAACGTCGCGGGCACCGTATTTGATGGCAGCGAGGAGCGTATCGTAAATATCGGCGGATTTAAGACCGATTTTAAGCCGAAAGGCAAGATGATAATCTTCAAAAATACCGACGTGCCGGGCGTTATCAAATCCGTAAGCACGATCCTAGCCGACGAGAACATCAATATCGCGGATTTTCGCTTAGGCAGAGGCGAGGAGGGGGATGCTTTGGCGGTCATTTTGGTCGATTCCGAAGTGCAAAAAAGCACGCTTGATAAGCTGGCGGCGCTTCAAACCTGCCTAATGGTGCGCTACGCGGCGCTTTAATCATTATCCGCTTAGGAGGCGGAATTTTAAATTTCGCCTCAACCAATTCTTTATAATTTAAATTTACAATCCAGCCTACGATGGTGTTTTATGAGACGATGCAGGAACGCGTGGCGAGGGATTTTGGCGGAACTTGAGTATGTGCAGAGCCGCGCTTGCGATACGTTGCGGTATGCGCTAGGCAGATACGCTTTGTCACGGCTTGTGAAAACGCCGCGCGCTCTCTAAATTTAACTCTCGCCGTGAGCTTGCTTTTAAATTTAAATTTCGTCCTTGCAGATCTGCTTTTAAATTTCATCATCGCGGGCGCTGCCGATTAAATTTTGCCGCTATGCAGGTTTGGCACTAAAAGCTAGAGGCTGCGATGCGAAACGCAGTCAAATTTTATAAATTTTTAGACACGGAGGGTGCTTTTGCTTTAAATTTATTAGCGGGTGCTTCATATCTCTAATCATATCGCCCGTTTAAATTTAGGGCAACTACCGAGCGATTGCGCCGCTGATTAAATTTTACGTTTTGCCGAAATTGCGCTTCTGTGAAAATTCCGCCCGGTGTAAATTTGGTCGATACAAAATTTCAGCTGTAATGCGTCCTGCTAATTTGCTAGTTTGAGTGTCTCGATTAGGCCTAAAATTTTGCGGATCTGCGTTTGGTATTCGCGCGCGAGCTCTATGCTAGCGGGCCTACCAAAAAGCGTAGTTTCAAAAAGATCGGGCGCACCGTTTAAAAATAGATATAAGCGCTTATCCATAAATACCGTGCTCAAGCTGAACTCGCCGCTCGTTTCGCGATTTATTTCGCGCAGGCGCTCCATGAACGCGGGCGTTAGCAGATAGCGCGCTTCTACTTTGTCATCCGCAAACACGCGAAAATCGCGCATAAAATCCACATCGTCCATCATCTCTTTTTCGCCGAAGATCTTGGCGTTTAGCTCCCTGCTTACCACTATCGTTTTGCCCGAGGTTTTTTCGCGAGCTCGCAGATCAGTACGTTGCCGTCAAAGTCCATATAATTATCGTAGAATATTTTGATCAACATAATCGCCGCTATGAGCGGATTATCCGTTTTCATGTAAAACCTACCATTACTATGTACCTCGCTTAGGCTAAATTTAATCCCGCAGTGCGCGCCCGCAATCCGATCCTCGCTTTCGATCCCAGATTTCCTACCAATTCTAAATTTTTGAAATTCCTCTTCTTGCATACCGGTATAGGGATAATAGTTTAAATCCGCGTTCATATCGTTTATTACGGCGTGGACGAATATCTCTTTGTAAAATTTGTAGTAGCGAATTTCTGCTTCGGTTTTTTGACCGGCGCAATGCAGAAAAAAATATCCAAAAGATCGGAAAAAAGATCAGGGCGCCCAAAAATTCGGCAATTTTTATCAGAGGAGTGTCTGCTTTAACGCCGTCTAGAGACATTATTGCGAATAGGACTGTAAAAAAAGGCGGCTATACTGAGGTAGTAATATCTATTAAAAGCTCTAGCGCACGCTTTTTGTTCGGTTAAAGTCTGCGAAACGACATCTTGCAGAGCAGGCGACATATCTATCCTTGATAAAAATTTCGCCCGTATTGTAGCAAAATTTAACGTGATTTATAAAGAGCGAATTTCGCCTCATAATTAAATAGTCAAGATCGGAGCTTAATTTACGCAGTCCGTGCGACGTAAAATTTTAAAATCTTACTATTCTGAAAACAATTCGCACCGGATTTAAAATTTAATGTATCGCGTAAGCTTATATTTCACGCGAGCCGCTTTTGTAAATTTGCATCCAAAGCTTGCGATTACAGTATCCTGAGGGTGTCTGAGATGAAATACATAAAAATCCCGAGCCCAAACATCACGAAAAGCCCCAAAAATTCGACATAAAGCTTCAGGTTTACGAGCCGCTTCGAGCTTAGCTCGTTTGCTTTTGCGCCGAAAAGCGCGGCTAAAAATATCACGACGCTCATTCCAAAACCGATGAAAAGCGCACTCGCGACGCTAAGCGCGAAGCTTCCGAGGCTGAAAGCAAGCACGAAAATAAGGATCGTGCCGGGGCAGGGCACGAGCGCCGCCGCAAGCGCGATAAGCCACTCTCGCCCTTTCTCGCCGCCGTAGGTCGCGCCATTTTGCAGCGAGCGCGATGGGGGTTGACTGCTGAAATTTGTAGAATTTAAGGACTTTTCTTGCTCGTTTTGGCTAGGCGAGTTTTCTTGTAAATTTGCGGTTAAATTTGAATCCGAATTTAGCCCTGCCGTTGCGGTGCCTAAATTTTTGGTATCCAAATACTGCGCGGATTCGCCGCTAGGGGTTTTAAATTTAGAAAATTTATAGCTCTTTGACGCTACGTGAGCGGAACCCCCGGCGTTTGCAAATGCGGCGCTTTTTAAGTGGGTGTCCGTCTCCGCGGTCTTTGCGACGGAAGCGCAAGCGGCGCAGGAGCAGCCTGCATCGTGGCGGGCGCCCGATCTTACGCGGCGAGCTTTGTCGTAGATGATGAGCGCCGTTATGACGATGATCAGAAGCGCCGAAATTTTCGTAGTGATCGAGGCGGAGTTTGCAGAGACGAGCCCTGCGACGTTTTGCAGCACGAACATGCTCGCGCTTACCAAAACGAGCGCTCCTAGGACGTGTAGAAGCCCGATTTTAAGGGCAAATCCAAAGGCCTTGACGTAGCTTCCGCCATGGGCTAAGAAATAGCTCGCCGTTAGCAGCTTCGCGTGCCCTGGGCCTGCCGCGTGGAAAAAGCCGTATATGAAAGAAAGCGCCAAGACCCATAAGATCGTGCTTGCGCTTGCATGCTCGCTGCTTGCTCGAAACGCCGTTTTGAGGCTTTTCATAAAATCCATCGTCTTTTGCGCGACAAATCCCAGCGTAGCCTCTTTTTGTGGCTCGCTTGAAATATTGTCGCTGTCGGATGCGGCGCCGTTTTTGTCTGCGTTATTTTGCGCTAAATTTAAGGAGCTCTCCTCGGGCGGCGTCGCTAGATTTTGCGTAGAATGCGCGGAATTTAAAGAATTATCTCGTCTCGCCGACAAATTTTGCCCCGCGCCTTTATCTACAGACGGCGCAGAATTTGCGGAATCGTTAAAATTTATCGCAGCGCTCCTGTCGCCTCTGTTTTGCGCTAAATTTGAATCATCGCCTAAAGAAGCCGCGGTATTTTCGCCGTTT
Organism: uncultured Campylobacter sp.; assembly: GCF_938030815.1. Taxonomy (GTDB): domain Bacteria; phylum Campylobacterota; class Campylobacteria; order Campylobacterales; family Campylobacteraceae; genus Campylobacter_B. Next base: position 3,505 of record NZ_CALHII010000031.1, read on the forward strand.
TTTGCGGCGGCCTCTAAGTTTTCGCTACCGAAGCGGCCGGAATTCGCGGTGTCGTCTTTTGCCTGCGCGTCCTTTTTGGCGGCTTTATTAATCTGCGCGATGGTATCCGAAGCGGCTATATTTTTTTGCGCCTGTGCTGCAGCTTCCGAAACGATGTCGCCGACGGATCTTTGGTTTGATCTGCGTGCTGAGCTGGAATTCGGTTTAGCTTGGCCGCCTTGCGCAAGTTTATCCTCTGAGCCCGCAAGACTCTGCTCGCTAGATGCAAGGCTATCCTGCGCTAAATCGGAGTTTGGCGCGCTTGAAATTGACGGTTTTTTATCTGCGATCTTTGGTTTTTCGCCGCTAAATTCTATAAAAGTGGTGGCTAAATTTGAATTAGGCTTCGCTACAAAGCCCTCGCCCAGATTAATGGGCTTGTCGTCAAGCATTTTGAAATTGAAAAATCCCTGATCGTCGTTAATGGAAATTTTAAGAACGCGGTTATTGCGCAGCTCGAAGCCGACCTTTTGATCGAACTCAAACACGAGTCTGCCCTTTTTGACGAGGCTTATTGCGTTTTTAAAATTTCCCTTGATCTGCGTGCCTACGAGGTTGCTAAGCGCAGGCTTTGCGTTTTTTGGCGCTTGATCGTAGAATTCTGCCTCGCAAAGATAGTTTTTGGGGGTTAGATAATCGGTCATCGCCTTAGTTATCTCGGCAAGCTCGCTATTTTCAAGCTTGCCGTTGGAATTTATATCGTAGGTCTGCATTATGACGTCGGTAAAATTTTGAGAGAAAAGCCACGAAAAATGCAGACTCACGATCTTGCCGTCTTGTGCGACGGGAGTGATGCTAACGTGCGCAGTGGGCGTGTATAGGGCGCACAGAGCACACGCAAATATCCGCGAGCTAAAGATCGCGGATAAAATTAAAATTTTAATAAATTTCATCAACTACAAATTTTCTCCGAAAACGTCGATCGTCTTTTTCATCGTCTCATACCAATCTAGCGGCAGCTGATCGATCTCCATCACCTTTGCGCCCGTTTGCGCGGCGATGGTTTGCGCTGCCTTTTTGGAAAACTGCGGTGCGACGAAAATCACCTTGATCTTTTCCTCTTTGGCTTCCTCGATTAGCTCGGCTAAATCCGCAGGCTTAGGCTCTTTGCCCTCCACTTCGACTGCGATCTGCTCCAAATCGTATCGGTGCGCGAAATAGCCCCAAGACGGATGATAAACCATAAATTTCTTTCCCTTGACGCCCGCTAATTTCTGCTTTGCGTAAGCGTCTAGCTCGTCAAGCTTTTTAGCAAATTTATCGAAATTTGTTTCGTAAATTTTAGCATCCTTAGGATACTGTTTGGTTAACGCGTCTTTAATATTTTTAGCTTGAATTTTTACAAGCTGCGGATCGAGCCAGATATGTGGGTCTAAACCGCCGTGATGATGATGGTGCTCGTGCGCCTCGTGGTCTTTGTCACCATGCTCATGATGCGCGTCATGATCGTGATCATCGTGATGTGCGCTATGATCATGTTCGTCGTGATGGTGATGCTCTGCCATAGCCATTTTGGTAATGCCATCTTCGGTGCGGATTATCTTCATCTTCGGATACGATGCGGCAAGCTTTGGTAGCCAGACCTCATCAAATTCTATACCGACTGCAAAATACAGATCGCTATTTTCTAGCATTTTCATCTCCGAAGGCTTAGGCTCGTATGTGTGCGGATCGGCGCCTTTGCCGACCATCGTATTTACCTGCAAAGTATCACCTGCGATCTGTTCAACAAAATACTTCGTAGGAAGTATGGTCGTGGTGACCGTAGGTTTGGCGAATGCTACGCAACTAGCTGCTAAAAGCGTGAAAACAAGCTTTTTCATAAAATTCCTTTCCAAAAAAAAATTGCGGAAGTATATCAAAAGCAACTTAGTTGCAACTTAATATAAATTTATCTAAATTTCGCTATCATCGCTTAAATTTTAAAAAAGGCGTAAAATGGATCCCAAAGATTTTTTAGCGAGTCACGATATCGCTCCTACAGCGCTTAGAGTGCAGATCGTGCAGATCCTAAGCGAGAAAAAATGCCCGGTAAGCTATGATGAACTAGTAGAACTAACAGGTGCTAATAAAACTACAATATATCGCAATATAGCGCTTTTGGAAGAAAAAAATTTGATAATTACCAGCGAAAATAACCATAAAAGCTTTTATGAGCTCACCGACGGCGCCAAAGCGTATTTTATCTGCGAAAGCTGCCATAAAATGGAGGAGATTTCGATGCCAGCTTTGCCACAAAAAAATGTCAAAAGTGTGCTCGTGCGAGGATTGTGCGAGAAGTGCGGCGGCTGAGGCGAGAAATTTAATCAAAAGCGCCAAAGAAATTTGGCTAAAACGCTAGGGCAAAATTTAACCGATTTTTAACGGATTTTTATAAAACAAACGATATAATCCGAGCGTTTCATATTTTAAAAGGGAAAAATTCAGTGAATAAAAACGATACGATAAAAGCAATAGAGAAGTTTGTAAGTTCTCAAGAAATGACGATGTTTCGCCTGAAAAAGGGTATCTACGGCGATGCGATGAAAAACCTGGATCAGGTTTTTACGCCGTATAAGGAGTTCGCCGAGTTTTTCAAAAATCCCGCAAATAGGCTGCAGGAGCTGTTAGGCAACATCGCGTACGAATCGATTTTAAACTACACTGAAGCAGGGCTATCGCACTGCGAGAAGATCCACTCGATCTATTTTGTGGAATCCAAAGGATTTTTCAAAAGTGGGCTAAAGTATATCGAGCCTGATGCGACCGCGAGAGAAAGAGCCAAGAGCTATTACGACAAATTGCTGGAAAATAATGAGAAGCTTAACGAATATATCGATATCGGCTTGCAAAGGCTACATGGCTTAGAAGCAAAGGGTTTCGAGTAGGCTAGCTTTGAGG
>NZ_CALHII010000032.1 GCF_938030815.1 uncultured Campylobacter sp.
TTGGGGCTTTAAAACGCCCAAATCAAAGGGCGGCGAAGCAAATACGACGAGCGTCGAAGCGAACGCAACGAGCGGCGAGAGAAATTTAACGCGCGAAGGTATGGATACAATCCGCAATGAAACAAGAGCAATCAAACGCGATATAAATTCTACGGGAGGGTCAAATGTCGGGCAATAAAGCGAAATTGAAAGCCAGTAAAAGTCAAATTTTTTTGTTAATCGTAGGAGTTATTATTTTGTGCGCCCTGTATATAAACAACAGTGGCGCGTATTGCAACATTTGGGAATCTTTTTTAAACAACAAGGGCGAAGAGGATGACGCCTGCATCGCTAAGCTGATAAAGCGCGCAGACACAGGTAGTGAATTGGCGCTCAGTCGGCTTAGATACCCTAGCAAAGCGTATATCAAGCGCGTATGCGAAAGGGGAGTGGAAAACTTGAGCGAGCGCGAGAGATATTATTTCCAAGGCTTTAGTGGAAATCGTTGCGAGATTTGGGGCTTTAAAACGCCCAAATCAAAGGGCGGAGAAGCAAATACGACGAGCGGCGGCGGTAATTTAGTGCGAGGTGATATGAACGCGACGGACGGCGAGGGAAATTTAACGCGCGCCGAGGCAAACAACGTCGAAGCTGGCACTACGGACAGCAAAGCGGACATCGCGAAGCGCGAAGGAAATTCTACGGAAGAGCAAAATGCTGGGCGATGAAAATTTAGAAAAATTTTTCTCAAAAATCGACGCGGCGGAGTTTGGAATTTCGGCGGGCTCAAAGCTCGCTTCAAAAAATCATAAACTTGCAGGAAGCGCGAGAGACGGGAGCGACGGCGAGCTTTTAAAATTAAAAAATGGCGCGGAATTTTGCGGCAAACAGGCATATTCTAGCGGCGCGCAGCAAGCTGAAATTTTAAAATTTAATGCCGAGCCGCTGTTTAATGCCGAGCAAGCACACTTAAAATTTAACGTCCGTCCATCGCAGGCAGGGCTAAGTGCCCATCCGCCGCAGGCGCCGTTTGACGCCGAGCGAGCGCAGGCAAAGATCGAAAATTTCATGCGCGATCTGCTGCAAAACTATGTGCTTTGCGTAAGCGGTGCGGAATTCGCCTTCGCGGAGATCGAGGCGTATTTCACGGGCGCGGATCGAAACACCTACAAGCGCACGTCGCGGGCGGGCGAGATATTTTTTCATAATTTCGGCTTTGACATTTCGTTTCGCAGCGTCCCGCAAAGCGGCGGCGGGATTTTGGTGCGAAGCCTGCGTGTCCTAAGTGGCGCAGAACTTTTGGCGGGTAGCTTACTTGGCTCGGAGGGCGACTTGAGCGGCTCCGTGGGCAGCGGTCCGCTCGGCCATGCCGCCCCGCTCATACAAAACGGCGATTTTATCGCGGGTCCGCGCAAATGCATGGGTAAAATTTTAAATCTGCAAACGCGAAATTTAAGCTTTTCGCTACGGCGTGCGCCGAAAATAGCGCATGCAGCGAGCTTTAGCAACCGAATCCGACGGGGCGAGATCGCAAATGAAGCGAATCCGGACGCAAATACGCCAAGCGGCGCGGCGAGGCTTGCGAATGAGCCGCGCAGGCTTACTAGCGAGGAGTTTGAAGTGTATCTGAGCGCGGGCTGCGCTACGGCGAAAACATATAAAAAATCGCTGCAAAGATATGAAGGCTAAATTTTGATCAAACGGCGCATAGCGGGCGAGCGGTAAAATTTAATGAGCTTTAAGTGGTGGCGCTATAAAATGGCGCGTCCATCAAATTTAAAGGCGGCAAATGGATCAAAGCAGGCTTGAGGAATTAAGAAAGCTACTACAAAAGCGGCATCAAG
>NZ_CALHII010000033.1 GCF_938030815.1 uncultured Campylobacter sp.
CCGCCGCCGTAAAGACGGTATGTTTTGTAAGCGGCACCCATTTGCCGCGCCATGCGTAGCCTTCGGAGCCCGCGTAAGCGTCGCCGTTGTAGTGATATATCGATTTTTCGTACGGCATCCATTTTTTCGCTTTGGCGCTCCATTCGTAGGTCGATACGAAATTGTTTCTGTCGCTTTCATCGACAATCCTTTTTGTAAGGTGCGTCGGCGTCCATCTGCCATTTTTTAGCGTGAAATTTTGCAAAATTTCCGTTTTGCCCTCGCGCTTTTCGACGGCTTTTTCACCCTCGTATGGCTTGCCGTCCTTTTGCAGACTAAAATAAATTTTCGAGCCGTCCTTTGCGATCTCCTGCTTGCTCATCGCCGTTTCGCGAAATTTGTTTGTATTCGCGTCCCAGTCGTATTCGATATTTTCGATCTCGCGCTCGCCGCTTTCGTCAAATTTGCTAAAGCTTTTCGATACGGACGCTCCCTCTTCGCCGCTCTTTTTGTAGATTTTTTCTAGGCGGCGGGTTTTGGCGTCGTAGTTTTGGCTCACTTCATATTCGTAGCGCGGCACGGCACCGCCCTCTGTTTTATAACTCGTCTTTTGCAGGCAAATTTTATCCGTTCGCGCTTTGAAATTTGATGCCGTTTCGTGTGTCTCGCCCGTCTCGGTCGCGCCTGCAGGCATCGCAAGCGCTAATGTCGCCGCCAAAATAAAGCCTGCTAAAACCGCCGTCCGCGCCCTCGAATTTACCGCCGCTCGCGCCCTAAAAGACCCCGCCGAAATAATCGCTCGCGCCTTTAAATTTACCGCTGCAAAATCTGCCGCATCCTCGGGTAAAATTTTAAAAACACCTCTCATGACCGCTCCTTTTATCTAAATTTTAAATCGCGGGGCTTTCGAGCTCATACACGACGTCCTGTCCGCCCTCCACGCTTAGGATGAAGAGCGACTCGCCCTTGATCGCGATAGCGTGCATATCGCCGACGGCAGGCAGCTCGTAGGCATCCACCGCTCTCATCGTCTCTGCGTCCACGACGAGTAGGGTGTTGTAATTTTTGCTAAGCGCTAGAATTTTGCCGTTTTTCACGTCGGCGCCGGTGATGTAGTAGTTGTTTAGATCGCGCCCGTCTTTTAGCTCAAGCCCTGCGCCCGCTTTTAGGACGCTTTCGGCGCTTAGGGTTTGATCGTTTTTATCGACCCTGATGACGACGACTTTTTTTGAAACCTCATTCGGCACGGAGAACATATACATAAACTCGCTTGCGGGGTCGCTTGCGATCGATAGGACGTAGGCCTTTTTTGCCCTGACGGTTAGCACGACGGGGCGATCTCTATACCACGAGGTCTTTAGCCCGCCGCTGCTTTCGCGGAAGGTGTTCCACTCTTTAAATTTGTCGATCTCGCCCTGCGGCGCTTTTTCCACCGCCCAAAGGGTCTTGTTGAAAGCGGTCGTGATGAGCTTGCCGTCTGCAAAGGTGCTATCGACG
>NZ_CALHII010000034.1 GCF_938030815.1 uncultured Campylobacter sp.
ATTTGCTTTTTTAGGAATTTTCGCGGCGAGCCTTGCGTTCGCACATTTTGGCGTTCTTACGACGGATAAAAATGTCGTAGAGGATCAAAAAGATGCTACTTTAAAGCTAAATTTGGAATTCTCCCATCCGTTTTTGCAGGAATCTATGAATCTACAAAAGCCCGCAGAATTCGGCGTTTTTATTGATGGTGAGAAAAAATCGCTCCTAGGCAGCCTAAAAGAGCAAAAAAAAGGCGAAAATTCCTATTTTGCGGCGGAATTTAAAGCTGACAAGCCATCGCTTTTGGCGTTTTATTTCGATCCCAAACCCTATGCCGAGCCGGCTGAGCGCAAGATGATCCGCCATATCACCAAAACCTACGTCGATGCTTACGGCGCGGGCGAAGGCTGGGATAAGCCGCTCGGGCTAGAGGCGGAGATCGTACCGCTCGTGCGGCCTTATGCGCTGTATGCGGGCGAGATATTTAGCGGAGTTTTTTTATTGCACGGAAGGCCCGTCCCAGGCGCGGACGTGGAGATCGAGCTATATAACGATAAGGGCTACAAAGCCCCTAGCAAGGCGCATGTCACGCAGGTCGTTAAAACCAACGGCGCGGGCGAGTTTAGCTTCGTGATGCCGGTTGCCGGCTGGTGGGGCTTTGCGGCTCTTAGCGAGGAGGAGGCCGCCAAAGGAAGCGAGCAGCCCGTAAATGAGCTGGGCGCCGTGCTTTGGATCAAAGCAGACGAGCTGAAAAAATAGCGGAGCGACTCGGTGAGATCTCTTTTTTCGAGCGAAATTTGCGCCGCCGCGGATAAATTTAAATTTACGCTTGAGTGGGGCTTTGAAATTTTATTTTCGCGCGTTTTGCTTGGCGACGTAAAATTTCAAGCGAATTCTGCGGCTAAAATTTTACGGGGAAGAATTTTGTCGTTTTGCACCCGCGCGCAGTCTGCGTCTCAGGGTTTGGTTAAAACTTTACGGAGCAAAATTCCGCTGAGTAAAATTTCAAGTAGCAGAACTCTGCTATGTGGAATTTTGCTCGGTAGAAATCCGCTCTTAGGAGCTTCGAGCGATGGTATTGCTCTGCTCGCGATTTTTCGCAAGCGTAGAAATCCGCTCTTAGGAGCTTCGAGCCGTAAAATTTCATATCCGTGGATTTATGAGCGTAAAATACCCGCGCGCAAAATTTCGTTTTTTGAAATTTTGCAAACTCCGACTTTTAAAATTTTGCAAGCTCTGTTTTACTGCGCGAGCGTCGCACCAAGATCGCTCGGAGCCTCAAATTTTGCGTCGCGAAATCCATTTGCCGCTCCTGCAAATGTAGCAAACAAAAATTTTTGCGCCATGCGAGCTGTAAAATTTATCAAATTTACTGGTTCCGCAAGCAGCTCCGAGACCGCTCCGAGTCTTGCGCTGACGGCCGCCGTAGATAGGACGCAAGCTGCGAGTTTTACAGCCGCAAATTTTGCTGCGACTAAAGCCGTAAAAGCAAGACCTGTAGCAATCAAGGCAATTATCGCAAAGGTCGCAAATGCCTTAAATTTAACTAGCTCCCGCGTTTTTGCGCGTCTAAAAAACGGGAGCGATTTAAAGGAGGCGAGTCATGCACATTAGTGAAGGAGTTTTGAGTGCGCCCGTGCTGCTCGCAGGCTGGGCGGTTACGGCGCCTGCGGTAGCGGCGATTTTATGGCGCGTAAAGCAGGCTGAGATCCCTAGGATCGCATGTTTTAGCGCGCTATTTTTCGTCGCATCTTTTGTACACCTGCCCGTGGGCGTCAGCTCCATGCACCTGATGCTAAGCGGGCTCGTGGGCGCGTTTTTGGGCTCGCGCGCGATCTTGGCGATTTTCGTTGCGCTTTTTTTGCAAGGGGTGTTTTTCGGCTTCGGAGGGCTTAGCGTGCTCGGCGTAAATACCGCAGTCATTGGCTTTCCGGCGGTTTTGGGCGGGCTCTTTGCCGCCGCCGCAAAAGCGCAAGAGCTAAAAGTGCGCACGCAAAAAATTTATCTATTTTTGGCGGGCTTCGTGCCGATCGTCTGCTCGATGCTGCTTCTTGATCTCGTGCTTTTCATCAGCGGGCGGGAGTTTTTTGCTATCGCGACGCTCATCTCGCTCGAAGGCGCAATTCTAGCTGTTTTGGAAGGAATCATCACCCTTTTTGCGCTTAGCTTTATTGCGAAATTTTACGGCGGACAGAGGCAATGAGAGCGCTATTTTTCTTAGCGGTTTTGAGCTCCTTCGCATTTTCGCATGCGCTTCATCTTTTTGCGACGCAAGAAGGCGATAGAGTGGCGATTTATAGCTATTTTTATAAAAATTCTCCCTGCATGCAGTGCGAAGTTTTAATCAGTGCGGACGGGCGCGAAATTTTGCGCACTAGGACCGATAAAGAGGGACTTGCGAGCATACGAATACCCGCTAAAAATTTTACTATTCAAATTTACGGAGGCGCAGGGCACGGCGCGCAGATGGAATTTAGCGCCGAGAACTTTGCGCCGCAGGATTCCGGTGATCCTGAAAATTCCACGCCGCAAAATTCTGACGTTTCTGAAAATCCTATGCCGCAAAATTTGAACGCCGCTAAAAATTCCGCGCCTAAAGACAGCGTATCTGAAGATAAAATTCCAAGCGCTTCCGAGTCTTTGGAAAATTTCACCTCGCAAAACATCTTGCCGAAAGAAAGCCCTAAGAGCGATATTAGGAGCATGGCGTTTCAAAGCCAGTCCGCCGAGGCGCCTAAAATCGCGCTTTGTTTGGCCTTGATTTTCGGCTTTTTTGGCTTAATGTGGCTAGCGAAAAGAGCGCGCAAATGAGCCCCGCCGTATCACTGCTCGCGTTTTTCATCTTCAGCTTTGGCGTCGGACTTAGTGGGCAGCTTTACGCAGCGTTTTTTGCCCCGCCGCTATTTCTTTTTGCGCTTAAAATTTCGATTGCGCGCGCGGTCTGCACAAGACTTGCGGTATTAAATATCTTTGCGATTTTAAGCGCGTTAAGCCCCGCCATAGTCGGTAACTACGAGCTTGCAGGCGTAATATTTTTACGCGCGAATTTGATAATGGCGTTTGCGATTTTGCTATTTTACGGCAAGGATGAATATTTTTTCGCACGCGGATTTTACGGGCTCGGGCTCGGCGAAAAGCTAAGCTCTTTGGTGTATTGCTGCAGGCGATTCGTAAATTTTTTACGCTCGGATTTGGCGAGACTGCAAGCTCTTTTGCGGATGCGTGGATTTGTAGGGACGAGTGGAATTTTCACCTATAAAATTTATGCAAATTTAGTTGGGATTTTAGCGATTTCAGCGCTTGAGCAAGCAAGAAATTTAAGCCTGGTGATGAGCGCGCGAGGGTTTTGCGGTAGGCTATTTTACGAGCGTCGCGAGGGCATGAGCATCTCGGAGGCCTCGTTTTTGGCGTTCGTGCTGGCGTGCGTATTTATTAAAATCGGAGCGATCTTATGAGCTGCTCGCTTAAGGCGCTGGATTTAAGCGCTAAAAACGGCGAGCGAGAAATTTTTCGCGGCGTAAATTTGAGCGTAGGGCATAAGGAAAAAGTGGCGATCTTAGGCGCGAACGGGCAGGGCAAGACGAGCTTGCTTCAAATTTTAGGTGGCCTAAGGCAATGGGGCGAGGGCGAAATCGAGCTTTTCGGCGAGAAGCTTGAGTGTGCGGAGGATTTTATAAAATTTCGCCACGAGATCGGTTTTTTATTTCAAAACAGCGACGATCAATTTTTGTGCGCGAGCGTGTTTGAGGACGTCGCATTTAGCCTGCGTGCGCAAAATGAGCGGTTAAAACGAGCACGAAATGTGGAGAAAAGACGTGGAATTTTTTCTAAATTTTTTGGTCGTAAGGCGGAAATTTTAAGGCAGGGCAGCGAAAACGACCATCTAAAAAAGCTTGAAATTTTAGGTGAAGAGCAGATCGAGCGCAAGGCGCTGGAGACGCTGCGACGCTTGGGAATCGAACATCTACGCGAGCGGGTGCCCTTTCATCTAAGCGGCGGCGAGAAAAAGCTAGTGGCGCTTGCGGGCGCGCTGGTATGCGAGCCTAGGATACTGCTACTGGACGAGCCTACGACGGCGCTTGATGAAGCGATGCAGGAGCGTGTGGCGGGGATTTTGGCGGAGCTTGACGTAAGCGAGATCATCGTCTCGCACGATAAAAGTTTCATTGATAAAATCGCGGATAAAATCTATTATTTGAAATCAGATGGGCTGTATGAAAGCCCATGATAAAATCATAGATAAATTTGTCGTTTAAAATCAAGAGGCTTTTATAAAAGTCCATAATGGCGACCCTTGCGGGATTTGAACCACGCGTTTTCGCACTGAGAATGCAACGTCCTGAGCCACTAGACGAAAAGGTCAAGAAGCCGCATTATAGCGACAAAAACAAAATTTTAGATAAAATGCCTGCGGCGGTGCAAGCGCAAATTGCTTGGATTTTTAAAAACCGGCGCGGCATAGAGAAAATTTGCAACGTAAAATTTTATGATTTGGCTGAAATTTTATATACAAGACGGAGATTAGCCTATCTTTTCCATCGCCTTGTTTTTAAATGCTACGGGATTGGTGATATACGGGAAGCTAACCGCCATTCCGCCGGTACCTCGTACCACTACGGTACCGCAGCCGAAAATTCTCCCAAGGACACCTTGCGCCACAGATAGGCTCTCGATTTTCTCGTATTTCAGCTCTACGGTGTCGCGGCTGACAAAGCCCGCTTTACCGATTATACGCTGATTTGTAATGGCAAGCTCATTTGTCTTTAAAACGACAAACCCGTGAATTAGCGCCGCTATAAAACCGCCAAAGCATATGAATGAAAGTCTATCGTCTTTATTTATTATTCCAACTATCGCGGGAATTAATATGATGATAGCAGAGATGAAAACCGCCCGGTGAATTTTGGCTTTAGCAATTACATTTTCGCCATTTAGAAGGTTAGACTCTACGTAACCCATAAATATCCTTTAAAAGAATTTTAGGCTTGAATTATATCCTCACCCCATTAATTTTGACTTAAATTTTATGCGGCGGCGGCTCGTGTAATGGCGGATTGGACGATCGGAATTTGCGCGTAAATTTAGATAAATTTTATTTTGTCGGCTGCGAAATTCAGCGCAAAATTTATGGTTAAATTCTGCGCACCAAGCTTTTAAAATTTTAAATTTAGCGCAGCGAAACTGCCCCGCTCGCGGCCTGGCGATCGCCCTATGCCGCATAAATTTTATCAAAGCCCTAAGGCTTAGTGAAGCTCGCGGGGTAAATTTATAAATGCGCTAAATTTTATCGCAATACATTTGAAATTTTTAGCGCGCGATATACAAACTCACTGCGGTTGAAGCTCTCGTCTGTGCAAATATAAAATTCGTTAGCGCAAAGTGCAAAAAAATGGCTAGCGTGCGCAACGAGGCGAAATTAAAATTTAAGCTTGCTAGTCTAAATTTGAAATTTTACAGCTGCCCGCTCTAAAATCCGAGCGCTTTTTGAATTGCAAGCGTCTGGGCTACGACGCGCTCTAGCTGCTGCAAATTTAGCATATTCGGTCCATCCGAAAGTGCGTGGGCTGGATCAGGGTGCGTTTCGTAAAAAAAGCCGTCCACGCCCACGGCCGCCGCCGCTCGCGCGAGATACGGCACGAAGCGCGAGTCGCCGCCGCTCGTAGCGCCGATACTAGGCATCTGCACGCTGTGCGTCGCGTCGAAAATGACCGGCGCAAACTCGCGCATAATCGGCAGTGAGCGCATATCGACGATCAAATTTCCGTAGCCGAAGGTACTGCCGCGCTCGGTAAGCCAAACGCCGTGGCGGCGCGCCAGATCGTGCATCCCTTCGCCGCTCGGCTGCGAGGCACTTATCGAGCCGTCTTGCGCGTTGAAAGCATGAGAGAGGTTTGGCTGCAAGGCGCTTTGCGCTTCGCTTTTGTTATCGCTTTGTGCGGCACAAGGCATCGCCGTATCTTTAGCGGCATTTTCGGCACCGTTTCTAGCGCCGCAAGTATGAATAAAATTTTGCGCGTCCGATTGTGCACCACAAGAATTTTGCACGCCTAGTGCCGAAGATTCGTCATTCGCACCGCTTCGAGCGCCGTTTTGCGCGCCGCAAATTTCGGCATCGTCGTAGCAGGCGCTGTTTTGAGCGGCCTTTGTATCGCTAGATGCCGCGCCGCTTTGTGGGGTATAAGCCCGTGCGCTGCGGGTTTGCAGCACCTTTTCGACGCTGTGTTTCATCGCCTGCGGTGATAAAAACTGACCTTTTTTGATGTTTACTACCGCTTGCGTGCTGGCTGCGGCGACGAGCAGGTCGGTTTGGCGGCACAAAAACGCGGGTATTTGCAGCACGTCGGCGACGCGCGCAGCGGGCTCCGCCTGGTAGCTTTCGTGGATGTCGGTTAAAATTTTATAGCCGAACTTTTCCTTTACCTCGGCTAAAATTTCACAGCCGCGCTGTAGCCCCGGGCCGCGGAAGCTTGAGATGCTGGTGCGGTTGGCTTTATCGAAGCTGCTTTTAAAGTAAAATTCCACCCCGCTCATTTCGTTAAATTTGCGCAAACTTTCCGCGACTTGCATTATCAGCTCGCGACTTTCGATCACGCAGGGTCCTGCGATCAGTATCATGAAATATCCTTTTTTAAAATTTGCGCGATTTTAGCGAAATTTTGCTAACTCTTAATAGGGCTTGCCGAAAAATTTTTCGTAATGCTCGTAAAAGCGCTTGTAGTAGGGGTTTGAGTAGCGTTTTCGCATGCCGTAGTTGTAGCACTCGATCGTGTCTTTGATATTTTTATTTTTGGCGTTCCAACATTTGCGCAGGATCTTGGCGCATTTGGTGAGATTATACATCGGATTAAATATATAATCGATCTCGTTTTGGTTGAAATTTACGGCGTTTAGCTGCCCGAGTCCTACGTCGATGCTAAAGCCGTCCTCGTAGAGGTACTTGGCGATCTGCACGGCGTAAATTTCGTTTGCCGGTATGATCGTAACGACCCATTTGCTGGAATTTAGGCTGTAATTGCTCGTTTTGATGCGGATATTTTGATTGCGCAGACCTGCGAAATAATCGGCGTTTGCTTTGTTCGTCAAAAAGGAGATCGTATAGGGCTCGAAGTCGCTTTCGATTTTGACGATAGTGTATAAAATTTCAGGCTTTACCCCTTCGTTTTGCGCTACTGCGGCGATGGCGTTTACGATCTCGTTCGGCGAGTAAGCGGGGGCTTGAAGCGCTAAAAACAGGGCGAAAACCAACTTTTTCATCTAAATTTACCGAGCCTTTGATAAAATTTTATGTCGCAAGTATAGCACAATTTCAGTCTTTTCATCATTGTTTAAGTGAAAATTAATCGTATTGGATATATAATCACATTTCTTTTTTAAACCCAAACGGTCGCTTAGCTCAGCTGGTAGAGCGCCACCCTTACAAGGTGGATGTCGCAGGTTCGATCCCTACAGCGACCACCATTTTGAAATCCTTGGATTTCATACTTCTTTAGCACTTGCGTTGCGAGTGTGATTTTTGGTGCGACGGTAGTTCAGCTGGTTAGAATGCCGCCCTGTCACGGCGGAGGTCGTGGGTTCGAGCCCCATTCGTCGCGCCACTTCTTACGATGTCTTGCTAGCTCAGTAGGTAGAGCATCTCACTTTTAATGAGGGGGTCGTTGGTTCGAATCCAACGCAGGACACCACTTATTTTATCACTAATCAAGTCGGCAAATTCTATGATTGATCGTTTATATCTAAAAAGCCAAAAATAAGTAAGGATATAAAATAAAATTTTTTCTCATCATAATTAGTATATTTCTTTGTATTTATATTGTTCTTTCGGTGCTAAGTTTTTCGCCTTGTGATATTAACGATATGTTGAGGCGAAACTACAATCGTATGGAGCAAAAATGCAGATTAAAATTGATACGACGAGCTAATAATGGCAACAGCGGGGCATATAGGCGACTTTTCTATTTTTATGAATTTTATTTTTTAGATAGATATTGTATAGATCAAAAGGCGCGGCAAGAATTAGACAAAGAGGAGCTAAATTTTATTAAAAAATTTCATTCTGTAAATTTAGATCTATGCACAAATAACGATTTTATAGTTGGTTTATTAAAAAAGTGCGTTTTGAAAGAGGGAAATTTCACATTATGTACCAAGCGGATCGGAAAGGAAAAAGAGATTAACATGGATAAAGTCATGCATCTATATGACGTAGATAGGAAGCCAAAAGAATAAGAGATTTCATGAAAAATAAAATTTACTTTATTGCTGCCGCTATAATATTATTTGTGTGGATATTTTATCTATATAAAGAGCAAAGCGCCTCTTGCGATATAAAAGATCTTTTTATGGGCGATTCCGAAATAACAAAAGAGTGCAGGATTGTCATAATAAGGCAATTTGAAAAGAACGGTAACCCGCGCGCATATAAAAGACTGAGTTTGGTTTATGGAAAAATTTTAAGCGAAAAACCTATAGAAGAGGTTTTAGATGAGTTAGATCAAGAAGAGATAGAATTTTTGAAAAAATTGTATCCTGATTCAGAAATTCTATCTAAAGAGTTGCCAAGCAGAAAATAATCAATTTTTATAAATGTAAATTTGTCATAAAGATGGCTAAATGTTTAATAAAGAATGAAAAAAGGATGGTAATTAATGGACTTAAAGCTTTTATACCAGAATTCAACGAATTCTGATAAATTTAGCATCAATTCGTTTGTCGGGAAATTTATCTATCAAAAAACTTGGTCGGATTGCGATTATTGGGAGTTGGATAAAACTTTAATGCAGATTTTGAGCTTTTATCATAAAAAAACGCTTCCAAGAGAAATTTTCATCGCAATACTAGGGGTATTTAATGATGTTATCGGCGTGGAGGATAAATCGGAAATTTATGTAAGCAATATGTTGTGCGCGAAAAACAGCGACGGCGTGGTGCCTAGCATATATGATAGATTTGAAAGATTAAAGGTTCTGTGCAACAGCATCGTATTCAAAGAGAAATTTAGCAATAGCGGTTTTTGGTATGTTCCAAAGGATTAATGCAATGGAACTTGTAAATTTTTATAGAAATACCGCATTTGATGATAGATATGATGCAAATTCCTTTATAGGTATGATTTTGGATAATAATCTATGGTCCGATGATGAATATTGGAAATTAGAAACCGATTTAAAAAAGATTTTGCGGCATTATAAAAACAAAGAGTTGGACCCAGAAATAATGCAAGGCATTATTTCTATCTCTAATGATATATTTTTAAACGGAAGTTGGCGCGACACAGATATAGGCGCAAAAAGCGAATGTTTTAAAACGTATGAATATCAAGAAGATACAAAGCCAAATATTTTCGATAGATTTCGTCGCATAAAAAGCTTATTATTGGCGGTTGCATCAGGGGATGAAAATTTTTATAAAATCAAATTTTTCTATGAAAATTGTACGCTGGATTCTTGTGCTAAAAATAGCAAAGACGGTGCGGTAGTTAAAATTCCATTAAAAGGAAATGCGGTTTTAAATGAATAAAAAGACGATTTTAACTATTTTATCGGGAATAGTCGAAGATGGCGATTATATCTCTTTATGGGAGATCGTTTGGGAATTAAATTCTATTAACGTTGCCAATTCGCTTAAAGTGGCGAAAGAAATTTTATTGTTTTTATACGAACAAGGTTATATAAGATTGTTTAGTTCAAACTGGGGTTATGATACAGAAACGAAAGAGATATGTGATAAATCTGAAATTTTAAATATTTTAAGAGATGATAAAAATTATGAGCCGGTCGGCGTAAATAGCAAATATTTTTGCGTAACCGAAACGCAGCAAGGAAGAGCTTATTATGCAAAACAATACTAAAATGCGAAAAATAGTAGTTTGGACGGTATAAAATGAGAATAAAAGCGCTTGATCTAAATTTAGCCCATACGTCTATTTCTTTAGCGAAGCGGAAGATTTTAGGTTTAAGATTTTTAAAAATTTTCAAGCCGTGAGCGGGAAAAGACCACTGGATTTTTATGAGCTTGAGGCGTTTAGCCTAATGAAAAGTACCGAAGTCTATGAGACCGACTCTATCGCCAGTGCATTAATTCATAATTTTAATTTATGCGATGAGAATGTAAAAGATATTTTAATAATGCTCTTTGGGCAGCTTTATCTAAATAATTTCATAGATACCGTCCAAACT
>NZ_CALHII010000035.1 GCF_938030815.1 uncultured Campylobacter sp.
CGGAAAAGATGCAAGAGAAAATGGATGATAGCATGGATAAGGCTATGAATGAGGATAGTAAAGTAAAAGGCTCTACGGCTAAGTTGAAAGATGAGGCTAAAGAAGAGGAATCATCTAAGGCTAAAGGTAAGAGGAGTAAGAAGGGTAAGAAGGGTAAGGGAGAGTAATAATCAAGAGGTAAAAGAAGAGAGAGGAGTTTCTTTCTCTCTTCTTTTTTTCGTCCTTATTTTTCTGTCTCTTTCTTTTCTATCCTTTTTGCTCATAAAATTTTGGTATGACAGCTTTTTGCGCATCGTATAGAGATTACGGCAAAATAAGAGTCATGGACCGAAGTTCTTGGTTATCGAGCTACGAATTCCATATATCAAGACCCGAATTCCGCATATATGAATCGGGCAAAATTTCAAATTTTATTAAATATCCTTGATGGGATTAGAACTTTTGCTGGATAGCTAGGCGGAAGGAATTGCTTTAAATAAAACGGCCAAGAATTCACTCAAATTCTATTCTGGCTGCATTCAAAAAAAGCAAACTTTAAGCCCAAACCTACTACTCTAAAAATTCAAATTTTACAAATAAGGATACTGAATGAAAAATTTCATATTTTCCGCACTTTTGGCTCTTGGCATCGCAGGCTGCGCCGTAAGCACCGCTCCGACGCCTGCAGGCAACTTACGCTCGCTAAAATCCGAGATCGTAAACTACACTCGCCAAAGCTCCACAGCTTACGTCTATACGTTTAAAGACCTATCCAGCGGCGAGCTCTACACCGCTCGCGCAAGCAGATATTATGCGGCTGCAGGAGATACTGCCTACATAAGTACCGCTTCAGGCGCTATCACCGATATGCGAATCATCTCGCGCAAAGCGGGTTCCGTTACTTCGCGCGCTTATGACATCGGTAAAATCGAGACCAAACAAATGCATAAAAACGACGCTATTGCTGTACCTGAGAGCGAAAATATCAGCTTTTAATCTACGCGATTTTTAGCTGCTGCACCCTTGAAGGTAAGCGAGCCTGCTTTTAATTTGAGATAAACGTTTTTGTGTTTGCTCTCTACTCTTATGAAGGCAATAGTTTCTGTTCTTAATCATGGCGGGCTAGCGCGATTTGTTTGCGCTTTAAAGTCCGCTGATTCTTTATGCGATTGCCTGCATAAATTTTATATTTTATAAGTTGTGGAATTTTATATTTCACAAAATTCTGTGCTGCGTATCTTGCTTCTATGGTTCGGTTAGCGTTTTATATCCACTTGCTTTCGCGCTTAAAATTCCTTTCTGCATAGTGCCATTTTGTCCGCAAAATTCTATATTATAGAAATACGGCTGGCGCTAGAATTTTGATTGCGAAATTCTTATAAATTTTCTTTCTCGCGATTTTTCGCGTACTGCTCGTTCTAAGTGTCGTATTCTTAGCTGATAAGATATCGCGTAGATTTCTAAAACTCACGCTTTGCAAATTTCGTGTCTTGAAATTTCATTCATAAAAAATTTCACGTCGTAAAATTTTTATGAAATTTCTCCCGCATGAAAGAGGTGTTGCCGTCTGTTTACCGCAGCCTGATATAATCCCCACATCGAAATTAGAACTCCTTTCAATAATCGGCGAGACCTGTGTGGGTCTCGCTTTTTTTATGCCCG
>NZ_CALHII010000036.1 GCF_938030815.1 uncultured Campylobacter sp.
TTAAGATTAGATAGTTCACGGGGGTATTGTCGGTCGAGCCGAAGATGTCGATCATCAGCAAGATCGGGATGACGGCGAGGTCTTGAAAGAGCAGGATGCCAAGCACCTTGCGCCCGTAGTTTTGGTTAATTTCGCCTGTTTCGTTGAGCGTTTTTAGCACGATCGCCGTAGAGCTAAGCGCGAGCGCAAGCCCGATAATCATCACGGTTTTTATGTTTCCGCCGAAAGCTTGATCGATGATGAGCGCTAGAATAATACCGGTGCCGAGTACTTGGAGTATGCCGTTAAAAAATACGTCCTTTTTCATGCTCATCAGGTGATGGAAGCTAAACTCAAGCCCGATGGTAAACATCAAAAAGACGATGCCGAATTCCGCCAGCTCGGACATATGGGCGTTTTCGACACTGCTTAAGCTATATATCTGCGAAAAGCACACGCCCGCGACGATATAGCCGATGATAGTGGGAATTTCAAAAATTTTAAAGACGATATTTAGCACTATCGCAAGCGCGGTGATCGCAAGAAATAGCTCTATAACAAGCTCCATTAACTCCCTTTTTGTAAGATTATGCATAAAATTTAGCGCTAAATTTATTGTCAAATTTTACATTATCCGCGACCATTTACCGGAGGCGATAATCGATGAAATTTTATCTTTTCATATAAATTTACGGGTAAATTTTATAATGTGATTCTACTAAAATCCCGCTTAAAAATAGAGAAATTGTGTCGCACTTTATCGCTAAATTTAGAGGCTCGCGGTAAAATTTTAAAATCTAACGCGGCTTGAAATTTTAAATTTTAAAGCGCGATTATAGCGAATTATTCTTTTGCATTAGCTAAAACCAAGCCGCACACGGGCATAAAGCCGCCATCGATCAAGCTCTCGCGCGCTTGCAGCATGCTAAGGCCCGAGGTGATGATGTCGTCTACCAGGATCACGGGGAATTGCGGCGGGGTTAAAATTTTAAAATTTCGCTTGTGTTTTAGGCGAAATTCCAAACTCTGTCCGGTGTATTTGACGCGGTTTTGCGCACGCAGGCAGTGAAATTTCGGCTCCACGAGCTCGCTTTTTAGCGCGCGAGCTAAGATCGCCGTGTGCGAATAACCGCTGCGAGAGTCATCATCCAGCGGCACGGCGTTAAATTTAAAAATTCCGTCCGTTTTAAACGCTTCGTAGTTTTGCGGATTTGCAGAAATTTCGCGCTGCAGATGAAGCGGGAATTTCGCTAGGCTTAAAGAGGCTATGCGCGCAAGCACCGCAGCGCCGTATTCGTGATGTTTAGAAAGTATGAGCTCTCGAATTTCGGAGTAACCGTAGTAATAAAATACGCTAAAGCCCTCCACCTGCCGCATACCTAGGCGGCATTCGGCTAAATTTGCGGCGCAGGCGGCGCAGATCGTGCGCAGGCTAAACGCGCCGCAATTTACGCAGCGCATCTAAAGCGTCAAGATGATTTGATCGGCGGATTTTTTGACGATGTCGCCAAGCAAGCTTTGCACAAAAGGATTAAGCGATCTAGCCGTGCGAAGCGCGGTAAATTGGCTCTGATCCTGCGAAACGCGCTTGGTCGTAGTTTTGTTGCCCTGCACGATAGAGATCGCGATCTCGCCTCTTGCGCTCATATTTTCCTTCGAGTAGCCGTTGATCGCTGCCGAGATGCTTCTGATATTTACGGTTACGATATTCGGGCTTGCAGGATCGATCCTTACGCCGCGGGCCTCAAGCTCCGCGCGCAAAGCCTGATCAAACCACGCCGAGAGATTGTTTTTTAAAAGCACTTCATCGACTAGTTTGCCGTCGTTGTCGTTTATAACGGCGATTACCATCTGATTTTCGCGCTGATCGTTGATCGCGTTGATATTTACCGACTTGCCGCTTACGGTCTGATCGGCCTTAGAAAGATACGGATTTAGGCTGATGACGCTGCTGGTTTGCGAGCAGGCGACAAAAAATAGCGCAAATACGCCGATTAAAAATTTTTTCATTTTGATCCTTTTTCTGAAATTCGGGCGCATTGTAGCACTAAATTTAAAATTTATAGATTTTTTTGTATCATTGCAAGATCAAAGGAGAAATTTTGCAAGCACTCGCTTTAAAATACAGACCCAAAAGCTTCGAGCAGCTCATCGGTCAAGACGCCGTCGCCAAAAGCCTCGCACACGCGCTGGATTCGGGCAGGCTGAGCCACGCATATCTTTTCAGCGGACTTCGCGGCAGCGGCAAAACCTCGACGGCTAGGATTTTTGCCAAAGCGCTTTTATGCGATAAAGGCCCTACCGGCAAGCCGTGCGAGATCTGCGATAACTGCGTAATGGCAAACGAGGGACGCCACATCGACATCATCGAGATGGACGCCGCCAGCCATCGCAAGATCGACGATATCCGCGAGCTCATCGAGCAGACGAAGTATCATCCCGCAAGCGCACGCTTTAAAATTTTCATCATCGACGAGGTGCATATGCTTACCAAAGAGGCCTCCAACGCGCTTTTAAAAACGCTCGAGGAGCCGCCTAGCTACGTAAAATTTATCCTTGCGACGACCGATCCGCTCAAGCTTCCCGTCACGGTGCTATCGCGCACGCAGCACTTTCGCTTTAAGCCGATCGCCAAAAGCGCCGTCGTAGCGCACCTCGCGCAAATTTTAAAAACCGAAAACATCGCTTACGAAGAGGGCGCGCTTGAAATTTTGGCGCGCAGCGGCTCGGGCTCGCTACGAGACACGCTCACGCTCCTCGATCAGGCGATTATCTTTAGCCGCGAAGGAATCACGCAGCGCGCGATCGCCGATATGCTGGGCTTGCTCGATCCCGCTAAAATCGGCGAAATTTTAGACATCGTGCTGCGCCAGGACCGCGCGGGCGCGATCGAGATCATCAAAGAGGTCGAAAACTACAATGCCGAGACGATAATCGACGAGATGATCGCAAATTTAAAGGATAAATTCCTGCGCCGCGACGCGAAATTTAGCCTGCTGATGTATGAGCGGTTTTTCCGCATTTTAGCGGGCGCTAAGAGCATGCTCGCCATCAGCCCCGACAACACTTACGCGATTTGCATGATGATTTTTATGATGATGGAGGCGGTCAATCTGCGCGAGATCGACGAGCTCATAGAGGTCGGCAGATCCCTGGATCAAGGCGAGGGCTATGCTTCCGCTTCGGCGCCTAATTTAAACGCGCAAAGCTTCGCGCCGAATTTTAGGTCAAATTCTAATCAAAGCGCGACTTTTGCGCCAAATAGCGAGCCGAGCGGCGCGACTTTTGCGTCGAGTGACGCAGATAGCGCGACAAGCGAAGTGCCGAGCTTTACTGCGAGCGCTAAACGTCCCGCAAGCTCGGCACAAAACTCCGGTGCGGGCGGTGCGGCAAAACAGAGCCCTGACGCGGGCGGCGAGATCAAACCGGGCGCGGCGGCGCAGGCGCAAAATTCTAACTTTTCCGTCAAAACGGGCGCTCAAAATGAAATTTACGAGAATTTTTTAGCCAAAATTTACGACCGCGATTACGATCTAGGCGAAAAATTTAGCAAGTGCGTGGAATTTTTAAAATTTGAGCGCGGCACGCTGTATCTGCTCTCGCGCGCGCAGGGACAGGACAGAGAGTACCTGCGCAAGGGCTCGCGAGCGATCAATAGCGTGCTAAAATCGCTTTTCGGCGAGAGCGCGAAAATCAAAATCGAGCAAAGCGCGCCACAAAACGGCGATGATCCCGCCCAAAGCGAGCGCGATCGGAATTCCGCAGGTGGCACAACCGCTACACAAAGCAAGAATTCTACGCAAGGCGCGACTTCCGAATCCAGCGCCAATACTGCGCGCCCGAGAAATTCGACCTCACAAAGCCCTGTAAATTCCGCGTCGCAAAATTTTAATGAAAGCCCCACCTCTAGCAGCGTGCAAGAAAATCCCGAATCTACGCAAACGGGCGAGCAGAGCTGTGCGCCGCAAATAAATTCCGCCGCAAATGAGGCGCAAGCCGCAAAATTGCAAACGGATACGGCAAGAAATTCCGAGCAGCAAAATTTGGAAAAATCCGTGGCGGATTCTACGGCGCAAAATTCTGCGGAGCGAAATTCTGCAATGAATTCCAATTCGCAAAATTCCGCTTCAAATTCCAAGCTGCAAAATTCCGCTTCAAATTCCAAGCTGCAAAATTCCAAAATTTCTACAGGAGATGGCGACGGAGAGAAGGATGATCTGTTAAGATCCACCGATCCACAAAACTACGCCGCAAAGCCCCGCGATACAAGCAAGAGCATGCGCGCCGCCAAGGCAGGCCTCGCCGAGCTCGCAAACGGCGCGCAGGACGGCAAGGAAATTTTGATCTCCGAGATAAATAGGCTATTCGGCGAGCCCACTAAAATCACGGAATAGCGCCCGCTGCGGATAAATTTACGCTGCATCGCGCGATTTTAAAATTTAAGCGTGCCAAAACGATATAGAAATTTATGCGGCGAGAGAGCCTGTGCGATTTTAAAATTTAAACGTGCAAAAGCGACTCCGAAATTTACGCGACGAATGGAGCTCGTACGATAAATTTTAAAATTTCGCAACACGCGATCGAGCTCTAAACAGCAAGCTTTAAATTTGATCGTCAAAGCGCGCTTTAAATTTAACCGCGCTGGCGGTCTAAAATTTATACGCCGCGACAGTCTAAATTTAGCGCGCCGCAAAGTATCCGCGCAGTCTGTCCCGCACAAGCTCAAATCTAAATTTACGCATAATCTCCGCAACTCTAAAGATAAAATTTTGTGCGTCTGTATCGCAAATAATAAAATCCTGCGCTACCCGGCGCCCTGCCCTCCGCGATACGATTTTAGTCGTGCCCCTTTTTTTTCAAACTTTCATCAAGCTTTGCGATACGATTTTGCCGGCAATCTGCGCAGCTACCAGCATAAAACGCAGGCTCCGATCGCTCGCGGGCGCTGCAACCCACAGCCAAAATTTAGCCCAACCAAAGCCGCGGCGAGCCGAACCGCCTTAAAATTTTAAAAATTTATCTCGCAAACGGGCGGCGGTTCACGATACTCGCTTATGAATTTTACGGGGGCGCGGCGGGCGAATTAGCTAAAATTTAGCGCTTTTGGTGTAGAATTCGAGCAAATTTCAATCCAAAGGTCATTAAAATGCGCGGATATAAAATTTTCTCCGGCACCGCAAATCCCGAATTTGCCAAAAAAATCTCCAAATATCTCTCGCTGCCGCTTAGCGAGTGCGCGATCAAAACCTTCAGCGACGGCGAAATCAGCGTCCAGATCGGCGAGAGCGTGCGCGGCAAGGACGTCTTCGTCATCCAACCCACATGCGCGCCTGCAAACTCCAATCTGATGGAGCTTCTGATCCTAACCGACGCGCTGAAGCGCTCCAGCGCGAACTCAATCACGGCGGTGGTGCCGTATTTCGGCTACGCTCGCCAAGACCGCAAGGCAGCCCCGCGCGTACCGATCAGCGCGAAGCTCGTGGCAAATATGATGCAAACGGCGGGCATTGACCGCGTCGTCACGATGGATCTGCACGCGGGGCAGATACAGGGCTTTTTCGACGTGCCGGTCGATAACCTCTACGGCTCGCTGATATTCTTAGACTACCTGAAAGAGAAAAATTTAAAAAATCCGATCATCGCCAGCCCCGACGTGGGCGGCGTCGCGCGCGCAAGAAGCTTCGCCAAAAAGCTCTCGCTCGATCTCGTCATCGTCGATAAGCGCCGCGAGGAGGCGAACAAAAGCGAGGTGATGAACATCATCGGCGACGTCGCCGGCAAGGACGTGATCCTAATCGACGATATGATCGATACCGCGGGCACCATCGTCAAGGCCGCAGGCGCATTTAAAGAACAGGGCGCAAAGAGCGTCAGCGCGTTTTGCACGCACGCCGTGCTGAGCGGCCCGGCATACGAGCGCATCGAAAGCGGCGCGCTAGACGGCCTCGTCGTGACCGACACAATCCCGCTAAAGCAGGAAAGCGACCGCATCAAGGTAATCAGCGTCGCTCCGCTTTTCGGCGAGGTCATCAGGCGGGTATATCACGACGAGAGCGTAAATAGCTTATTCAAATAAAATTTTAAAATTTAAAGCATTGTGCGGTTTGTTTTAAACAGCCGCAGGAATGCGAACAATAGGCATCTTATAATAAAAGATCGCGGCTCAGCCTAAGTCAAGCGCTTACGCCTGCGGGCTCTAAATTTACAGCGTTTGAGCTCGCTGCCGATTTAATAACTTATTGTGGATTTAACTGCGACGCAAAATTTAGCTTCTAGGCGGCAAATTTACCTCTGCGCGACATTTACTCCGCGCGGCGGAAATTTTAACTGCAACCGCAGAGTAAATTTACCGCATTAGCCGCTGCAAGCCGCGTTTTAACGCTTGAAAAATTAGTATTAAAAACACTCTTATTTAAATTCATAGTGAAAATTTAATTATCGCTCGCTTCTGTGCGCATCGGCTACGCCTAACAAAATCTCATTAAATTTTTCCGCAAAAATCCAAGGCGCACACTAATGACAGATACCCCGAGCTGACTGCATTTAAATTTTGATATTTATAATGTAGAGTAAATTTTTAAAGCTCATTACGCCTTTAAATTTCTCATTCGCTCTTTAAACCGCCAAGAGCAAATAAAATTTTATTCATCAATGCCTATAAATAGCGATTGCACGGGAGAATCAAATATGCTTGATAGCGATAACGCCTTTTAATATTTCATAAATATTTAATCTTTTCGGAGCTATAATTTCGTCCGTGAATTTCATTCGCAAAATTTTATCAAAGACATCTTTAGACATTCGATACAGTTCTTTTCCTGCAAATGTCAACTTAAAATTTTTTGAATTTCTTTCGATAAGTTGTATATCTAATTTTGTTTCCAATTTTTTTATTTGTATAGACACCGCTGATTGACTAATATACAGTTTTTTTGC
>NZ_CALHII010000037.1 GCF_938030815.1 uncultured Campylobacter sp.
GCTTTTGATGCCGCAAATTTTAATCTTACTTCTGTACGACATATAAAAATTCCGTCACGTAAAGCTCGCGCGCGCTTAAATTTCTGCTCGCGCGGTAGGTCGGATAGCGGATCTCTATCGTGCGCACGGAGCCGATGTGCGCGAGGTTTTTTAAAAATTCCGCCTTCGAGATAAAGCCCTCGGAATTAAAAGAGATTATTAAAAATTTCGCCGGAAATTCCGCCAGCAGCGCAAAAAATTCCTCCGCAGCGTTTGATTTTTTATTATATGCCGAGCGGTTCCAGTCTGCGGGGATCCCAGAGACCCTGCTAAGCTCGGCGACATTTGGGCTCTTACCCTCGTTTATAAAATCCGTGATCAAATTTAGCATAAAATAGTTCGAGCCGTAGGGGTGCTGATTGTAGGGCGGGTCGAAATACGCGACGTCAAGCTGCGAAAAGCGCTCGCGCGCGCTCTGTGCAAAGCGCGCGGCATCCTCTTGGAAGACCGCGCTTTCGCAGGCGAAATTTGAAAGCACGGGCAGGCGCAAAGAAATCTCGCCCATTATGCGAGCTAGCGCGTTTTCGCCGCTGCCGCCGAACTTGCCCACGCCCGCTTTGTCCTTGTAAAAGCCCTTAAAAACGCCGCCCGTGTTTGAGTGAATGCTCGCCTCGCTAAGTAGCGGCGCTGTAAAAAAATCGCGAAACCGCTGCGGGATTTTGCTAATCTGCTCGCAAAGCCCGCCCAAAATCAGGGCGTTTCGGCGCGTGTAAAAAGCGCGCTCGCCCGCCTTGATATCCCGGTCGTCCTTCGGCGCGTACAGCTCGCTAAAAAAACTCTCAAGCGGCGTAAAATTTCTTAAAATTTCAGCGTGCAGCTCGCTCAAGTCTCGCCACAGCTCGTCGCTGAAATTTGAAAGATAGCAGGAGTTTATCGCGCGCGAGTAGCCCTCCAGGTCGTTTGCGATCACGAGGTTTGAGTGCGCTTTGGCCATGCGTGCGACGATGCCGCTGCCGCTAAAGACGTCTGCGAAGCTGATCTTGTCCCGCCCAAGCTCCGTCTTAATCTCGCGGATCGCCCGCTCTATCGGCGCTAGCAGCGAGCGCTTGTTGCCCAGATAGCTGATGAGCTGCTCGCTTAAAAACTCCCTCTTTTCGCCGCTAGCCATCTAAGCTCTCGTCCCTACGTAGTTTTCGTAAAATTCCCATGTTTTGCCCGATCCGATCGCCTCTAAAATGAGTGGCTTAGCCTCCGCAGGGCTTGACACGACATCCGCGCAGTATAGCGCAAACATCGCATTTAGCACGACGATGTCAAATTTCGGTCCGCCAAGCTCGCCTTTTAAAATTTGCTTTAAAGTTTCGGCGTTAGCCTCGCCGTCGCCGCCCTCTATATCGCCGTGAAATGCGCGTTTAAAGCCGAACTGCTCAGGATTTACGCGGTATTCTAAAATTTTGCCGTCCTTGACCTCGTGGATTAGCGTCTCATCGCACAGGCTGATCTCGTCCATACCGTCCATTCCGTGCACTACCAAAGCGTGCTTGCGCCCCAAAATCATCAGAGTTTCGGCGATGAGCCCGTTTACTTCCTCCAGATAATTGCCCACGATCTGATTGCTGAGGCTTAAATTTGGATTTAAAAGCGGCCCCATTATATTAAAGACGGTGCCGATTTTTAGGCGGTTGCGAACCTCTTTAACCTCGGCGGTGATCTTGTGAAAAAACGGCGCGTGAAAAAACGCCAGCCCCGTGCGATCTAGCAGCGCTCTAATCTGCGCCAGATCGCTAAGTAGCGGCACGCCTAGAGCGTCCAGCGCATCGGAGCTGCCCGATCTGCTAGTAATCGCGCGGTTGCCGTGCTTGGCGACGCGCACGCCGAAGCTTGCCGCGATAAAGGCCACGGTCGTAGAGATATTAATCGTCTTTAGCCTATCGCCGCCGGTGCCTACGATGTCAAACATCGGGCTCGGATCGTCGTAGGTTATCGAGTATTTTAAGATACTGCGCACGAGCGCCGTGAGACTGCTTGGATAGAGCGATTTTTCGCTAATCAGCACGAGCAGCCCAGCAAGTTGCACGATGTCGTAATCCTGCTCGTAAAGCGCCTTGCAAATGACCGCGTAATCGTCGCTGTCTAACGGGAAGCCCTTTTGTAGCTTCAACATAAACGGGGCGAAATTTACCACGAGTTTCTCCTTTAAAATTATCTTTTTGCCGTAATTGATGAAATTTTCGATGATCTTTTTGCCGTATTGGGTAAAAAAGCTCTCGGGATGAAATTGAATGCCGAAAACCGGCTTACTTCGGTGCTTCATCGCCATTATAATGCCGTCGTTTTCGCTCTTTGCTAAAATTTCAAACTCGCGCGGCAGCGTAGCTTCATCCACATAAAGCGAGTGGTAGCGCATCACTTCAAATTTACGCGGCAGCCCGCTAAAAAGCACGCCATCTGCGTAAATTTCGATCGACGAGCTCTTGCCGTGTAGCGGCACCTCAAGCTGCTTTATCTCCGCACCCGCCGCGTATCCGATCGCCTGATGCCCAAGGCACACGCCCAAAATCGGCACATCCAAATCCGCGCACAAAATATCCAGGCAGACGCCGCTGTCTTTTGGGTGATTTGGTCCGGGGCTTAGGATTATGTGCGACGGGGCAAGCTCGCGCACCTGCTGCAGCGTTATCTCGTCGTTGCGGAAGTAGCGCACCTCCTCACCCGTGAGCTCCAAAATGTATTGATAAATATTAAAAACGAAGCTGTCGTAATTATCTATCATTAAAATCAAAATTTTATCCTTTTTAGGGCGTTTACGCCTCTTTAAAATTATAAATAGTTTAAATTTAACCGCTTTGCGGCGGCTAAATTTAGCGCCGTTTTAGCGCCTCTTGCGTGCTAAATTTAAAATTTAGCACGCGGCTGCGGCATTACTACATCAGCTGCGACGTTACGCTACTTTGCAGCCGATATGTATCTCGGCTTTGCGGCGCCGAATGAAGCTCGCCGTTAAATTTAACGTCTTAGCAGCGATACGCTTTAAATTTAGCCGAATCAAACTCGCACCGAAAAGCGGCGCGCCCGGCTAGCTAAATTTAAAGGGTCTAAACTTCCTCGCATAGCTCCTCGATCGCCTTGAGCGGGCTTTTGCGCTTTTTGCAGATCTCTGCGTATTCGCTCTTTGGCGAGCTGTCGTAAACTATACCCGCGCCCGCGCCGATAAATACGAGATTGTTTAGCCCTTCGTAGCCGAAATTCTCCGCGCTAAATTTAGCGACCTCAAACCGCATCGCGCGGCTAAAGCTCGGCTTGCTCTCTAAATTTAGTGCCTCGCCGCCTGCGCGAGCTAAATTTTGCGACTCGCCACTGCCCTTTTGCGTCGCGACACCGCAAAACTCCGTCGTCTCAGGATTTTCACCGCTGCAAAGCTCCGTCGCTTCGGACTTCCCCTCGCCGCAAGCAGAGTTTAAATTTAAGTTGGAATTTCGCTTAGAGTTCTCGTCCGAGCAGGAATTTTGCGCGTCGCG
Organism: uncultured Campylobacter sp.; assembly: GCF_938030815.1. Classification (GTDB taxonomy): domain Bacteria; phylum Campylobacterota; class Campylobacteria; order Campylobacterales; family Campylobacteraceae; genus Campylobacter_B. Next base: position 3,498 of record NZ_CALHII010000037.1, read on the forward strand.
ATTTACGAAGATCGCCGAGCGGATCAAGATCGCCTGCATCACGTCGCCGTTAAAGCGCCAAAACCCGATTCCGCCGCCGTATATGCCGCGCTCGTAGCGCTCCAGCTCGTTTATGATCTGCATCGCGCGGATCTTCGGGCTACCGCTTAGCGTGCCCGCAGGAAAGATCGTGCTAAGCACCTCAAACGCGCTTACCCCGCGCGGCTTACTGCCGTAAACCTCGCTTACGATGTGCATCACGCTTTCGTAGCGCACGACGCGCATCGCGTTTTGCACCCGTACCGAGGCGGGCTCGGCAAATTTGCCGATGTCGTTGCGAGCTAGATCTATCAGCATCCGATGCTCCGCAAGCTCCTTTTCGTCGCTTAAAAGCTCGCGCTCGAGCGCTGCGTCGGCTTCGGCATTCGCGCCTCTGCTGCGGGTGCCCGCGATGGGAGCTACGAAAATTTCGTCCTTTTTGATCTCCATAATGAGCTCGGGGCTGGAGCCCGCGACGCAGCCGTACGGCGTCGGGAAGTGAAACATATAGGGGCTAGGATTGTTCTTTTTGAGTCGCTCGTAAAACTCCAAGCTGCCGAGATTCGTACCGACTTCTAAAATTTCGCCCAGCACGACCTGAAACACGTCGCCGCTTTTTATCTTTTCTTTTGCGGCTTCGACCATCGCGCTAAAATGCGACTCCTCGGCGCCTAGATCGGTTAAAATTTTAAATTTAAGCTCTTTTTTCTTAGGCTCAGACTTCGCCGCGGCTTGCGATTTCGATCCGCCTTTTATAGCGGCGTCCGCTCTTGCAGCACTCTGGGACGCAGCTACTGTTTCGACGGCGGCCTGTTGTGAAGCCTGCGGGCTAAGCCCGCGCAGGTTTTCGTAAATTTGGGCATCTTTGCCGTAAAAATCGTAAATTTTGCTGATTTTATCGTAGTGCAGGTAGTTTGTGGCATCGGCGTAAAAAAACGGCGGGAAGTCATACAGCGCCTGCTTCGGTGCGCCGATATTTTCGAACGCGCGCACGATGTCGTAGCCCAAAACGCCGAAAAGCCCGGCAAAGCTCGCGTTTTTAAACTCGCTCGCGCCCTCTTTTGCGCCCTTTACCTCATCAAATTTAAGCCTCAAAGCCTCAAAACTCATCTTAAATCCGTCGAAATAATCGCAATCGATGCCGATGATGACCTGCCTGTCGTCCTCTGCGAGGTAGCTTTGCGGATGCGTCTTTAAAATTTCGCGGTAGTAAAAAAGCGGCTCTTCTAAAAGCATTTTCGTCCTTGGAATTTTTAGCGCCATTATACGCTGCTTAGCTTAAATTTGAGCGGGTGGCGCGAGCCTGGGCGGGCTTGAATGCAAGCAAAATTTTAGTAAAATGAGCAAATTTTAAGGAGAGCGTATGAAAATTTTATTTTCCCCAAGCGAGATGAAAAGCGAGCTGGGCGGCGACGCGCGCATTTGCGAGCGAAATTTCATCTTTGCAGATCTTTACGAAAAGCGCCTGCAGATGCTGCGCGCCTACGCAGATTTCGTGGATAAAGCGAGCGAGGCGGAGCTTTGCAAGCTTTTCGGGCTGAAAAAATGGGATGCCTCTTTGCGCGAAAATATCTTTGAAAAAGGCTGCGCGAAGGCGCTTTTGCGCTACACCGGCACCGCGTATCGCGCTTTAGGCTACGCGTCGCTAAGCCCTGGCGCGCAGGAGTTTGCGGAGCGAAACACGATAATTTTTTCAAACCTTTTCGGCCCCGTGCTGGGCGGCGACGCGCTGCCGAACTACAAACTCAAGCAAGGCGAGAGATTCGGCGGTATAGACGCGGTAAAATTTTATCGCGACAGCTTCTCCGCCGCGCTAGATCGGTATCTGGCGGATGAATGCGTCGTGGATCTGCGCGCGGGATTTTACGAAAAATTTTATGAGATGAAGCACGAATATTTGAGTTTTAGTTTCATCAAAGGCGGCAAGGTGCTGAGCCACTACGCCAAGGCTTGGCGCGGCAAGGTGTTACGCGAAATCGCACAGGCCTGCGCTTGCAGCGAGGCTGAGGTGCTTGCGCTGCGCTTGGGCGGCGCTTCCGTGCTCGAGATCAAACAGATCGGGCTAAAAAAAGAGATCGTGCTGGAAATTTCATAAGGCGCGAAAACCGCTCGGAGAAATTTACGATAAAGTTTGCGGATTTAACGCGAATTTTTGCGTAAATTTAGCTCGGAAAATTTGCCGTGAGTTCAAATCCCGCCCCATCCAAAGCGATTTTACCCGGAGAAATTTGCGGGCGAAATTTTATCGTGAGGATTTTGCGGCGGCGGCTTTTTGGTCTTTGAGCAGGCTTTTGGCTGCCTTAAACGAGCTTTTGGCGGCGAAATTTCGTCGTAAATTTTGCAAAAAATTCGCGTTCTTTGCGTCTGCGCGCTCCGCATAAAATTTTACGGCGATATTGTTGTGACTTTGCGGCGATTTTGAGCTGGTTTTGCAGCGATTTTTTAGAATTTAAAACGTGGAAAATTTGCCGTAGAATTTTGACTGAAATTTTACCGTGCGGAATTTTGCCGTATGAAATTTCGCCGCGATAAAATCCTGTCGAAAATTTAATCGCGGCAAAGATACGGCGCTGCCATCTGAACGTAAAATTTTATCTCAAATTTACGCTGAGCCGCAGTCTGGGTGCAGAATTTTAAAATCCGCTGCCAAGCCGCAATACGAACAAACGCAGGCGGGCTAATTTGCATAAAATTTCAAGCCGAAATTCCACACCTTAAAATTCCGTAAATTTTAAAATTTTGCAAATCGTGCGCTGAAATTTTGAGCTAAAATCTCGCTTGCAAACTTTCAAGCCAAGCCGACTCCAGATAAAATTTCAAACCAAAATTTGGGGCATAAATTTCAAACCGAAATCCCGCGATCAAAATCCCTCGCCTCAAAATCCCGCAAATCCCGCTCTCAAAGCCAAAATTCCGCAAATTTAGCGAGCTTTAAATTTTAAAGCTATAAACTTCGCTTCAAATTTCAAGGATTATAAATGTTAGAACTCCCCTTTGTCGGCGTCGTCGTGGGCTTCATATCGGGCTTTTTCGGTATCGGTGGCGGCACGGTCGTAATGCCCGTGATGATGGCTCTGGGATACGACGTCAAGACCGCCGCGGGCATCTCGGTGATGCAGATGTTCATCGTCTCGCTTTTCGGCTCATATCTGAACTACCGCGCGGGCAGACTCCGCCTAGATAGCGGTATCGCGGTGGGGCTCGGAGGGCTGTGCGGCGCGAGCATATCGGGCTTCATAGTAAAATACTCCCCAGAAATCGTGCTTGAGATCGGTCTTTTGCTGACGCTCGCCATCTCCTTTCTCAAGCTCTTTCGCACGAACGTAGCAAGCGGCGGCAACGCCGATCCCCACGGCGCGGTGCTATTTTTCATCGGCTTTGCTATCGGCGCGATCGCGCTTAGCATGGGCGTGGGCGGCGCGGTATTTCTGACGCCCGTATTGGTCGGATTTTTGGGCGTAGATATCAAAAGAGCGGTCTGCATGGGGCTATTTTTCATCGTTTTCGGCTCATTTAGCGCGCTTTTGAGCCTTTCGTACAACGGCCACGTGGACTACGAACGCGGCGCGCTGCTAGCCGTGGGCGGGCTTTTGGGCGTATATTTCGGCACCTCTCAG
>NZ_CALHII010000038.1 GCF_938030815.1 uncultured Campylobacter sp.
TTCACACCGTGGGCTATCCGCTGGACAGCAAAACCTACGGCGGCTCGTTTGTTTACCATCTGGACAACAACCAAATCGCCTTGGGTTTGGTGGTGGGACTGGATTATCAGAATCCTTACCTGTCGCCGTTTGAAGAATTTCAACGCTTGAAGCTGCACCCCGCCATCCGCACCATGCTGGAAGGCGGCCGCCGCATTGCTTACGGTGCACGCGCATTGGTGGAAGGCGGCTTGCAATGCCTGCCGAAACTGGCGTTTGCCGGCGGCGTGCTGGTGGGCGACTGCGCGGGCTTTTTGAACGTGGCACGCATCAAAGGCAGCCACACCGCCATGAAATCCGCCATGCTGGCAGCGGAAGCCGTGTTCCCCCTGCTGGAAAGCGACACCGAAAAGCAGCCTGCACACGGCAAAACGGCGGCGCGTTATCAAGGCCTGTTCGAGCAAAGCTGGCTGTATCAAGAATTGCACGCCATCCGCAACATCCGCCCCGCGTTCAAATGGGGGCTGATTCCCGCCATGATCTATACCGGCTTGGAGCAATACGTGTTCAAAGGGCGGATGCCTTGGACGATTGCCCACCACGGAACGGACGCAGGCAGCCTGCACCCCGCCAAAGAATATACGCCCATCGAGTATCCGAAACCCGACGGCAAAATCACGTTCGACCGTTTGAGCAGCGTGTTCCTGGCCGGTGTATCACACGAAGAAAACCAGCCTGCACACCTGCAACTGCGCGACCCTGCGCTGGCGATTGACCTGAATTACGCGCAATACGCCAGCCCCGAAACGCGCTACTGCCCTGCCGGCGTGTATGAAATTGTGCAGCAAAACGGCGGCAAACCACGCCTGCAAATCAACGCGGCCAACTGCCTGCACTGCAAAACCTGCGACATTAAAGACCCGGCGCAAAACATCACATGGACCTGCCCCGAAGGCGGCGGTGGGCCGAATTACAGCGCCATGTAATCCGTCCGCACCATCCAAAAGCAGCCTGCACTTCCACTTTGGGGTGCAGGCTGCTTTTGGTTTTTTGTCGGCAATAAAGACGGGCCGCTGTTTTAATCTTCCTGCGGCACCGCCTCGTCCAGCGGCAGGCGGCGCGTGAACAAGGCTTTGACGGCGGCCTGGTGGCTGACGGCGATGCACAGGGTTTCCGGCAGCTCGCGGCGCAGCAGGGACATCAGGGCGGCGGCGGTTTCGTCGTCCAGCTGGTTGGTGGCTTCGTCCAAAAACAGCACGTCAGGGCGCGGGAAGAGCACCTGCGCGAGAAGGACTTTAAATTTATCGCTCGTCTCGATCTCGCTCATCTTTTTATCGAAATCATTCAGCCCCAGCGAGCTTAAAATTTTCTCGATCCGCGTTTCGTACTCGTAGGCGGGATCCTCCTCGGCGCAGATCATCTCAAGCTCGCCGAGGCGCTCGTTTATCTCGTCGTTAAACTCGCCGGCTTCGTAAAGCTGCGTCTTTTCGCGCACGGCGTCATAAAGGCGCTTGTTGCCGTAAAGCACGGCGTCTTTGACGCTGAAGCTTTCGAAGGCGAATTGATCCTGCCCCAAAACGCCGATTTTAAGCCCGCTTTGGATCAAAATTTCGCCGCTGCTTGCTTCGATCTGTCCGCTTAAAATTTTAAGTAGCGTCGATTTGCCCGCGCCGTTTGCGCCGATAAGACCATAACGCCTGCCCTTATCGAGGCTTAAATTTACGTTTTCAAAAAGCAGCTGTTTGCCGAAGCGCATCGTTAGATCTTTGATTTCAACCATATTTTTCCTTTTAAATTTCTCTTTGCGTTGCCTTGCGCGCGGGCTTCTGCTGGGTTTTGCGCGCAAATTTCATCTCGCGGTTTATTGCGGCTTTTGCGCCGCGCGGAGCTGCGATAAATTTCTCCTATTGTAGCTTAAAATTCTGAAATTTCGCCGAAGGAGCGCGGACGGGCACGATTAAATTTAGACCGCCAAAGCTAGAGCAATTTAAATTTTAGCCGCTGTAATCGCTATCGCGAGTAATGATGAGCGTGTAGTTCGGATACGCCGCGCGCACCTGCTTGCAAACCGCGCGAAACGTCGCCTCCATATCGGGCGCTGCGAAATCGACGATGACGTCAAAGCTGATCGCGCGCTTTTCCTCGTCGAGATAAAATCCATGTATCTGCGAGACGAACTTATGCGAAAACGCCATCTGCTTGATATGCTCGTAGATCTCGGCGGCGCGCGGATCGTTTCTGTTAAACGCGTAAATTCCTACGGTGTCTAGGATGATATTAAATTTCGCAAAAACGGCGTTTTGGATGCGGCGCGTAAGAGCGTCGATCTGCGCCGCGGTCGTGTCACTCGCGACCTCGATATGCACCGAACCTACCATTTTATCGGGCCCGTAGTCATGAAACATCAGATCGTATGCGCCGATGACGCCCTCAAAGCCGCGCACGACGTCGTAAATTTCATTCGTCAGCTCCAGGCTCGGGCGCGAGCCCAAAAGCTTACTGATCGTATCGCGTAGAATTTCATACGCCGTTTTGATCAGAAGAGCCGAAATTATCGCGCCCAGATACGCCTCTAAGCTCAGCCCGAAAATAAGCGAAATAAAAGCCGCTACGAGGGTGGCTAGCGATACGAGCGCGTCGTATTTGGCATCCACGCCGCTAGCGATGAGCGAGTCGGAATTTACGCGCTCGCCCGTCTTTTGCGTATAGAGCCCCAGGCTAAATTTCGCCGCGACCGCTACTGCGATGATGGCGAGCGAAACCGCATTATAATTCGCCGTTTGCGGATGGATGATCTTTTTGATTGATTCAACGAGCGAGACGCCGCCGGTGTAGAGGATGATGACGGCGATTACGATCGCGCTTAGATACTCGATCCTGCCGTGTCCGAAGGGGTGCGCACGATCGGGCTGCTTGCTAGCAAGATGCACGCCCACGATCGTAATGACGGATGAAAGCGCGTCGCTTAGATTGTTTACGGCATCAAGCACGATCGCGATCGAGCCTGAAATCAGCCCCACGACGCCCTTAAATGCCGCTAAAATTACATTTGAAACGATACCGATCGCACCGGTGCGAACGATGATTTTATCCCTGCTATACGCCGCTTGAGGCACTTCCATTATTTATTTCCTTTGAAATTTTATTCCAAGCCGCAATCGCTGCGCGTGTAGGTCAGATCGGCGATTTTTTCGCCGCTTTGCAGAAATTCTCGTACGCCTATGCGATTTAGACTGCCCGCTTTCATCATCGCGCAGACGTCCTTTTGCCTATCGGCACGCAAAATGCTTTCAAAATTTTGCTTGATTTTGGGATCTACTTTGTCCCAAATTTCATTTTTTAGAATCGTGGGAATTACAAATTTATCGCCCTCGCATGTAGCCGCGCTCAACTCTATATTTTTAGTCGCGGGGTGACTGTGCCCATTTACGGCGTCCGCCAAAGCCTTGCAGCGCTGTGCATCGGCATCTACATCTCCCGCAAGCGCTGCGCTGCAGATAAATACGCCAAACAGGACGGGTATAAATTTTTTCATTTTCATCTCCTTATTTTTATTTGAAATCTATCATATTAAAATTTTAAATTCAATCTATTTTTTGAAATTTAAAGACCTATTTGCGCGGCGCAAATCCGCGAGCCGCCAAAATTACTTACGTTAAAATAGCGGCGCAAATTCCATAAATCACCGCTAGAAATTTTCTAAATCGCGGCAAAAATTCTTTAAATTCCGCGCAAAATTCTATGAGTAGAAATTTTGCGACGGATCGCATGCGCTCGCTCAAAGCGGCGTGCGGCGAGATCGTCCGTATCTTTTTCGAACTCACCGTTTAAGTTATAGATTTAACGCAGCTTTGAAAAGCTCCAGCCAATCCGCGCCCGCCGTTTAAATTTATAAATTTAATGCAGTTCCGCGTTGAGTTTGATCGCGCGCTTGCTAACGCTTGCCGTAATCTGCCCGCTTTGGCTGTTTTGTCGGAAGTGCAGTCCGCTAAGCCCGGCAAGCTCAAGCCCTTTATAAATTTCACGATCGAACGCAAAGCCTGGATTTAGCGCTGCTAGCGCCTCGCGATCCTTTTGCGCGATGAAAACCTTCGTGCCCTCAAGTACCGCAATACCGGCATCCACGATGCAGCGGTCGCCTAGCGGAATGCCCGTTACGGAGTTTGCGCCCAGCAAGCAGTGCTTGCCGATGCTCACAGCATTGCCGTTGGTGCCGCTTAGCACGCCCAAAATCGACGCGCCGCCGCCTATGTCGCTGCCCTCGCCCACGACGACCGAGCTACTGACGCGCCCCTCGATCATAACGCTGCCGGTCGTGCCTGCGTTGAAATTCACGTACGCAGCACCCGGCATCACGGTCGTACCCGCGGCGATATGCGCACCCAAACGCACTTTCGCATCGTCTAAAATCCGAACGTTTTGCGACGGCACGACGTGGCTTAGGTAGCGCGGAAATTTATCGACGCTGATTATGCGTGGATAGCGGCCTTGCATTTTTAAATGGATTTCGTTTTCACGCAGCCACCAAAGCTCGATCGGGCGAGCGTTTTCGTCCCACGCGACGTTCGGAAGCACACTAAATGCGCCGTCTAGATTGAGCGTGCGCGGCTCGCAGAGATTTAGCGAAAGCGCGTAAAGCTTGAGATAGACGCTCTCGACGCTTTTTGGCGCGGCATCCTCAAAGATGAAGCTAGCACAAAAGCTCGCGTGCTCGTCCGATTTCATCGCCTCTTTAACCGCAAGCAGCACCTGCAGATTTTTGTGCGCGCCCTCTTTGACGTCTGGCTGTAGAAATTTTAAAGCCTCGATCGCCTTTTTTAGGGCTTTGTGCGTTAGCGGAAGGACGCACTCACTACCGCTAAAATCCACGACCTCACCGCATTTGGTTAGAGCATGGATTAGCACTGCTGCGCTTACTAGCCCATCTTTAAAATTTACGTGCGCGTAATTCACGCTTAGGCTTTTATGCCCCTCCGCGCGCCCCTTAAATACACGCCCGACCGCCCACATCATCGGATCGCGATAACCCTTTGCGGCGCGAACTTTATCTGCAAAAGCCTGAAGCTCGCTTAGGCTTTTAATCTCTTTCATATTTAATCCTTAATCGCAAAATTGCGCGGGAGTATAGCTAAATTTAATTTAAAAGGGGATTTGAAAAGGCGCATGAATGGAATTTAAAAGCGAAAACACGCGCTTTTAAATTCTTGATTATTTTGCTT
>NZ_CALHII010000039.1 GCF_938030815.1 uncultured Campylobacter sp.
CCCTGTTATCATAATAGGGAAGTTAATAAGTTTTTTAGAAAAATTTTTATATAAGGCTAAAAATAAAATATTTTCAGGAGCTATTTTAAATATTTTAACTTTAAGTTCAACTTTTATAGTTTCTTTACTTCTAGCAAGAGCAGGTTATGTCATAGAGATATTTTTTCTCTATACAACATTTGCAACTAAAAGTTTAGCAGATGAAGGAAAAAAAGTTTATAATATATTGAAATCAGGGGATGTTGAAAAGGCTAAAAAAGAACTTTCATATCTTGTGAGTAGAGATACAAATACTCTATCACTTGAAAAAATTATTATGAGTGTAGTTGAAACAATAGCTGAAAATACAGTAGACGGCTCTATTTCTCCAGCATTCTTTGCCTTTGTTGGAAGTTTCTTTTCTATTGAACTATTTGGGAAAATGGTATCTCTTGCCTTACCTTTTGCTATGACATATAAGGCAATAAATACTTTGGATTCTATGGTTGGTTATAAGAATGAAAAATATATAGATTTTGGAAAAGTTTCTGCAAGAGTTGATGATGTTGCAAACTTTATTCCAGCAAGACTTACAGGTCTAATATTTGTACCTTTATCAAGTTTAATATTAGGATATAATTTTAAGAATTCTTTAAAAGTATTTTTTAGAGATAGAAATAAACATTCAAGCCCAAACTCTGGACAAAGTGAATCTGCTTATGCAGGAGCATTAGGAATACAATTTGGTGGAAAAATTAGTTATTTTGGTAAAGATTATGAGAAGCAAAAAATAGGAGATAAGTTAAAAGAATTTGACTATGAAGATATAAAAAAAGCGGTGAATATCTTATATGCTGTATCTCTTATAGCAACTATATCATTTATACTAACTAGTATTATTATAACATTATTGGGGTAATAAAAATGAATAAAGATTTACATGGAGGAAATATTTATAAATTTCAAAGAGAGGGTAAGAATGATATTTTAGATTATAGTGCTAATATCAATCCCTTAGGAGTACCACAGAAATTTATAGATATAGCAAAAGAAAATTTTGATAAATTAGTAAAATATCCTGACCCTTATTATATTGAATTAAGAAAAAAAATAGCTGAATTTAAAATTTATAACATTAAAAGTGATAAAATCCGAGCATTTAAATTTAATGCCGAAAGCTAAATTTAGCTTTGCTCCGCGCGAGGTTAAATTTAAAGATCAAGGAAGGATAGAGATGGCAAGAGTATTTTTAAGCCCGCCGAATATGGGTGGCAATGAGCTTGAGTATATAAAAAAGGTATTTGAAAGCAACTATATCGCGCCTTTGGGCGAATATGTTAATCGCTTTGAGGACGCAGTGAAGTCCTATACTGGCACGCGCGGCGCGCTGGCGCTAAATGCAGGCACGGCGGCGCTTCATCTAGCGCTTCGCTGCAGCGGCGTAAAGGACGGCGACGTGGTGCTTGGCTCCACGTTTACCTTCATGGCGTCGCTAAATCCGATATTTTACGAGCGCTGCGTGCCGGTGCTGATAGACAGCGACGAGAGTTGGAATTTAAGCCCGAGGCTGCTTAAAGAAGCGATCAAAAAATCGCCGAAAAAGCCAAAGGTGCTCGTCGTTACGCATCTTTACGGACAGGCTGCGAAGATGGATGAGATATGCGAAATTTGCGCGAACGAAGGCATTGATGTTATCGAGGATGCCGCAGAGGCGCTGGGTGGATTTTATAAGGGTAAAGCACTTGGCGGTATCGGAAAATGCGGCGCGCTAAGCTTTAATGGCAATAAAATCATCACTACCTCAGGCGGAGGAATGCTGATCTCAAACGATGAGGAGCTAGTGGCTAAGGCTAGATTTTTAAGCACCCAGGCGCGCGAGCCGCTGCTTCACTACGAGCACAAAGACTACGGCTACAACTACCGCTTAAGCAACGTCTTAGGCGCTATCGGCGTAGGTCAGATGGAGGTCTTGCCGCAGCGCGTGAAAAGAAAGCGTGAAATTTTTAAAATTTACGAGGATCTGTTTAGAGGCACCGACGTGGAGTTTATGCCCGAAGTAGAAGGTGGCGAGGGCAACAGATGGCTTACGACTTTATTATTTAAACAAAAAGGCGCTCATCTAAAGGTTATCGACGCTCTAAATAAAGCCGACATCGAATCTCGCCCTCTTTGGAAGCCGATGCATCTGCAAAGCATCTTCGCAGGCGCGCTTAGCGTAGTTGACGGCACGAGCGAGGATATGTTCAGTCGCGGCATCTGCCTTCCTAGCGGCACCGATATGAGCGACGAGACGATCGAGCGCGTCGTAAAAATCGTAAAAGAAAACATCTGATGCTGTTAAAACCCACTAAATTTAGCCGCTTCGCGTTTTTTTTGCTGGGAGATATTTTTATCTCGATCCTCTCCGTTTATATCGCGTTTTTGCTGCGATTTAGCGGAGATATACCGAACGAATTCTATAAAGGCGCGCTGCTTAGCGCCTCGAGCCTTACTGCGATTAAAATTTTCTATTTTTGGTTTTTGCGGATCTATTTAGTTCCGTGGAGATTTTTCGGTCTATATGAAGCGAGGAAGCTCTTTTATGCGCACGTTATGGCGGCGCTTACCTTTTTGATCCTGTTTTTTTTAGCGAGTAAAGTTTTTAACCCATTCCCGCGCTCGGTCATCATCATCGATGCGGCGATCTCGTTTATTTTAATTGGTGGGATTAGAATTTCAAAGCGGATGTTTCTAAGTGAGAAGAAAAACATCACGAATAACGAGCCCTGCATCGTCGTGGGCGCTACAAGCAAGACCTTTCACGTCCTAAAAGGTATGCGGCAAAAATATATCAACTACTATCCAGTGGGTGTCGTGGACGGACGGCCTGAGCTAGTAGGAACGTATTGCGAAAATTACGTCGTCAGGGCTAAGAGCGAAATTCCGCAGATGATCAAAGATAGCGGTGCTAAAACCGCGATCATCGCGCTGGCGCTGTATCCGGACGAGCTAAAGCAGCTCTACGACGAGCTGTTCGCGTACGGGCTAAAGGATATTAAACTCTTTTCGCTTTTGGAGGATGAGAGCAAAAAGATCCGCGACGTATCGATCGAGGATCTGCTCGCTCGCAAGCCCAAAGACCTCGACACCAAGGCGATCGAAAATTTTATCAAAGACAAGATCGTGCTGGTAACGGGCGCGGGCGGCACGATAGGAAGCGAAATTTGCAAGCAGTGCTTGAAATTCGGCGCAAAGCGTCTTATCATGGTCGAACACAGCGAGTTTAACCTCTACTCGATTAACGAAGCCACCGGCGCGGATGCGCGCAACGAGTTAAAGATGATAAACGTCGTTTATCGCCATGAGCTGGAGGAGGTTTTTGCGGAATTTCGTCCCGAGGTAGTCGTGCACGCAGCGGCGTATAAGCACGTGCCGCTATGCGAGTTTAACCCGCATCTAGCGGTCAAAAATAATGTCATCGGCACAAAAAACGTAATCGATCTGTCCAAAAAATACGGCGCGAAAAAGGTCGTTTTGATCTCGACTGATAAGGCGGTGCGACCGACGAACATTATGGGCACGACGAAGCGTATCTGCGAGCTTTACGCGCTAAATTCCAACGACGCGGCAAGCGACACGCAGATCGTCGCCGTCCGCTTCGGAAACGTGCTCGGCTCAAGCGGTAGTGTCATTCCTAAATTTAAACGCCAGATCGAAGCGAACGAGCCGCTTACCGTTACGCACCCCGAGATTACGAGATATTTTATGCTCGTTAGCGAGGCGTGCCAGCTCGTGCTTCAAGCAGCCTCCATCGCGCGAGGCGGCGAGCTTTTCGTGCTGGATATGGGCGAGCCCGTAAGGATCGCCGATCTTGCCAAGCGAATGCTGCAGCTTGCGGGCAAGGAGGAACTTGGCATTAAATTTGTCGGTCTGCGCCCAGGCGAGAAGCTTTATGAGGAGCTTTTGATCGACGAAAACGACAAGAGCACGAAGTATCAATCAATCTTCGTAACCCACTCCGCAAAATACGACCTACAAGAGCTAAGCTCGCAGATCGAGGAGCTTTCGGAGTGCAAGGACGCGCAGGTCGCGGATAAGCTAAAGCGCATCGTGCCCGAGTTTTCGCACCGATTGAACGGTATGAAGGGCACGGCTTGATCGGCATCGTGGATTACGGCGCGGGCAATATCCAAAGCGTAATGAACGCACTTAGCTTTTGCGGCGCTAAATTTTGCCTCGCGCGCAGCCCCGAGGAGCTTTTGAGCTGCGATAAAGCTCTGCTTCCGGGCGTGGGCGCATTCGGCGAGGCGATGGATAAGCTTCACGCAAGCGGTATGGACGCCGCGATTAAAGAGTTCGTCGCAAGCGGCAGATATTTTTTAGGCATCTGCCTGGGGATGCAGCTTTTGTTTGAGCAAAGCGAGGAATTCGGCGCGCGCAGCGGGCTTGGAATTCTATCCGGTCGCGTCGTGAAATTTGACAAAACGAAATTTAGTGTTTGCGAAGCGGAATTTCGATCCGAGGATATGAAATTTAGATCGGGCGGGGCGAAATTTAATTCAGACGAGGCGGAATCTAGCGCGCGCAGCTGGCAAAATTTTACCTGTGCCGAAAGCCTAAAGATCCCGCACGTCGGCTGGAACAGCGCGCATTTTATCAAACGCTCGCCGATAAACAGGGGCTTGAGCGAGTTTGAGTATCTGTATTTCGTGCACTCCTACCACGTCCTTTGCGCGCGCGAGATCACGCTTGCGACCACGTTTTACGGCTATGAGTTTGCAAGCGCGATTTGGCACGAAAACGTATTTGCCTTTCAGCCGCATCCCGAAAAAAGCCACGATGCGGGCATAAAAATCATTAAAAATTTTACGGAGCTGTGATGGAAATTTTCCCTGCGATCGATCTGAAACAAGGATGCGCCGTGCGCCTTAGCAAGGGCGAGATGCAAAGCGCAAAAATTTATTCCAAGGACCCCTGCGAGCTAGCCAAAAAATTTGAAGATCTCGGCGCTAAATGGCTGCATTTGGTCGATCTGGACGGCGCGTTTGCTGGCGAGGCGGTAAATTTCAAAGCGATCGAGCGGATCGTAAAAAGCACTCGCCTGCGCGTAGAAGTGGGCGGCGGTATCCGCGACGAAGCGCGCATAAAGGAGTATTTGAGCCTAGGCGTCGATAGATTTATCCTGGGCTCGGCGGCGCTTAAAAACCCGGATTTCGTAAGGAGGATGGCGAAGCTTTACCGCATCGTCGTGGGCATAGACGCAAAAGACGGGCTCGTAGCGACCGAGGGCTGGGCTGAGCTAAGCCGCGTAAAAGCGACCGATCTGGCGCGAGACTACGCGGACGCGGGCGTTTGCGCGATCATCTGCACCGACATATCGCGCGACGGGATGCTAAGCGGCGTGAATGTAGAATTTAGCCGCTCTATCGCGAAAGCTAGCGGTATCGATACTATCGCAAGCGGCGGCGTGAAAGATATGAACGACATAATCGCGCTTAAAAACGCAGAGCTAATAGCAGGCGTCATCGTCGGCAAGGCGTATTACGAAGGCACGCTCGATCTTAAAAAGGCGTTTGAAGCTCTGTAAAAACGCCCGAGCGTAAGCAAAGTTTGAACTAAATTTTAGTAATATGCAAATTTTAAAATTTAAAGGCGATGTGAGGCGATGAAAGATTTTTTTTATGAGATGATCGTAAAAAGCGCGAATGCAAGCGAGCTTTTTAAAAGCTTTGCGTTTGAGCTCGGCGTTACCTGCGTCGAGGAACGCGGCGAGAGTTTCATAATCCGCGACGAAGAGGATCTGCAAAATTTAAAATTTGCGTTTGAAGAGTTTAAAAAGGGGCTCTCGCGATCTCTTAATTTAGACGCCGATCTACAGATCGAAATTTCAAAAAAGCAAAACAAAGACTGGCTCGACGAATACAAAAAAGGGGTCGCGCCTGTGGCGGTCGGTAAATTTTACGTCCGTCCGAGCTGGTGCGAAAGATCGCAAGATCCCGCGCTAATCGATCTGCTGATCGATCCTGCGCTGGCGTTCGGCTCGGGGCATCACGAAAGCACCAATATGTGCCTAGCGCTGCTTAGCGAGCTTACTCGCGCGGGCATGAGCGCGCTTGACGTGGGCTGCGGCAGCGGAATTCTAAGTATCGCGATGAAAAAACTGGACGCAAAGGTAAGCGCTTGCGATACCGACGAGCAGGCGGTGACCGCTACGCAGCAAAACGCCGAGAAAAACGGCGTGCAGATCGATAAAATTTGGCTCGGCAGCGTTTCAAGCCTAAACGAGCGAGGCTCAAGCGAAAGCGCGCAGCCGCAGTTTGATCTCGTCGTCGCAAATATAATCGCCGACGTGATTTTGATCCTAAGCGCGGATCTAAAAAAAGCGCTAAAGCCCGGCGGCAAGCTCGTGCTGTCGGGAATTTTAGAAAAATATAAAGATAGGATTGAGCAAGCCTTTTCGGATTTAAATTTCGTGCAGATGAAAAAGCAAAACGAATGGCTTAGTTTCGTTTATGAAAGGAAGATATGAATAACAACCCAAATAATCAGTCCCCTCAAAACGGCGGCGGAAACAATTTTTTTAATAAAAATCCGATCGGCGTTTTTATAATTTTCGCGCTTATTTTGATAGTCGTGTTTAAAGCGATATCTCCAAGTGGCGGATTTGATAGTGGTGGAGTGCTGGGCTCCGTCTCGGGCGAGAGTAGAAACGTAACTTACTCCGAGCTAAAATCGCAGATCAAAAACTCTCAAGTAAGCATGGTTTCCATCGGAAGCTCCACGATTAAAGCGCAAGTCGGCAACGTAATCTACACCGCCAAGCGCGTGGATGATCCCGAGCTAGTTCAAATTTTAGAATCGCGCAAAATTCCATACGGCGCGTATAATGAGAGCAACTTTTTGACCGATCTGCTTTTTAGCTGGGTCTTGCCGCTCGTGATTTTCTTTGGAATTTGGATGTTTTTAGCCAATCGCATGCAGCGCAATATGGGCGGCGGCGTGCTCGGCATCGGAAGCTCTAAAAACCTAGTAAGCGCCGAAAAGCCGAAGGTTAAATTTAGCGATGTCGCGGGCGTCGAAGAGGCGAAAGAGGAGGTTAAGGAGATCGTAGATTTCTTAAAAAACCCCGAGCGATATATAAGCCTCGGGGCTAAAATTCCAAAAGGCGTTCTTTTGGTGGGGCCTCCGGGCACGGGCAAGACGCTGCTAGCCAAAGCGGTCGCGGGCGAAGCGGACGTGCCGTTTTTTTCGGTATCGGGCTCGAGCTTTATAGAGATGTTCGTAGGCGTGGGCGCCAGCAGGGTGCGCGATCTATTTGATAACGCTAAAAAGCAGGCTCCAGCGATCGTTTTCATCGACGAGATCGATGCGATCGGTAAAAGCAGAACCGCAGGTGGTATCGGCGGAGGCAACGACGAACGCGAGCAGACGCTAAATCAGCTGCTTGCTGAGATGGACGGCTTCGGCTCGGAATCAAGCCCGGTAATCGTCCTTGCGGCTACCAACCGCCCGGAGACGCTTGATGCGGCGCTTCTGCGTCCAGGTAGATTCGATAGGCAGGTTTTAGTCGATAGACCTGATTTTGACGGCAGAATGGCGATTTTGAAGGTGCATATGCGCGACGTTAAATTTGCTCGCGATATCGATATCGAAGAGATCGCGCGCCTTACCGTTGGCTTTGCGGGAGCCGATCTTGCAAACATCATCAACGAAGCCGCGCTTTTAGCGGGTCGCGAGGCAAAGGCGGAGGTCGAGCAAAAAGACCTGCTCGAAGCGATCGAACGCGTCGGTATCGGACTGGCTAAAAAATCGCGCCGCGTAAGCCCAATCGAAAAGCGGATCGTCGCCTACCACGAAAGCGGTCATGCGCTCATCGCCGAGGTTACTAAAGGCGCGATGCCCGTATCGAAGGTAACTATCGTGCCGCGCGGATTAAGTGCCGCGGGATATACGCTAAATTCTCCGTTTGAAAATAGATATCTGCATCAGCGCCATGAAATTTTTGCCGAGATCGATACGTTTTTGGCGGGGCGCGCGGCGGAGGATGTGTTTTTGGGCGAGATCACCGACGGAGCAGGTAATGATTTGCAGCGCGCTACCGATATGCTTAAATTTATGGCCACTCAGGTCGGAATGACTGAAGCTCTCGGGCTTGCGGTGCTCGAAAAGCAGCAGTACTCCTTCCTAAACGGCGGACAGAGCATCAAGGATTACAGCGAGGTAACGGCGGTTAAGATTGACGAATATGTCCGCAAGACGCTAGATGAGCGCTATGCGGCGGTAAAAGAGACGCTAAGGACCTACGCTCCGGCGATCGAGGAGATGGTAAAGGCGCTGTATGAGAAGGAGACGGTCTCTGGAGAGCAGATCGTGGAGATCATCTCTAAATTTGAAAAAGACAACGGCATGCCTACCCGTCTGGTGCGAAATTTAGGCGCTAACGACGATATCGAAAGCGCAAAGAGCGAAGCTTAAATTTAAAGCTTCGCGCAGGGTAAGAACTTAGGGTGGTAGAACACAACCCTGTCTTTACCCAAGGCTTGGCCGGCAAACCCGAAC
>NZ_CALHII010000040.1 GCF_938030815.1 uncultured Campylobacter sp.
GACCGAAAAGCCCTATCTTGCGGCACGCGCGCCTCGCTAGGCGTATCTTGCGACGCAAATGTAGAGCCAGCCATGTTTTGCGACGTATTCGCAGTGTCAGCCGAGTCGCCGCATGCGTCCTTTGCTTCTTTGGGCGCTTCGTCTGCGGCGCCCTCCACGTCCTTGCAGAGCGCGCAAATTTCATGATTTGCAAACTCCCGCCGCGGCTCTATGCCGAAATATATCACCTTTGCGGCGTGATTTATCGTGGTTGCGACCTTGCGCGAGGCTGCGATGACATTTCGCACGCGATCGAAAACGGGTGCTTTTCGGTCGTTGTGTTTGGTCGCGACAAGCTTAAGATTTAAAAATTTTTCTACCACGAAGCCAATCTGCGCGGCTTTGGCGCCGTGCGAATGTAAAATTTCAAATCCGCCCGAGCGTAAAAACCTATAAATTTCAGCGAACAAAAACGGATTGTAGCGCTTGTCGCGGCTTTTGTACTCATAAATTTGCACGCGAGCATCCAGACGCTGCAAAAACTCGCATCTATCGGGCACGATTAGCGCCGCCTGCTCGCTTTTGCAAAGCTCATTTAGCGAGTCGATCACGATCTTTTCGACGCCGCCGTAAAATCTGGAGCAGCAAAGATAGGCGATTTTCATCTATTTCTGCCCTTCTTCATCTTCAAAATGAAGCTAAAGAGCCCCTGCCTGCCGCTAACCATGATGCGCGGAATTTCAAAATTTGAGTAGTGCGGGCGCAACACGTCGTTTTGCGTCGTAACGGCGCAGCTAAAGCCCGCTTCGCGCGCGCAGCGGACGCTAATCTCGTCGTAAAAGCCGAACGGATAGGCAAAAGCGCTGCAAGAAATCTCAAATTTCGCCTCTATTTCGCGCTTTGATTCGCTCATCTGACGCAGCTGCTCTGCCGCGTCTAAGCTAGGCAAGTTTGCGTGATCGAGCGTATGCGAGCCGATCTCGATGAGCCCGCTTTGCAAAAGCTCGCGAACCTCATCGTCGCTTAGCATCTCCTCGCGATTTAGCTCATCGCTTGATTTTTTCAGATCCTTATCGGTCGCCCAATCCCCGTCAAAGCGCCGGTTCACGATGAAAATCGTCGCCTTAAAGCCGTATTTTTGAAGTATCGGCAGAGCGCCCGTGAGATTATCGCGATACCCGTCGTCGAAGGTAATGCAAACAGCCTTTGCAGGCTTTTTATCCAAGCTTGCAAGCTCGCTTAAAGTGTAGCTCGTAAAACCGTTTCGTTTCAGCCACGCAAGCTGTTTTTCAAACGCGGCGGGGATCACGCGCAGACGGTTAAATTTAGAGGCGTGCTTTGGCAGATGCTCGCGGATCATATGATACATCAGCACGCGCGGATACTCGTAAGGTTGGTCCTTCGCCCACCACGCAAAGCGTAGGCAGAACCACGCAAAAAGCGCCGCAAAAGCCAAAACCGCCGCCGCGTAGATCATCTCTCAATCCTCATGCGATAGGCCAAAAAGCTCAAAATCGTAGCCAGGCTTAGCGCTTCTTTCGACAGATACGCGCCGTGATCGAACTGGCAATCTATCAAAAGATAAATTAAAAGCGTGAGAACCCCAAACTGCCTGCTTTGGACGCACTCTTTAAAAACGCTAAATAGGATTGCGCCGTAAAAGATAAGCCCGAGCGCGCCGCTATAAAGTAAAATTTCTAAAAATAGATTGTGAGGTGCGTTGTATTCGGGATGCTCAAGAACCGGGGAGCCCGGCAAATTTATATATGAGCCCAGTCCGTAGCCCAAGATAGGCTTTTCTTGCGCCATTTCTAAAATATAGCTCCAAATCACGGTTCTGCCTGAGGAATCGCCGCTAAATAGCGCTGCTAGCCTTTGCTCAAACGACGGCGAAAGCGCGAGTAAAACGGCGAAAAGTGCGATGAAACATACCGTGAAAAGCAGGTATTTTTTGTTTAAACTCTTTAAATTTAGCGCGCCGTAAAACACAAGCGCGCAAAACGCGCCGACCCACGCCGCTCTGGAAAATGAAAAGATCATAAAAAATGCAAATAAAAATAGAGCCGCAAATTTGAGCGCCAAAGGCCGCCGTATCGCCACCGCGCTAAGGCAGAGCCCAAAGCCCATAAAAAGCCCTAAGATATTGCGGTTCGAAAGCGATCCGCTAAGACCGCCGCGAACAGAGTCGCTTGAAAAGACGATCGCATCGGTGCTGCTTACAAGCTGGTAGATCACGCTCGCCGATAAAATTCCAAGCCCCACGAACAAAAAGGCAAAAACGGCGTTTTGATCAAAAAATTTGAGCTTGTAAAAATAGCAAAGCGCCAAAAATATCGTGCCGTATCGAAGGATGAAAAATAGCGTGCTCTGCCATGCCTTTTTTGAGATAACCGCCTCGTTTAGGAGGTTTGAGACCGCTAGCGTCGCGACGACGCATACGAAGCAGATCGCGATAAATCTCGTTTTTTTCAAAATTTCGCTTAGGATTGCGTAGTTTTTAAAATAAAATAGATGTACCAAAAAGAGTAAATTTAGCGCCGCAAAGGAAATCTGATAGACTGCGTTTTTAAAAAATAGCGACGCGCACCAAAGAAGCAGCAGCGTTAAAAATGTGATTCTCCAGCCGCTAGGCGCGCCGTTTTCGTAAAAAAATTTTTTCATATTAAACTCTCATAAACCTTTATCGTTTTTTCTACCATCTGCTCTAGGCTGAAGTTTTGCGAAACGTAGCCGTAGCCGTCAAATTTCAGCTCGCGCGCGGGGGCAAACAGCTCCGCTAACGCCTGCGCATCGCCCGCGTCAAAAAAATAGCCGTTTTCGCCCTCTCTTACGATATCCAGCGCGCCGCCGTGACGGGTCGCGATCACGGGACAGTTTAGCGCGATCGCCTCAGCCATCGAGCGCCCGAAGCTCTCGGGCTTGCTCGAAGCGCTTACCGTGACCGACGAGAGCGAGTAAATCTCGGCTACCTTGCTCTGCGAGCCCGTAAAAATTACGCGCTCGCAGAGACCAAGCCCCTCTACGAGCGATTTTAGCTCGGAAAAATACTCGTCGCGACTCGCTCCCACGCCGCCTACGATCAAAATTTTAAGCTTTTGTTCGCTTGCCAAAGCCGCGGCGCGGATTAGGGTTTTGTAATCCTTAATCTGCGTGATGCGCCCCACGGCAGAGACGATGAAATCATCCTGCGCAAGGTTAAAATTCTGCCGAAATTCCGCGATAAAGCGCTCATCTAAATTTTTGGGATTAAATTTTACTAGATCGATACCGCGCGGAATAATAGTGATCTTGGCCGCATCCACGCCGTAGCTTCGCACCACGTGATCGCGCGCATAGCCGCTAGGACAGATGATCGCTTCCGCATCCGTCATGATTTTGCTGTAGAAATTTACGGAATTTATCCCGTGCACGGTGCTTACGATCTTTGCTTTGGGGCGAGCAAATTTAACCAGCCACGCCGGCACGCGGGAGCGGACATGCACTATGTCGGGAGCGATCCCGCTTAAAATTTTACGCAGCTTTAAAACGCGCGCCGCAGCGCTTAGAATACTTTTGGAGCAAACGTCGAGCTGCACGTGCACGCCGCCCCCGTTTTCTATATCGGGCGCCAATTTGCCGCCGTTACTGATAACGAAATTTTCGATGCCGCGCCGCGCAAACTCTCTATTTAGCTCGACTACGCCGCGCTCGACGCCGCCTTCGTTAAGCTCGGGCAGGATTTGCACGACCCTCATATTTTTATCTCCCTCACAAATTCCTTCAGATCGTACTTCGCGGTCTTTTTTAGCGCTTCATCGTAGCGCCTAGCATATCCCGAAGAAACGAGAGAGCTTATAAAATCGTCAAATTTATTATGAGCGTCTTTGCGTTTTAAACTCAAAATAGCTACGCTCGCGCTCCCGTTAGATGCAGCCTCGCTTATCATCGAGACGCTGTCCTCGCTGATAAAGACCCACTCGCACTGCGCCAAAAAATCGCCGATCGGATTTACGGGCTCGCGGCCGTAAATCACGCTGTAATCCCAGCCAAGCTTTTCTAGCGCGCCCTCGGTAGCCCGCGGCGTGCGCGGAGAGGTCGTTAGCGCAAACTCGCAGTCCGCAAACCGCGCTCTTACGCCCTCAATCTGCTTTAAAATTTCATCCCCCATCTCAAAGCAGGAATTCGGCCCGCCGATGATAAATCCGATGGATTTACGCTGCAGCCGGTACAGCCCCTGCGGGCGCGAAAAGCTAAGCGAGACGGGTGAAATTTTAAGGTTCGCGCGCGGCTTCGGGCGATCATGCGCGCCTGCGATGATGACGCTAAAATCCTTGCGGTAGCCCTTCGGATACATTAGTGCTACGCTCGGCTTTGCGTATCTGCGCGCGTAAAATTTCAGCGCGTAATAGCTCGTAGAGCCCGCGCCTACGAATAGATCGAAATCTGCGAAATTTAAATTGCGATCTGTCGAGGCGTCTAAATTTGCGTTATATGATACGGCGTCTGAATTGGCACCATTCGGCGCGGCATCTAAATTTACGCTATCTGACGCGACGAGGCTGTTTAAAGCGGGGTTGTTTAAATTTGATCCGTTTTTGAGGTCCGCGTCTTTTATCTCGCTCGCACCGCCATCATCAAGGTCACACCCAAGACTGGCTACTCGTCCAAGCCTCCCCCCATGCCAACGTCCCCAGCCTACACTTTATCGGGCGCAGCAGCCTGACCAGCGACCTCGTTGGCGAAAAGCTCACCGAAGCCTTTGTCGCCCACGCCATCCCCCAAGCCCTCGCCCCGTTTTCAGGCTGCCTCTTCCTGCAAGGCAGCACCACCCCGCAGCCGCACTACATCCTCTGGCACGAACCCACGTTCACCCCATCCGAAAATGCCCTTGCCGCGCTCAACACCGCCCTATGCGCCAACCCCCAATACCACTACGCCCAACAAATCGGACAGCTCGGCAACCTCACCGCCCGCCCCCATCCCCAGCTACTCGCCTACGCCAGCCAACACGCCCCCAGCCGCGTACTCGGCACACAAAAAATCCCCATGCTGCTGCCCCCCATCACATAGGCAGCCTGAAACCCCAAATGGAGTGGCGACGGCTCGTCGTCAATGGCAACGTTTTAACCATGCCAAACCGCATTTCAGGCTGCCTGATTGCGCAAGCCATAGGCAGCCTGAAACCTTCGCAAACCCAAGTAGGTCAGGCATTTATGCCCGACGCTGTTATGTTGTGGCGTATAAAATAAATGTGCCTGTGCTTATCGGGCATCAATGTCCAACCTATAACCACTATGCCAAACCCCATTTCAGGCTGCCTTGCGATGCGAAAACGCGGGCGCAAATATTGGGGCAGCCTGAAATATCCGCAGAGCAGGACAACTCGCTGCCACCCAATGCTATCGCCCCTTTTTCAGGCTGCCTCCCCTCCCCCATCCAACAAAATAAATCCTCCATCTGCTAAACACAGCCTGAAAAACCCACGCAATCCAGTTAAAATACGCCCTTGCCGTTTTCGCTGCGCTAAACTCCGTTTCAGGCTGCCTAATGCGCGGCATAAAACCAGCCCCAAAGGCAGCCTGAAAACGCGTACCACAAGTTTCAGCGCAGCCCAAACACCCTATCCCTTTCCCATAAATCCATAAATAAACACCCCCATGTCCACACACAAAACCCCACTGCTAGACAAACTCCTAGACCGCAACCTGCTCAAAAACGGCGAAACCTACGACAAAACCTTCGTTTGGCTTTTGCTGTGCCTGCTCTGCTTCGGCTTGGTGATGGTGTATTCCGCATCCGGCGCGCAAGCAGGGCTAAACAGCTACGACAACCGCGGCTTCTTTCTCATCAAACAAACCCAATTCGCCCTGCTCGGGCTGGCCGTCTCGTTCGGGCTGATGCGCGTGCCCCTGTGGCGCTGGCAACGCTGGACCACCTATCTCCTGCTGCTCACTCTAGCGGTGATGGCGGTCGTCCCGTTCACCGGCGAAATCGTCAACGGCGCGCGCCGCTGGCTCGCCACCCCGTTCGGCTTCAAAATCCAGCCCAGCGAGCTGTTCAAATTCATCACCATCATGTATATGGCGAGCTTTTTCAAACGCCGCGTCGATGTGCTGCACGACTTTCGCCGCGTGATTATGGTGGGCATGCCCATCGGCATCGGCATCGCGCTGGTGGCGCTCACGCGCGACTTAGGCTCCGCCATCGTTATCTTCGGCATCTTTATCTGCCTGCTTTATCTTGCCAACGTGCCGATGAAATGGTTTTGGGGCGCGGTTAGCGTCATGATTGCCGTTGCCACGCTGATGATTGTTACCTCCGAATTCCGCATGCGCCGCATGGAAGTGATGTGGCAGCCGTGGAAAGACCCCACCGGCGCAGGCTACCAAGGCTTGGGCTCGCTGCTTTCCATGAACCAAGGCGACCTGCTGGGCACAGGCTTGGGCAATGCCATCATGAAACGCGGCTTTCTGCCCGAAGCCCACACCGACTTCATCCTCGCCGTTATCGGCGAAGAGCTTGGCTTAATCGCCGTTGCCGCGCTCTCTTTTGTGTATCTCTGGATTATTTGGCGCGCCTTTTCCATCGGCAAACAAGCCCGCGACTTGGATTTGCATTTCAATTCATTTATCGCCACAGGCGTAGGCGTGTGGGTGGCGGCGCAAAGTTTTGTGAACATCGGCGTAAACATCAGCCTGCTGCCCAACAAAGGGCTCACCCTGCCGCTGGTTTCCTACGGCGGCTCCTCGCTGGTGATTATGCTGATTGCCTTCACCATGCTCTTGCGCGTGGATTATGAAAACCGTCTTTCCCTGCGCGGCTATTCCGTATCCGACCCGCGCGAGCGCAACGCCAAGCCCAGCAAAAGGCAGCCTGAAAACACATAATGCCCAAGCAGCAAAAGGCAGCCTGAAAAGTATTTAGCATCACACAAGCACCGCTTTATATAAGCAAAAACAATTTTCAGGCTGCCCATCGCTCCCGTTTAATAAACAGCCCAACCAGAAAGCCCAACCATGACTCCCAAAACCATTCTCCTGATGGCAGGCGGCACAGGCGGACACATCTTCCCCGCCCTAGCCGTTGCCCAATCGCTGCAACAACAAGGACACCGTGTTGTCTGGCTCGGCAGCCACGACAGCATGGAACAACGTCTCGTGCCGCAGCACAACATCCCGCTGGAACTCATCGCCATGAAAGGCGTGCGCGGTAAAGGCATCCTGCGCAAACTCGCCCTGCCTCTGATGCTGCTGCGCTGCGTTCAGGCTGCCAAAGCCATCATCCGCAAACACCACATCGATGCTGTCATCGGCTTCGGCGGCTTTGTAACCTTCCCCGGCGGGCTCGCCGCCAAACTCCTGGGCGTGCCGATTTTTGTGCACGAGCAAAACGCCGTGGCGGGCATGGCAAACAAACGGCTCGCCAAATGGGCAGCGCGCGTGTTGTACGCCTTTCCCCAAGCCTTCCCGCAATACCCCGATGGCTTAGTGGGCAACCCCGTCCGCGCCGAAATCGCCGCCCTACCCGCGCCCGAAAGCCGCTTTGCCGAACGCCAAGGCAGCCTGAAAATCGCCATTGTGGGCGGCAGCTTGGGCGCGCAAGTGCTCAACGAAACCGTGCCCGTCGCGCTCGCCCTGCTGCCCCAAGCGCAACGCCCCATCATCACCCACCAATCAGGGCGCGGCAATTTAGCCACGCTGCAAGCTGCCTACCAGCAAGCAGGCGTAGCTGCCGAGTGCATTGAATTTGTGGACGACATGGTTGCCGTGTACCGCGATGCCGACGTGCTGATTTGCCGCGCAGGCGCGCTCACCATCGCCGAACTCACCGCCGCCGGCGTGGGCGCGCTGCTCGTGCCATTCCCCTACGCCGTGGACGACCACCAAACCGCCAACGCGCGCTACATGGTCGCCACCGAAGCAGGCTTGCTGCTGCCGCAATCGCAGCTCACCGCGCAAAAGCTCGCCCAAATCATCGGCGGCTTAACGCGCGAGCAATGCCTTGCATGGGCAAGCCGCGCCCGCACGCTCGCCATGCCGCACAGCGCCGATAAAGTCGCCGAGATTGTGCTGGATACGATTGATACAAAATAGGCTGATACAAAATAGGCAGCCTGAAAACGCCTCTCCCCCGTTTTCAGGCTGCCTAAAACCACTTAAACGATGGAGAAACAATGATGACAGCAACCCAATCCCACCGACCTGCATCCAGCAAACTCTTCCCCAGCATCCTTGCCCTTTTGCTTCTGACCTCTTGCTCACTCTACCAAGGAAAACTCAACACAGCCAACGAACCCAAGCTCAACCCAAATCCCAAGGAACGCTACGATTTCACCGTTACCTTGATAGAAGCTCCCACCAATTTGGTTGTTACCAATATCTGGGCGATTTACGAATCCAACTGCGAACAGCTGGTAGATAAATGGGCGGGGGCTTATAAGGAATTAACCAAAGAATTTGCGCTTGAATTTCATAAAATTAAGCCGAATGTTTATCAGGCTACGATATTTGGCGATAAACTTGTGGATGAAAGCCGACCTGATGGCATGGAGTGCCGTTGGAAATTATTGAGTGTTCCTGTTAGGTTAGAACCCAGCCCCAACTTGGCAGATATTCACTATTCAAGTGGGGTGGGTATTTCACCAAATCATTATGTATCAGAAGGATACTGGAAGCGTGATGGCTACATTACGCGGTATCGCTTCAATGAGCCTAACAATAAAGGACATTTCTCTTTGAGTGCAGTTATAAGTAAAAATATGTTCGGTCCTATTCAGAAGCAACAATTAGCCACTATTCGTGTAGAACTACGGAGAAAATAATCATGACTACCCCTAAATTTGACCGCCTAGCTATTACCCAAGCTGTGTTATTAAAATATACTTATTTTTAGTCAAATCACCAAAAGGAATTTATCACCCATGTCCCACAAACTTACCCCCAGCATACTCGCCCTTTTGCTGCTGACTTCTTGTTCACTCACCCAAGGAAAATCCAAAATGACTGATTACGAACCTAAACTTAATCCCAACCCCACGCAACGCTACGATTTTACTGTTACGTTGATTGAAGCTCCTACTAATTTGGTGGTTACCAATATTTGGGCAATTTATGAATCCAACTGCGAACAGTTGGTAGATAAATGGGCAGGGGCTTATAAGGAATTAACCAAGGAATTTGCGCTTGAATTTCATAAAATTAAGCCGAATGTTTATCAGGCTACGGTGTTTGGCGATAAGCTGTTGGATGAAAGCCGCCCTGATGGTACGGTGTGCCATTGGAAATTATTAGATGTTCCTGTTAGATTAGAACCTAGCCCCAATTTAGCAAACATCCATTACTCAGGTGGTGTTGGTACTGCTCCGAATGAATACGTATCAGAGGGATATTGGAGATATGAAGGCTACATCACGCGGTATCGCTTTAATGAACCCAGCACAGAGGGGCATAGTTCTCTGGGGGTACTTGAAAGTAAAAATATGTTTGGATCCATTCAGAAGCAACAATTAGCCACCATTCGTTTTGAATTACGGAGAAAATAATCATGACTACCCCTAAATTTGACCGTTTAGCCATCACCCAAGCTGTGTTA
>NZ_CALHII010000041.1 GCF_938030815.1 uncultured Campylobacter sp.
GAAGGTTGTATTTTGCATCAGTTGCATCGCTCCTCCTACTCAAAAATCGCGCGATACCAAGGCGAGCGCGGTTTAATGACGTCGGTGCCGTTTAGCGGGGATTCTTCGATGCGCTGCTCGTAAATTTTGGCAGAACTTTCGCGGTCGGTGCGCTGGTAAAGGTCTTTGATGTCGATATTTAGCTGATGCTCGGCAAGCCTTAGCTTCGTTAGCATCGTCTCAAGAAGCGGACGATACTCGCTCTGCGGGTATTCAGCTATAAATTTTCGAATTTCGTCGATGCTGTTTAGCATTAGCTTTTGGTTGCGATTTGGGCGGCTAAAGGAGTCGAAATTTGCTCTGATCTTTAGAAATCTCGCGTATTCGATCTTTTGCGTCGTACCGTAGAGGCGGATATATTCGTCTAGGTATTTGTTTGCTTTCTCGTAGTTTTCATCCTCCACGAATGCCCACGCCATAATGAGCGTCATCTCCTCAAGCAGCGGAGAGGCGATATGCTCGCTAGAAAAGCTAGTGTAGTGCTTCTCGGCATCCTCCATGCTGGCGTTGTTTATATCTTCTAAAATTTTAGAATACCATGCCTCGGGGCTTAGATTAAAAAGCTCGCCGTCACCTTTGCCACTGCAGCCGCCGATAAACGCGATAAATAGGAGAGCGGATAGAATTTTACTTAGATTTGTCATAAAAAATCCTTGGAATTTATTTAGCTCGTAATTTTATAGTCTTTGAGTAAATGCAAGCTTAAATTCCGCGTTCAAATTTAAAAATGGAATTTCTTTAAAATTTTTGTGCGTTCGGGCTTAAAAATCTTTGTAAACCAAAAAAATTTACGCGATAAATTCTAAATTTAAGTTTAACAATAGTATAATTAGCGCCGATAACGCAGAGTAAGTTTGCGTTTCCGTAATTTCAAAATTTTAAAGAAAGGATGTAAGATGAAAAAAGGTTTTACTCTAATTGAGCTGATCTTTACTATCGTAATTTTGGCGATCACGACGATGGCGATCCCGCGTATCGTCGCGCAGACGACCGAGCTAAATGCCCTTGCGATCAAAGAGGAGCTCGTATATAACGCTAAAGCTTTTATGTCTCGTATATCTAAGGCGCAGTGGGATAGCGCATACGCAGGAGATGCTAGCTGCGGAGGCGATACTGGCTGCATGAAAAGAATTTTATCGGTAAATCCATCGATAAAGTTACCGGATAATAGCACTATGGAAGCTAGACCGGGAATTTTAGATGAAGCTAGTAAGCGCGAGGTCAGCACTCAAGCTCCGGCTACGAAAGGGCAATTCGGCAAAGGAGATAATAGAATTTCTTTCGGCGGCGGTCGCTATAACGATGTTGATGACTACGATAAATTTACTACTCAAATGACAGTAGGTGATTTAGTGGGCTCTAGTAGTAAGGGTGATTTTATTCTTAATACTGGAATTAATGTCGACGTAGATTATGTAGCAGAGCCTTTTACTGCGGAAGATTATGCTAAGGGTACCGATATAAACGGAACCCTTAGTGATCAACCAGCCAATGGCTCCCCTACCAATATAAAGATGGTTAGGGTTGCCGCCACGGATCTAAACGATGCCGTAGCTAAAGATGGTACTGCCAAATCAGTAGTTTTAAAAGCGTTTTTATCCAATATCGGCGTCGGCGTTCAGACAGCCGTCACTAGACGATATTCCCGATAGGAGCGCGAGATGAAAAAAGGTTTCACCCTTATAGAGCTTGTATTTGTTATCGTAGTATTAGGTATCATCTCGATGTTCGGCGCTGATCTATACACAAAGATATATAAATCCTATGTTCATGTACGTGCAGTAAATCAGCTGGAAGCTAGAACGCAAAATGCGATGATGCTGATCACAAATCGCTTAGAGGATAGAATAAAAAGCAGTACTATAGGCAGGGAATTTAGCTCAAATGAGTTTGTACCGATTAGTGGTCTTACTGATCCTAAATACGATATATTAGAGTGGATCGGACAAAGCGTAGAGACGAGAAATATAAATAAGAGAACTCCCGGTTGGAGTGGCTTCATGTCGATGTCTCAACTCCGAGATGACAAATGGAAAGCAGGTACAGAAGATGCAGGCTACATTGGAAATACTAGGGCTGAATTTAATATGGTATCCTTGGGTAGTGATTTTCCACAAGTGGCTAATATAGTTGGAAATTTAAGGGCTACTGCGTATAACACTCCGTCTAATAATACTCAGGTTGCTGTTATCTTTAGGGTTGTTACGAATGATGCCTCTCCTACTAGCGTAGGTATAGGTTTTGGTTACGATAGAAAGGTCGACGTGAACGGTAGCAATCGCGTGCTGATCGCCGTAGGCACTCCTAGTACTACGGGTACCAATAATAAAGAAAGCGAAACTATTACTATCAACCAATATCCATTAAATCCAAATAACGATAAATCGCAGGAATTCTCCGAGCAGTACTATATAGCTCATAGCGCCTACGCGATTGTTCCAGATTTAGGGGGTAGGGATAGTATTGTATATATGAGAGATAATGCTGGTAATGTATTAAGTAAGAATTTTGATTTAGTTTTAAAATATAACTATCGTCCATGGAGCACTGTTGCAGATGATGCGCACTCATATGACACTGCTAGTAGCTCGCTACTAGCCGAGGATGTGAGCTTGTTTAAATTTAAGGATGATAACGGTGCCGTTGCGCTTAAGCTATGTATGAGAGACGACGGCAGAAATTTCGATCCCGCAGAGTTGGATCTAAACGTTTGTAAAGCACAGGTGGTGTACTAATGAAAACTATGCAAAAGGGCTTCGCTCTAGTAGCAGCCATATTTTTTATCATCATTGTAGCGACTACGGCGATTACGGCACTATCTATCGCGTCTATGACGGCTCGCGATGTCAATAATATTCAAGGCAGAGAGCAGGCGCTACTGCTAGCTCAGAGCGCTACGGAGTTAGCAGTCCTTGCTATGCAAAAGCACCAGTATCTAACTACTGAGCTTAAGGAGAAGAACGCTACAGCTGCGACTAATCCTACACTAAATACGATTACTCTTGTGTATCCGTCAAATGATCCAGCTCAAAAGATGTTTGATATCACCGTGACATTCGGATATTTCGATACACAGCTGGGTGCGCCCGGCAATCATACCGTCGCTTATAGTAATTTTGGGCAAGGCTCGTCCGAAACACTTGCAAATGGCAGCGTAGGTAAAATTTTAAGTCATGCCGCACTCGTAGATGTAGTAGTAAAATCTAACGTAGCGGTTATGGGGAGGCCGCAGATTACGTATCATAGGCGCACTATTCAAAAACCATAATGTAAAGGAGAGGCGATGAATTTAAATATCGTAGGTAAGCAGTTTGAGCTAACAGAAGCTATTAAAAATTATGTAGAAAACGCATTTGAGACGCTAGAAAAATATAATCTCGACATCATCTCGGGGCGTTGTGTAATTTCTGCTGACGAGAAGCAGGGTAAAAAGGGCTTCGTGGTAGATTTCTCATTAAATTTAGCGCATCAAGACACTATCGTCGTGCGTCAAAAAGATAAAGATCTCTATGCCGCCGTCGATCTCATCGTAGATCGCGCTTCAAAAGTTCTACGCAGATACCACGATAAGGTAAATTCTCATAAAAATCGCGACGAAATGAAACAAAACGCCGTAGATAATGCGGTCGGTGCCAATAAGCCAAATTTAAACGATGAAGTTGATGAGATCGTCCCTACCGAGCTGGATCTATATAAGCCGCTAGAGATCGATGAGGCGCTAAATAAGCTTAAAGAAAGTACCGATCAGTTCTTGGTCTTTAACGATATGGATGCTAAAATGCGTGTGCTTTATAAGCGCAAGGACGGTAAATTCGGCTTATTTTAGAATTTTAGAATTTTAGAATTTTAGAATTTTAGAATTTTAGAATTTT
>NZ_CALHII010000042.1 GCF_938030815.1 uncultured Campylobacter sp.
GGTTTGCGGGAGCTCTTACTAAGAATAGTGATACCGTATTTTACATTGTTATAGCTGTAGGAGTTATAGGCGTAATTAGTTCTTTTTTTATGGCGCGAGATCACAGTCCGCGATTTCATAGGACTATGAAGCACGTTAAATAGTCTATATTCCGCCGTTCACTGGCGGAGAAATTTTGTAATTCTCCGATTAAATTTAAATTTTGGAGAATTACATTACTTAAATTTTAAAAGATAGATTATGAATTTTTTCCTAGGCTTCCTTGCTGGTAGCGGTGCTTTTGATGGGCTTGCAGCTGCGGTTATCGTTTTTGGCGTCATAGCCATTTTGGGTGGTTTTAATGCCGTTATAGCTTCCATTCCTGCTTTTATAGTGTTTTGCGTTGCAAAGGCATTTTTAGAAGGCTTGACTTCTAACGTAAATAATAGATTTGTTACCCTTGTCGTTCCGATCGCTGGAGCTTTAGGCTAGCATACTTTACGGCTGATGCTGTTTATAAAAGTGAGCAGGCAAAAGATGCTGAGCGCGAAGTGCAGAAGCAATAAAATATGACGCAGCAAGATAAAGTCTATTATATCCAACGTAGTTTGATGTTTAGCGGCTACGGCGTGACGATCGACGGTAAATGGGGCAAAAAAACTATGCAAGCGTCACAGAAATATTCGGGCTCGTCCGCAACCTCGATCGACGAGCTTTATGAGGCGATCAGGGCTAAAAAAGAGGGCAGAAGATAAAATTTAAATCGCGAACAAAGTTCGTCTGGCTAAATTTTAAAATTTGCTGGTTTGTTTATATCTATTATCGGGCGCACCTTTAAATGCAACGTAGTGATTTCCAAAATTCTTTAGATTCGCTTGGAAGTTCAAATTTTAATATGATTTGAATGCTTTAAGGGCAGAAGGAAATCTGCTTGCATATGATGTCCAGAACTTAAATTTAGAGATTTTGCCTTAGAAGGTTTGGCGAATGACACTGTCGCCGAATGATTCTGGCTTAAATTTAATGGATTTCAGCTACAAGGCACAGCGAAATTTACGTTACTTTGTGTCTTTTCTAAAAGCATAATGCCTCAGCACTCGAACGAGTAAAATTTTATCTCTCATTGCTACTCTTTGACCTGAAGTACGCGACACATTCTAAGTTACGAAAAACTAAAATTCTTATACCTCCGAAGCTCGCATCGTTTGTCAAAAAGCTCGCGCCTAAATCAAAATCCATACCTCTTAAAACCTAGCTCACTAGCGTTTTAAATTTTGGATTGTAAATGAGATAAATACTGAGGCGGCAATCTTTAGTGGATGAAATTCTATACGTAAAAACCGAGGTTTGGATTTACTATGAAAGTTTCAGTTTCTTAACTCGCGGCTATATTTTTTCTGCGAAATCGCGTTAAATTTAAGGCTATCTATCCTGGAAAAATTAACGGCGTATTCCTTTAGGCAGGCAAGGATGAAAGAGAAGCGGTAATTGCCATTTTCGTAAAATATCTCGCTCGTTATTATTTCGCCGGGCGCCGCGTCGCATCTTTGATCCGAGCTCATAACGCATTTTAGTTCATAATATCCATTTTGCAAATCTCCGATGTAAAATTTTAAATGCAACTTTTAATTGATTTGCTTTTTGGGTAGCAATAGCGCATCGTTGAAGTTTATGCCCGCAAAAATTCTTTCTAGCGTATGCATATTTTTATGCAGCCCTGCCAAATACGCCTCGTACCGCCGCTGCCTTAAGGCATATTCGCTATCGTTTATATTGCCCTTGATCCAATCTAAGTCAAAATATAGCACTTCAATCTCTTCGGTTTTAAATTTATCGCTGCCTGTTCGCTACAGCCCCAAGAAATTCTCATCGTTTTTGATCTTTTCGATGAGATCAAGCGTGGCGTAAAACTCGTCGTAGAAATATGGCATCTCGAGCTTAAAAAATTTAAAGCTTAGCCCCTCCAGCACCTTGAGCGAGTGTTTGTTTTTGAGCAAAAATATGAAAAATACCCCGTCTTTTTCCAGCGCGTTGAGGTAGTTTATTTCGCTTATATTTGCGCGCAGGATCTCGGCGTCAAGGATGACGACGTCGGCTACGTAGATGAAGTCATTTAGGTGCCTCTTTGCGCTCTCCCAGTTGGAGTTTGGCATCACGTCACAACCGAGCCCGCTTAAAAAATCTCGCAGCTCCTCGAAGATCGCGCGGTTTTTATGCGTGATGATGACGTTGTAGTCATATTTTTTAGCGCTAAAATCCTGCTTTTGCGCGAAGCAGCTAAGCACGGCATCCATTTTGATAAAGGTTCCGCGCCCGTCGGCTCCAATACTCGGATGCGAACCGAGGGCACGCAAATGGGTCTGCGCCGAAGTAAGATACTCATCGTCCGTGCTAGCAGCGCTTTCTAGTGCACTTTTAAGCGCATAGGTGCGCGGATCCTTTAGCTCGCGATCGATGCCTACGCGAACGTCGAGCTTGATAGAGCTCATATTCGCTCTAAGTTCCTTGCTACTAAATTCCACGCTCACGCGGATCGGTTCAGCGATATTTTGTAGGAAAAACTCGCACGCGTCAAAAACCGCGCTAGTGAGATTTAACACCTCGCCGCCGTAGATACGCGGCAGCTGCGGTGGGAAGCTAAGATAGAGCGTGCTGTCGTATTTCGTGCACTCCTCAAATAAAATTTCGCTTTGAAATTTTAAAATTTTTAAAATATCGATCTGCGCGATATCCTCGCGTCTGGGAACGACGGAATCGCTTTCTTTGGCTTTAGGCGCAGCGGAGAAAATTTTGCCGCTTACGGCGGGCTTTTTAGAAAAGAGCTTTCTTGCTGCAAAGCCTGCCGTCGCAGCCAATATTGCTAGCGCGCCTAAAACCACGGCTTTCA
This sequence comes from uncultured Campylobacter sp., assembly GCF_938030815.1. Taxonomy (GTDB): domain Bacteria; phylum Campylobacterota; class Campylobacteria; order Campylobacterales; family Campylobacteraceae; genus Campylobacter_B. The sequence goes on from NZ_CALHII010000042.1 coordinate 2,867, forward strand.
TAGAACAAGCATCCCATCGCCATAGGAGTAGAAGCGGTATCTTTGCTCCACTGCGATGCGGTAGAGCTCAAGCGTGCGCTCAAGACCGATGAAGCTCGCTACGAGCATTATCAGCGTGGATTTGGGTAGGTGAAAGTTCGTAAGCAAAAAATTTTGTCTTATCGGCGGGTTGCCCGGGTGCAAAAACAGCTCGCAGATTCCGCTGCTTTGCCCGTTACGTGCAAAATTTTCGATCGTTCTCGTAACGGTCGTACCCACGCCTAAAATTTTTCGCTCGCTTTTTAGGATTTGTGCGGTCTGCGGTGGGATGGAGTAGAGCTCGCCGTGCATCTTATGATCGCGCAGATCCGCTACTTCCACGGGCTTGAAGGTGCCCGCGCCTACGTGTAGCGTGATGGAGTAAATATCATGATTTCGGCGCAAATCCGCGATCATCTCGCTATCAAAATGCAAGCTTGCGGTGGGTGCGGCGACGGCGCCTTGCTCGCGCGCGAAGATGCTTTGATACCAGCTCTCGTCCTGCTTGGTATCGGCGCGCTTAATATATGGCGGCAGCGGCACATGGCCGATACGTTCGCAAATTTCAAAAACATCGTGGGTGTTTAAAGTCTTACCGCCCTGCTCAAACTGAACGATGCGAAGCCCATCGTCCATTAGCTCGCAAACGCGCGCGTTAAGACCTCTTTGAAATTTTAATTCGCTGCCCGCTTTGACGCTGCCGCGAATATAGGTGCTAAATTTATTGCCCTCAAGCGGCGAGTTTAGCAGAAGCTCGATCTTACCGCCGCTGTTTTTATGACCGAAAAGGCGCGCCTTAATTACTCGCGTGTCGTTAAAAATAATATCGCAGGGCGGCAGGACGTCCGCTAGATCGCCGAAGTGCGCGTGCGTGATCTGCTCTTTAGCGCGGTCGTAGATCAGTAGGCGCGCGCTTTGTTTGGGCATCACGGGCGCGCTTGCGATGAGCTCGCTAGGAAGCTCATAATCGTAGCTAGAGACTAAATTTAGATCCGCCATCTCACGCCTGCGCTACGTCCGTGGAATTTTCGTCTTCGTCATCCTCCTGCTTATACGGATTTATCATTTTGGCGATGAAGATTGAAAGCAGATAAAGCGCAATTAGCGGAGTTGCGAGCATAAACTGACTAAGCACGTCCGGCGGCGTCATCACCGCTGCAAAGATGAAAATAATGACGATTGCGTAGCGGAAAAAATCGCTCAGACTTTTGTTTGTCACAAGCCCGATCTTAGCGAGGAAAAAGGTTACTACAGGAAGCTCGAAGCTGATGCCAAATGCGACGACGAGCTTAGCGAAAAAGCCTACATATTCGCCGATCGTAGGCATCGCAGTAAATTGCTTGGCGCCAAAATTTACCAAGAAATTAAATGCGACTGGGATTACGAAAAAATAGCAAAATGCCGCGCCTAAAAAGAACATAATGCTCGCCCCGCTAACGAAAGGGATGACGTATTTTTTCTCGTTGTCGTAAAGCCCAGGCGCTACGAAAAGCCACACCTGCCAGAAAATTATCGGCATTGCTAGAAGTAACGAGGTGAAAAACGACACCTTCATCGCAGTAAAAAAGGTCTCGCCAAGCTGGGTAAAGATGATCTCGCTGCCTTTGGGAAGCACGCGCACTAGCGGGCGGGTCATAAAGCCTAAAATATCTTCCCAAAAGCCGAAACACGCGATGAAAAGGACGATGACGGACAGAACGCAGATAACTAGGCGCTTGCGAAGCTCGGCTAGATGGGGTTTTAGCTCTTCAAACATTAAATTTCTCTCTCATTATGATTTTTGCGTATCGTTATTTTGCACGGAATTTTGCATAGAATTTCGCGCATCGCCGTTTAAATTTGCGTTTGCATCTTGTGCGCCGTTTTTCGCTTCACCGCTTGCTTTCGTATTTTGCGCGCTATTTTCTGCACTGCCGCCCGTGCTCGGCATGGAATTTTCGCCTTTGTTTACAGCGCCAGAATTCGCGCTTTTACTTTCAGCGCCGGAATTCATTGCGCCGTCGGCGGAGTCTTGCGTAGGGCTTGCATTGTTAGCAGAGCTTTGCGCGGAATTTTCGCCGCTTGAATTTGCCTTTAAATTTGCCGTCTCATTCTGCTTTTGCGCCGAGACTTCCGCGGAATTTAGCGTGTCTTTGGCGGCGTCCGAGCTAAGCGTTTCTTTAAGCGAGCTTTTCGCGTCTTTTAGCCCTGCATTTAGCGTCTCTTTGACTGAGTCTATGCCTCCTTTTATCTCGTCGAGCTCCTCAAACGTGAGCTTTTTGCGCACGCCCTCGCTTGCTTGCGTGATACTCTCTTTATATTTTTTGGCGTCCTCTTTGAGCTCGGCGATGCGAAGCTCCTGATCGAAGCTCGATTTTGCGTCGTTGATGGTTTTTTTGATGACTTTGAAGTATTTCGCGAGCTCGACCAGCACTTTTGGAAGCTTCTCGGGCCCTAGCACGATTATCGCGATGATTAAAATGACCGTAATTTCAGGCATACTGATACCAAACATAAAATTTCCTAACGTAAAAAGTGGCGTATTGTAACTAAAATTTCATTAATCTTAAATTTAGCGCCCACGGCGGCTTTCTTGCGTGATAAAAAGCGCAATCTCGTCGGCGAGCAAAAAGCTGGGATTATAAAATTTGCCCTCGGTAAATTTTAGCTTTTTTTCGCGTACGAGCAGCTGCGCGTTGCTTAGCTCTGCAGCGTCTAAAATTTGCGCCTCAAACCCCAAAACGCAGCGCAGCCCGAGAAATATGCGCTCAAACTTTTTATCCTGCGCGCTTAGAGCTTCGCGCTGTTTTTGCAGCGGATCTGCGATGTAGTCTCGCAAATTTTTAGGCGAGCTAAGGCGCACCCGTCCGCTAGTTCCGACCGCAAATGCCCCAAATCCCGCGTAATCCTCGCCGCGCCAGTAGGCGAGATTGTGCTTACAGCGCAGTCCGCGCGCGGCAAAATTTGAAATTTCATACTGGCTAAAGCCGTTATCCGCCGCAAGAGCAAAGAGAAATTTAGCTAGAGCCGCGCTTTCTCTTTTAAAGCTTTCGCGCCCAAAAAACGGCGTGTTTTCCTCAAGGCTTAGCGCATAGGCGCTTAGATGCGGCACTTCGCAGCGCGCAAGCTCATCCATTTCAAATTTTAAATTCCTTTTATCGTCAAATTTACTCGCGTAGATTAGATCCAAATTTATATTATCAAAGCCCGCTGCTTTGGCATTTTGCACCGCCAGAAAAATCTGCGCCGCACTGTGCGCGCGACCGAGGAACTTTAGCTTGGCGTCGTTGAAGCTTTGCGCGCCGAAGCTGATGCGATTTACGCCGAGCCCCTGCATCGCGCTAAGCCAAGCGGGGCTAGCGGAGTTCGGGTTGGCTTCCGAGCTGATTTCGGCTTTAGCGGCGAAATGCGGCGCAAGCAGCGTAAAAATTTCGTCGTAAAGCCCTGCATCCACGGCGCTTGGCGTGCCTCCGCCGATGAAAAGCGTCGAAATTTTCGCTTGCGGATTTTTTGCCAAAAAGTCGCGCACCTCAAGCGCTAGCGCGCGAAAGTAGCTTTTTGCGAGGCTAAACTTATCGCTGAAGGAGCCAAAGGCGCAATACGGGCATTTAGAGGTGCAAAACGGCACGTGGATGTAGATGTGCAAGGGCGGTCCTATGGGCTAAATTTACGTCGCAAAATTTAGCGAATTAATTTGAAAATTTATATAAATTTTAAGCCTCTTAACGCAAATTTTAATATTTTTAGGTAGAATTTTGAGAAATTTTTTGTGAGAAAACGAGATGGAAAAAGAGAAAAATTACAGACCAAATGTCGCTGCAATAGTACTTTCGCCCTCGTATCCGTTTAATTGCGAAATTTTAATCGCGCAGCGAAGCGACATCAAAGGCGCTTGGCAGTTTCCTCAAGGCGGTATCGACGACGGTGAGACGCCGAAGATGGCGATCCGCAGAGAGCTAGGTGAGGAGATCGGAACAAGCAAAGTCGATATCATCGCTGAGTGCCCGAAGTGGCTTAGCTACGATTTTCCCGATGGAGTAGCTCAAAAGATGCGCCCATACGACGGGCAAATTCAAAGATATTTTTTGGTGCGATTGCGAAGCTTAGCCGATATAAACATCAATACTAAACTTCCGGAGTTCGACGCATTTAAATTCATAGGCGCGAATGAGGTTTTAAGGCACGTAAATCACTTCAAAAAGCCGATTTACGCGACGGTTTTAAAATATTTTAAGGAGGAGGGTTACATTTAATGCTGATCGTTCAAAAATACGGCGGTACGAGCGTCGGCACGCTAGAGCGGATCGAGGCGGTCGCGCAGCGCGTGATAAAGACTAAAAACGAAGGACACGATGTCGCGGTAATCGTATCTGCGATGAGCGGCGTTACCAATCAGCTCATCGAGCAGGCGGAATTTTTTACTAAAACTCCCGTAGGCAGAGAGATGGACGTGCTGCTAAGCTCGGGCGAGCGCGTCACGAGTGCACTTTTAGCTATCGCGCTAAATGCCAAGGGCTATGCTGCGATCGCATTTAGCGGGCGTGGTGCGGGCATCGTGACGGATAATTTTCACACCAAAGCTCGCATCGTCTCGATCGATCCAAAAAGCATGCAAGAGGCGCTAAAGCAGGGCAAAATCGTCGTCGTCGCGGGCTTTCAGGGCATTAGTACCACAGGCGAAGTAACTACGCTCGGGCGAGGCGGAAGCGATCTTAGCGCAGTCGCCGTCGCAGGAGCGCTGAAAGCCGATCTGTGCGAAATTTACACCGACGTGGACGGCGTTTATACGACCGATCCGCGCATTGAGCCCAAAGCTAAAAAGCTTGATCGCATCAGCTACGACGAGATGCTTGAGCTTGCGAGCTTGGGAGCGAAGGTTTTGCAAAATCGAAGCGTCGAGCTTGCGAAGAAATTAAACGTAAATTTGGTGACGCGAAGCAGTTTTAACGATCATGAAGGAACACTCATAACAGGAGAAGAAAAGATGGAAGATGCGGTAATTAGCGGCATTGCACTGGATAAAAATCAAGCAAGAATTACGATTAGAAACGTAGAGGATCGCCCCGGCGTCGCGGCTGAAATTTTCTCCGCGCTCGCGAGCAAGGAGATCAACGTCGATATGATCGTGCAAAATATCGGACGAAACGGCGAGACGAATTTGGGCTTTACCGTGCCGCAAAACGAGCTGGAAACGGCCTATAGGGTAATGAAAGAAGTAAATCCAAATCCGAATTCCATTATCGAATCAGACGCCGACATCGTAAAGGTTTCTTTAGTCGGCGTAGGTATGAAAAGCCACAGCGGCATAGCCAGCAAGGCGTTTAAGACGCTTGCGGACGAAGGGATAAATATCCAGATGATCTCCACGAGCGAGATTAAAATTTCGATGATCGTAGAGGCCAAATACGGCGAGCTTGCCGTGCGTGCGCTGCATAAAGCCTACGATTTGGATAAATAATGCAGGATCTGCACACTTGGAGCGTTACGGCGATGCGCTCCGAGCCCGGACTTGAGTGGCTCGAGGATCGCAAGGAGGACTGGACGCCGCTTTTAGCATCAAAGCTAAAATTCCTCCACGACGGCTTTGCTTTCATCGTCATCTGCGACGATGAGCGAAGCTGGTTCAGCGAATACATCATCAAAAAGATCAACTCCTCTACCAACTCCCGACCGCTGTTGCCGTTTTTTTCGCTGCGCTCGCTCTACCGCGGCGGCGTAAATAGCCTGGAGGACGCGCTGCTGCTAAACGATATGCTAAGCCTCGCGTTCGCCAACGGCTTTATATATTTTTACATCGGTAACGGCAACCATCCGCTAGCCAAAATCGCCAAAAGCCACGAGGACAGCTATCTGTGGCTCATCGACGAGAGGCTGCAAAATAGCTTTTATATGAGCGAGAGCGATCCGAGCTTGGATCTCAAACTGATCCAGCTTTTTAAAATTTTAGACAAAAGCATAGACGCCGTGCTTTTTGACGAAGTGGTGCTTTGAAAATCATAAATCAGATCGTTTTAACGGGCGATTATGAGGGCTTTAAAGATAAAATTTTAGCCGAAATTCCGCGCAAAAATTTAAGGTTTTTTGAAAGCACCGAGCTTAAGATCGACGAGGCGCGAAAGATCATCGACGAAGCCTACGTTGCCGAGCGCGAGGATAAGATCATCGTCATCGCCGCTACAAAATTCGGTGAGGAGGCGCAAAACGCCCTACTTAAAATTTTAGAGGAGCCGCCTAAAAATACGGTATTTTTCCTGATCACCCCTTTCATCAACGCTCTGCTGCCTACCATCCGCTCGCGCCTCGTGGTGCAAAATCTCTGCGTGCGAAAGCCCAGACACCGCACCGGGTTAAATTTAACTAGGCTAAGCCTAAAGGAGGCGGTGGAGTTTATCGATGCACAGATTGCGCTGGAGCGCAAGGGCGAGCTGGATAAGACGGCGCTAAAAGCACTCATCGGCGAGATAGCGCTAGAGTGTTTCGAGGCGGGCGTTAGGCTAAGCGGCGATGAATTGCAGCGCATTGACCGCCTAAGCTACCTCGCTGAGCATAACGCCAAAGCCCATGCCGTGCTTACTCCGCTACTGTTGATGATCGAGGAGAAAAGATGAAAATTTATAAAATTTCAAACGATGCCGACTTTGCGCTGATTTGCGAGCGTATCGGCGTGCGAAATGCGGGGCGGGCGATAATGCAGAAAAAATCGCGGCTAAACTTTTTCTATCTAAAAGACCTGCGAGCACCCGCGGCAAATATTTTAAAGCAAGATGCCCTTAGTATCGGCGCCGAGCTTGCGTGCAACGAAGGAGTGATCCTAGGGCGCGACGATACGGATGCGGTTTTGATCGCAAATGACCGCCAGATCGAAGCTTTGGCGCAGAAGGAAGCACTGCAGGATTTCGGGCTAAAAGAGCTCGCGAAATTTCTAGGCAAGAAATTTGCTAAGCCGCAAAGCTGTGAAATAATGGGCGTAGTAAACATCAACTCCGATAGCTTCAACCCCGCAAGCCGCGCGGCAAACCTAAAAGAGGCGATCTGCAAGATCGAAAATATGATCGAGCAAGGCGCCGCCATTATCGACATCGGCGGCGTGAGCTCGCGCCCAGGTAGCCAGTACTGCGGCAGGGATGAGGAGTTTGCGCGCATAAAGGACATCGTGAACGAAATTTATCGCCTGCGTCTACACGAAAAGGCTAAATTTAGCCTCGATAGCTTCGATGAGTATTGTTTGGAATTCGCGCTAGATCGGGGCTTTAGCATCATCAACGACATCAGCGCAAACCTCGCTCTTGCCCCGCTTGCACTTCGCTACAACGCCGCTTACGTGCTGATGCACATGCAGGGAAAGCCGCAAAATATGCAGCTTGCACCAAAATATGACGATCTGATGGGCGAGATAGATGAATTTTTTGCGCAAAATTTGCAACAGCTGCAAAGCGAAGGACTTAAAAAAATCATCCTTGACGTGGGCATCGGCTTTGGCAAGACCGCCGAGCAAAATTTGGTGCTGATTAAAAATTTGCAGCATTTTTTGCACTTCGGCTACCCGCTGCTCGTGGGCGCGAGCAGAAAGAGCGTTATCGATTTTTACAGCCCCTCCGCGGTCGAGGATAGGCTCGCAGGCTCGCTGTATCTGCACCAGATCGCCGCTTTAAACGGCGCCGCGATCATCCGCACGCACGACGTTTTCGAACACGTTCAAATGCTGCGGCTAATGCGCGCGATGGACGCTGCTGCGGTAAAATTTTAGAATTTTGCGGAATTTTCATAGAATTCCATATTTTCACGATATTTTTGTAAATTTGCCTTATGCGGAATTCTAAAATTCCTCAAGGAAATATTTTAATTCTTTTAAAATTTTGCGAAAGAGCTTTTGCGGAATTTTATCCGCGTTTTATTTTGCGCCTAAGCTTTCGTGCGCTTGCTCGTCGAAACTTATAAAAATTTATAAAATTTCGCTCGATTTATGAAGCGCGTCAAAACAGCGAAGTAAAGAGGGATAAATTCTAGCGACGATTGCACGGATTATTTGTCGCACGAACCGAATTATTTCATTTTTGGGCGAAACGAGCGCTTTACGTCAAAGCCCTTGCTGGCAATTTTTATATCATTTGGTATCGTGCCTGCCGGAGCGGAGGCGTCCTTTTTGGCAGATAAAAACTCGACTAAGCTTTGCCAGACGAAATCGGCATCCAGATAAAACCCCATCGCGTTAAGCTGTGGATTTATCGCCGCGGTGTGAATGTTCTGTGTGAGCTTAAAAAATACGATTGGGGCGCTCAAAATTTCATCTTTGCTTATAATTTTATCGTCGCGAACAATATTTTTTAGTGTCGTTTTGCGGTCGCCCTCTAGCGCTACGAGCTGCAAAATTTCCTCGCGCGTAGCCTGCTCGCCGAGCTTAGATAGCCATGAGACGATATGGGCGCGAAATCCATCGCCAAAGCTCAAAGTTCCGTCCTTCTGATACTGCCTTCTTAGCTCCGTCTCGTCAAACTCTAGGCTTGTGTAAATTTTATCCTGAGAGGCGAAAATATGGACCAAATTTTTGCCGATGAAAATCACGGAGTGAAGCAGGCGCGGCAGCTTATTTACGTCCGTTTTACTCCAGTTTATAAATTTACCGCGGATAAAGCGGTACCCGCTAAGCTTCCTTTCAAAGACCTTTTTATCGCCCTCGTCAAGCCTCCATAGCTCGTCCACATCGACTAGAGTAGAGTTTCTGCGGTCATAGACTAAAGTCTCGTCAGTCCCGTATTTTGACACCATAAAATCGTAATTATCTTTAAATTTCGAGATAATTTTCACGCCGCGCCTTTAAATTTACCTCGCCTTAGCTTCAAAAAATGCCGAGATTAGCGAGTTTGCGCCTTGATTTATAAATTTTTGCATCGCTTTTTCGTAGACTGACGGCTTCTCCCAGACGGGCTCGGCCACGCCGCTTAGCTTTTCTAGCTCGGCGCGCGCCGAATAATAATCGCTCACCTCGTCGATGAGCCCGAGCTTTGCCGCGTCGCGAGCCAAAAAT
>NZ_CALHII010000043.1 GCF_938030815.1 uncultured Campylobacter sp.
GCGACCTGCCGTTTCTGGTGGAAAAAAGCGGTTTGGAGCTGACTTTCGCGCTGGCTAAAGGGCGCGGCCGTCTGTTAAATCCAGTATTCGCCATAGCATGTAATAGGCTACGAAAGAGTTGATCTCATCATCCTTTAACAGATCCGTTCCGTCGATCCCGTAAAGTATGGTGCTGTCGTCGTTAAAATTTAACTCGTCGTATTCGTTGTCGAATACCCAATCGTATTCCCCGCCTCGAGCCCAAGCTTTAAGAATAGACTTTACGGAGTTCGTATCGCTGCTGCTCTCGGTCAAGCTTTGAAGCATAAGCGACATACCGTAACGCCTCTTTTTTGGATCGGGTATCCGGTCTAATACGCTATCGATCGCGATAAATAAATTTTCCTCCTCCATAGTGGTAAGAGTTTTACCGGTTCTTGTGGCCAGCATCTTCATCAACACCTTCAATCTTCGCCTATTTTCAGGCGTAGCCTCGCACATAAACGGATTGAATCCCGTAGATTTTCCGGCGTTGATGGTAATATATTTTCCGCCTGCGCAGATGATATTTCCCATCGCTCCTTTATCTTTATCGAGATAGACGAAAAACGCCTTTTTACGATTATCCGGAATATCGTTAGGAAATGTGCTTTTATTATTAAATTTATGAAGTTGATCCAGCAGAAAATTCATAAGTACCGTCTTACCGCCGCTTGATTGACCAAGAACTAACGTATTGCCGAGTAAAAAATCTCCGAACGTACTGCGATCATAATCGGTTTGATGAAAATTCATATAAAAAGGCTGCTTATTCGGCGTCTTAAAGATAGTGATAGCCTCGCCCCATTGATTTTCATTACGTTTGCCTATAGGAAAATTATGAAAAGCTATCAGACTGGCATAATTTGCCGAGGATATGGTATGAATTCTAGGTCTAATACCGAAATTGGCAGGAAATTGTGCAAAATATGTTGCAGGAAGTGCGATACTAGCCTCCTGGCAGATAAAACCCTGCTCATTAAGACGAGTAGAGATCAAATTAGCATCTTTGGCAATTTTATCCTTATCATCATTCAATACAAGTAACGAAAAATGATAGTCTCCAAATATTATCTCGCCGCTGGAAAGCTCGTCCCTGGCTAGCGCCAGATCCTCTATTTGACTTATGGCGTCGTCCTCGGCCGTGATAAGCCTTTTTTCTTGGAGCTTGATCTTAGCGCCGGCAAGCTTTTTATTGATTGGAACAAAACTTTGAGTGATGATATAATTGACGTCCTCATACATCAATTTATCGATAATGCCGGTAGAACTTACGCTAGGAAAATCTTTGATTTCTATGGCTTTGGCAAAAGTGGATTCCCCGGTATTATGCTTTAGCTGGATCGTATGGGCGGAAAATATCACTTCGTTTAAATTTCCGCTGATATACGAATAGATAGGGGCTTTTGGAACTCTAACAGGATGAAATTTGCCGCTTATCAAAAAATTATAAAACTCGAGCTGCGATGAAAATTTAACCCCGTCTTTCTCATATGTGGTTAGACGAGTAGGCTTAAAAGCGCCCAGGCGCTGATCTATGTTTTGGCAGATACGACGAAAGCTAGATATAACGGCATTTAATTGCTTGATCTTATCCTCTAGCTTAGCACCCTTTAGCGTTACTTTATCCGCCCTTACGATCGGCGAATAGATTACCGTGATAAAAAGCTTATTTTGCTTTAAACTACTCCCCTCAAAACTCTCGTAATATTTGTCGTTTAGACTTTGTAAAAACTCATTGTCAAATTTGCTATCAAAGCGTTCGGATATATTCATCCTGCAGTTGTGAAAGTAAAACGATACGTTTTCTTCTGCAAACTGCTGAAAGAAATTGTTTAGATTATCCTTGTTTACGCCTATGTCTATTTCATTTTCAAGCTCAAACGGTACGCCGGCAACCTGCCAAGTAGCCATAAAATCAAAATCCTTAGTAATTACTATGTCTTTTACCAAAGTCTGATACGGAAGGTATCCGCCGATATGCGGAATTTGATTTAGCCCATTAAGTGGAGTAAGCTTAGGATAGCCGAAATTTACAAGGTTTTTATTTTTCTCATAGGCACTGGCATTATAAGCTTTTGCTCCATAAAATGACCTGCTAAGAGGGTTAGAGAAAAACCTAACCTTAAGCATAATAAGCCTAAAAGCATTATCATCTTTTTTGGTCACCTCTTTCATAACCCAAATTATGACCGGGATAAAAATCAGCAAATAGCGATTTGTAGCAAAAAAGATTAGCGTCAGAGGCACTACGGTAAAAATAAGAGGCAATATAGGTACACCCGCAATAGTTGCGGGTCTGGTCATCGCCTTATAGACGAGCTCCTCGTTCATATTCTACCTTTTATTTGTGCATAAAGTAGTTGACGATCTCCGTAATTGAAATGAGTGCTATAAGTGCTATTGCGGGCTTTGAGAACTCTTGTTTCCAATCTGCACCGCCCGAAGCTACTTTGATAGTCGCAAAAATAGCCCATACCGCGATTGCAACGCCGCCGAAGGTATAAGCCCATGTTCTAACTTCTGTTAGAGCGCTAGTTGCTTTATTAAGACCTCCGATAGCAAATGCACTATCCGGAATTACGGAAAAAAGTAAAGCTATCAAAAATAGCTTAACCATCTGAGACGATAGTTTACTAGCGCTCTCGTTAGTAAACACTCTTGAAAAGCCTAAGCGCATTTAGACTCCTTTTTTTAGAAGTAAAGCGTAAATTTTAATTTACTTTATAATTTTAATACAAAGTAAATTAAAATAAACTTAAGTATATGAGATAATAGAAATTTTAATATTGAAATAATATTAAAATCTTATTTTTCCCCGAGAAAAACTTTTTATCCTCTAAGCCTACGATTTTTTACTTCTGCCCTCCAGTAAAATATTTTTTACGCTCATTAAATCTATATTCTTCTAACCCCTTACTTGCATTTTCACAATTTTTGTGCATTTTGCTTCCTTCTTCTATCTTATCCCAATCGCAATTCTTTTCTACCTCTTTAGCTTCCTCTATATGCTTTTCATAGTATTCTACCGTCATAACTTTTATATCATTAACTGATTCTTTGGCGTTTACGCAATTCTTATAGGAATTGCTCCCGTCTTTAAGGGTATTGAAATCGCACTTTGCCAAAACCTCTTTGGCTTCGTCAAGATGAGCGTCGTAATACTCCTTAGTCTTTACCTCGGTATCGTCACCGCAGCCTACTAACAAAGCAGCCAATGCAAGTGCACCTAAAAGCGTCTTAGTGTTTTTCATTTTATTCTCCTTGTTGAAATTTATCGGTATTTTACTATTCGTTTACTTTAAAAAATTTGAAGTATTATAACCTACCTTACCTTAATATAACTTAAATTAATGTGCTTTACGTTACATTAAGATATTTCACATCTTTATTATTGAAAATTTTATACCTCTCATCCGCATATGAGTTTTGATTCAAAAAATAGAACCTACAGGCAAAACCTTTTGTTTTTTATAACCCATCTGAATTAGATAGTTTTCGAAGTCATTAATATCCATCGCATCTTTTAACTTAATTACCTTATATCTAGTTTTTGTTTGGGTATAGTCGTCCTCCGCAACTAGATCGGACACGAATGATATATTATCATTCATCATCATAGCTCTGGTTGAACCCCCTACTAAATAAAAGATGATTTCTGATGCATTTATTATCGCTTGCTTCTGTGTTTCGAATAAAACACAAGCGAAAAAATCCTTGTCTATTTCTCCTGGTTTATACAAATTCTCATATTTGCAGATATTCTTAAAATTATATCGCTCATTGCAAATTCCAAATTTTATTCCATTTCTAACAAAAGATGATCTTACCTCAATTGTTTTCCCGTTATTAAGCAATAAATCTATTTGTGAATTTGAGCTATTAAATTCTGTAAAAGATACAGTAGCATCTCCGAAAATTCTATTTATATATACTAACCAGCCATATTCTGCTAAAATACCGCCCATAGCATCAAGAATAAGCCTATCGTTGTTTCTTGTTACTTCCGAATGGTTCGCAGCATAGGGATTTACCTTTGAAGCAAACTCAGTTGCTTTATCAATAAGCCATTGTTTATTTTTAGCTGTATTTTGAAAAGCAACCTTAACAATTTTATAAATCTTATTTATATTACTACGATTCGGTGGTGTTTGACATTCTATTATTTGATAAGAAAGTGGCATAAAAACTCCTAATTCATAATCTGTTTTTGTTGTATCAAAATTCTCGAATACATACGCTTACCGTTTAAATAAGCTCTGTCTAATTTTCCATTCCAAGATTTTTTTGCCAAATCTAAATTACCATCCTTAACATAAAAATCCATACCTAATATTTCGAATTGAGCCGGATTATATTTTTCTAAAAATGTCAAAGGCACGCCCATGACGCCTAAATAATCCATTGGAATATTTTTTACTTTAGACACTTCAATAGCTATATAATTATCATATTCTAAATGAATATCGGGTTGATATTTTGTCTCTAGCAAGTAAAAATTCCTTTCTTTATCCGTTTTTAAATTTGTAAACCAGTATGATCTAGCGGCTTCCGATAATAAGCCATTTGGCCTTTTAAACCAACGAATGCAATTATTACCTATCCACATTTTATTTTTGACAATATAAGAAAAACAATTTTTATAGCTTATGGCATTACAGTTTCCTATAATGAGAAATTTTTTATTATAATTAATCAATATATCTATAAACGCTCTAAAAAGCGAAAATGGCGGGTTGGTTACAACAATATCGCTCTTTTTTAGTAGCTCTATGCTCTCTTTGTTTCTAAAATCTCCATTATGAGCAACTTGTTTACATTTTAGTCTTTTATCGTTATTTTGAACGGCAATATCATAATTTTCAATGTTCCGCTTAATTTTTACAACATTTGTATTCTTTGCATTATTATAACTTATGGCAGTAATACTATCGATACCCAATTTATCAAAATTTTCCGCAAAATACCTCACGAAATTACTCTTTTTATAATCATCGCAGTTACATAAAATCTTTTTTTTATTAAAAGCACTTTTATAGTTTGCCAACTCCAGCTCTATATCTTTTATTTGTGTGTAAAATTCATCATCTTTCTCTTTAAATGCTTTATTTAATTTAGTATTTTGAGTCATATTTTATTACCTATCATTCATTGCTCGTAAGCACGATATATCGAGCGATATTTTCGAAGCGGCCTGCACGAACACAACCGCTGCATTCGAAACTCTGCCAGTGGGCGCGGATCACATTTGCTTTGACTTGCATGTTTTACCTTTATTTTAATGTAGCTTAATATATCTTAAAGCAAACTACATTAAGTTACATTATAATTCTCTATCAATTGATTTTAAATCGTTATTGATACTTAGATCCGCTTTGCCTGATTTTTCGTTTTTAATACTTGAAAGATACCTTTTGCTGCGATTTTTCAATAAATTCTCCGCATTCTCTAAAACATTCCGAGCGTGCGGATCTTTAATTTGAATCGCGCTTTTTACACTCTTAAAGCCTTTTTCGTTTTCAAATTTAATCCTCAGGGTTTCTTCCAAAATCAAAGTTTTTCTAGATTTTATCATGGTCTTTAAAAAATTCTTATGATTATTCGAGATATAAGGCGTATTGTCCACTATCTCATTTATCTTTTTAATGTCTACTCTCTGTGTTATTCTTTTCAAAGCCTCGATACAATCGTTATCAGTAGTAGTTTTTAAAAAGTTAAACGGATTTATCTTAACGCCGTTTTTCCGTATAGCGGAATTTGGAAAAACGTAAATTCTTTTTTCTATCTCCTCTTTACTATTCATAACGTTCTTAAAGCCCTCCTCACCCATTTGCGGATACAGACATGAGCCGCAATCAAAAATAGGAGCCGGCTTACAATTTGCGTTAGTGGGATCAACTAAAAACCCCCAATTACCATTATGTCTATCGAAATTTCCAAGCAGAGTGTCGCCTATAAACATATCCCAAAAAAATTGCTTGACTTCGGCCTGGTCTATATTAAATTGAACCTGATTGTCTATGGTATATAAAATATCGTTAAGCTCGGTGCCGTATCCATTGCCAGAACTATCTATAACGCTATTTTTTAGCGAAGCAAAATCAAAAAAATCAAATCCGCCTTGCGTAAAATCCTTGCAGGCTACAACCACTTTATCGTTAAATTTTCCAAGAATCGTGTCTTGAGCGTCTAAACCTAAGCTTTTAAAAATATGACAAGATATGTATTCGCTAAAACAGCTATTGGTGTATGAGATCGCACTGTTTTTTGAAGGCTTGGGCGGAAATTTAAGCATATAAAGCTCGTCATTATAAAATATGGAAATTTTACTTCCGTTTGCGCCGCCGTAGGCTTTATAGTGCCTTTTGCAGTTCGTAAAATCTATCTCTTGCATCTATATTCCTAAATATTTCTCTCTAAGAAAGTCAGCGAGCTCTTTTGAAATTTCTCCGCCATGCTGCGAGGCGTTTATAGAGCCGTAAAGCTCGCCCCAATAAATATCCAAATGTAAGGTGTCATTTTTAGACTCACATTCCAACAGATCCCTTATTCTTTCCTGGATATCAAGAGGTAGTGTTCGTTCATCTAAAGCCGGCTTTTCCAAAATTTACCCTTTCTTTTTAGTTGATACTTAAAAGTAATTTTATCTTACTTTACCTTAATATAAGATAATGTAAGATATATTAAGTTACTTTACGCTTTCATCTCTTAAAAACTTTTCAAACTGTTCATAATAATCAAAAAATTGTTTATCCATAAACTCGCCGCCATTTTCAACTCTGCTGTCCTGGATCGAAAATATTACCATAAACTTTTCGTCCTTTTCATCAAATTTTATGCTTTTGACCCGATAATTGTAAAATCCTCTTCTAAAAGCGAAACCTACGGAGCCCAGAACCCTCTCTTTCATAAATTTTCGCTGCTTTATGATCCCGATTTCTTTCATGATGCGTTCATATCCCCCATTTGAAAACAGCAGCCTAATCACTTTAGCAAATCTTCTACTAGGAAAAAATTCTCTAAAATTGTTCTCCCTGTCTACAAATTTGCCCGTGCTAGTGATGACTATATCGCAGCTCTCCTCTTCTAAACCTAAAATTTTAGCTATTTTCGTTTTGTCTTGGCCGAAAAATAAAGATCTGTTGGCATAGTATTTTCTTAACTCTTGCATAAATTTTAGATAGCTCTCATACTCTGCTATCTTTTTTACCTTGTAGTGCACTTCGCTGGTTAGCTTCTCTTTATCAAAGATCTCAACCTCCGGTGCGCCGTTAAGCTCAAGGAATTTATTACTTTCACTAAACGAGCGCAGCGCTAGTTCCATATCGGTTTCGCTCCTGGTTTTAAATTTTTCCACAAAATCAGACGCAAACCCCTTAAACGCTATTCGCATATCTTTTGAAAAAATTTCGACATCCTCGAAGTTTAAAACGCCTTTTAGCTCGGGTAGAACGATTTTATTAAACATTATGCTTTTCGTTAGGAATTTTTTAAAGCCATCCGGCAACTCTTTTTTTTCAAGATCAAATTCAAATATGGCCGAAAGCTCTTTGACATCTAGTTCTATGCGCTCAATATAAAAATCATTGCTTGAGGCGGAATTTGCAAAATTTTGAATATGGCTAATGATATGCTCGTAAAAATGTAGCGAATATTTGCTATTGAAGGCGTTTATACTTTGAATTTCTAACAAAGTGTAATCGGATCTTTTAAGCCCGGCAGTTACAAATTCGCGCGTAAAACCAACTTTAGCCATTCCATCCTTTCCTATAGTAGGTGTTAGAATAAAATTTATAACTTTGAAAGAGATCCATTTGCCGGTAAATTCATCCTGATAGTCGCGCAAAACGTATTGAATTTGGGATAATTTTTGTAATGATTTCTCAAAGCGCTTTCGCCAATTTGGATCATCGTTGGGATAAAAAAGCTTAAAATTTAAGGAGTCAAATTCCGTGATAATATAATCTGTCGTAGGAGCGACGTCGCTTGTCTTAATCAGCCAACGAAGCATCTTTATCAAAAAATTTATTACCTTTAGATCGTAAACGCTTAATTTCTTAATGTTACTCTCCGAAGGCATCCCCAATATTAGCGGGTTGGCTTTTCTGATATGGGTATTTTTATCGTTATTATCCATAGGCTCCTACCTGCCGTTATTTATGTTATTTTATTTAAATTTCATTAAATCTTTAATTAATGGTCATAATTTTATTATAGAGATCATTAATAGAAACTTAAATTTTCATAAAATTATATAGTTTTTAATATTGATTCAATATTAAAAAATAAAATATTTAGTATCATTGATGTTTAGAGTTTCGGAGATGTTTTCGGGGGTTACGGGTGAGCCCGACAGGCCGCAAAATACCAGTACATGGGAATTCTTTAAAATTCATAAATTTCCCGGCCATAAATTTTGAACCCAGATCGAAGCAAAAGGCAGAAAATTTTTGTATCTAGACTCAAATTTAAAGGTTTTTGATATGTTTTTTGGCAAAATACAAATTTGTCGGCATAATAAATTGATAATATATATTAAAGCTACTCACTCAAAACCCCCGAAATGCTCACCTAAAACCCCCGACGAACTCACTCAAAACCCCCGAAATGCTCACCTAAAACCCCCGAAAATTTTCTGCGTGAATACACGGCTAAAATTACCATAAAATCGAATGAAGAACATGTGAATAGCTCAGGTTATTCACACCCCCTAATAATATAATAAATTTATATAATAAATTTAAACGCTGCCGCTGAATTTTTTTCGAAAAAAATTGAAAAATCAAGTTCAAATTTTTAATAAAAATTATCACAAAAAAATTTCCAGTTTTTTATGATAACTTCCTTTTGGAAAAACAAGTAAAAGAAAATAGTATTGTTGACAACAAAACTGAAAAAGGCTATAATCGATTACGAAATTTATGTGTTAAGGACGTCTCATACTATTGTTGAGGAAGCGTCCTGACACTTTTGACATAAAATTAATATTTTTATTATAAGGAACATATTATGCAACAAGAACTTATAGGCAAGAAAACACCGTTTAACTCCATTTTTAAGCCTCTAAAGACTGCAGTATTAATAGATCTATCATTTTTCTTAAAACGTTATAAAACGATATTTAACGTTTCTGATCCAAAAGATATGGCAAAACGACTAAGACACTACGTGTACAAATCCGTTATGAAAAATAACGACTATCTGTATAGAATATTCATCTACGATTGTGAGCCCTTAGAAAATGAGACTTCACTGCCAGTGAGCAGAAAACAGCTAAATTTAAAAAATACACAGACTTTTAAATTTAGACAAGAGCTCTTATCGTGCCTAAAAAAACAACCATATTGCTCTGTTAGATTAGGATATTTTGATACAAATTTTATACAGTGGAAATTTAAAAACTACACAACTTTAAAAAGACTTTTAAGTGGAAAAATTAAGCTCGAGGATTTAAAAGACGAAGATTTTACTTTAGACGTAAAACAAAAGGGCGTAGATATGAAAATCGGCCTAGATATGGCAACCTTAGCCAATAAAAGGCAGGTTGAAAAGATTACTTTGATCACGGCCGATAGTGACTTTATTCCAGCGATTAAACTGGCTAGGAAAGAAGGAATAATAATTCAACTAGACCCTATGCAAAATGGCTACGTAAAACAAGAGCTGCTTGAGCATCTGGATATGTTGTCTTCGATTTTTCCAAAGAATGAGAATGAAATAGATCCGGATATGGATCCAGATCTTTGAAACAAAGCATTAAAAATTAAAGGTCATTTATTCTTTTAAAATTTCCTTCATGCGCTCTTGAAAATACCTAGGATATTGATTCATTATTTTCTTAACTGTTTTCTGGTTTTGTTTTAGTGTGTCTATAATATTATTTTTATCTTTTAATTCTAAAGATGCGGCAAGATCTTGAGCAATAACACGATCTGAAAAACCAAGCTCATAAAGATCGATAGCGGTTTTGGTAGGCAAACCATATTTTAGGCACTTTTGGAAAAACTGAAAATATTTTACTAACCTGCCTGATTCTTCTCGATCCAACATTCCTACAAATTCGAACAATGCACTCACAAGAAGAGTTGCGTCATAGGCAAGCCCACCCTCACATATATCAATAATATTTTCGATTTTGACTTTTCTTGGCTTTTTCCCTTCACCGAGCTTACATTCACTTGCGTCGGCAATTCGATAAAGTTCAAAAAATGGAGTTCCCAAAATCCACTTTTTTGTAATTTCTTTGAGAATATCTTTTTTGTTAAATTTACGAAAAGCTTCATTGTGAACATATTCCATTATTAACGGCCACACCAAATTAAAAACTTCATCTTTATTTTGGATAGCAAAAAGTTTATCGGTGTTATCCTGTACCCACTTTTCAATTATTTGAGCATCATTGACACCATAGAGTGTTTTACTAAATACTATTCGCCGGTTGGTATTAGTAATATTTACCAATATGTTTTTTGCTAAAAGTTTAAATAATTCTTTAATCTGTTCTTTTCCATCATTGTCAGCCAAAAAGTATGCCAATGTCTGTTCTGCCAACTCGACAATTCCTGCTTCTGTTAAGCAATTATCAACAGTATCCCAGTTAGAGAGAATAAAACCTTCGATGGAGGCAAGAGCTAAGCTAAAAAATTCGAATTGTGGTTTGATTATATCGACCGTGAAACCGTATTCACCGTATTGTTGAACAATCTCATTAATCTTTTCATTTAGAGAATCCCACCCATTTATATAATTCTGAACAAAAAGTGGTATATCTAATTTTAACTGATGTTTCTTTTTATCTTTTGAATTAGCTTGGTCGTTCCAGATAGTCAAAGGAATTAGTTGAAAAAGACTGCTTGTGCATTTCTCTGACATGGTTGGATCAAGTAGCTCTTTAACTATATTCCACCGCCAACTATTTTTTCGATTATGTCGATTGTCATACACAATAGGGTCGGTAAATAAAACACTACCTTCAGTATGTATTCCTGCACGACCTGATCGGCCAATAAGATTATGAAAATCTCTAACTTTGATATGTTCCTTACCCTGATAAATGCTGGCAACAATGAGATACCGGATTGGGAGATTTACTCCTTGTGCCAAAGTAGAAGTACAAATAACAAACCTTATGAGATTTTCACGCATAGCATATTCTACTGCTAATCGAATACCGTGTGGTACATTGCCGTGATGAGAAAAAATTCCGTATATCGCACTCTTGGATGCAAAAGCGCTATCACCTAGATTTTTAATATATAAATTAGCTAGTCGCTTAACTTCCTGCGCGTCTGAAAAATTTACCGGCAAGGCTAATGATACTTCTCGTTCAATAATATCGATGGCCTTTTCACAGATATTAGCCGCTGTTGATTTCCTTCCACAAAAAATAGCAACGCCGCCGTTTTGAACCAATTTAAAACCAAGATATAGTGCGATAGCCTGTCCATCATTCTTTTCAGGGAAAAAACGGATAGTTTTTTCCCTTTTTTTACTCTTGAGGTTTAATTTTTCAATTACCCTTGGAACAAAAAATCCACTTTGGTCGATGTTGTGGCTGTCAACATACTCAATCTTTCCCAACCGATCAAGCCAACTAACAAACCCAACCGATCTGAAAATAGACATCAGTGCCGTACCTTCGACAACGTTGGGTTTCCCGTTTAGCCATTCTCCAACATCTTTTGCATTACTAATGACCGCTGAAATCAGCACTTTTTGTATTCCTTCAGGAATTATGGATCGCAGCGATGCTAATAGCAGCTCATATGTAATACCTCTGGTGCCGCTGTCAAACTGGTGACATTCATCAAAGATCAGAAGCCCAACGTTTTTAGCTAATTCCGGAGCATGTCGAAGGATGTAGACTAATTTTTCTGGAGTTGTAACCAAGATTTGTTGTTGTTTTAGGAATTTATCAATTTCAAAATCGGTTTGTAAAACATCGGTTAACTCATTTACTTTGATATTTTCATTGTAAAACGCTTTGGCAAGGTTATTGTTGATCTCTTGACACAGCGCTAGGAATGGGGCGATGATAATGGCCAGTGATGCGCGCTTGGCTAGAAACGCACTTCTAAGGATTAATTCTATTGCTTTTGTTTTGCCGGCACTAGTGGGCATTTGAATGATGGTAGACTTACCTTTAAGAACATCGGCTTTCCCCAAAAGGTGTTGTGCAGGCCAGAGTTCTTTGATAAATGAGTCTTTTTGCAGTGCATGTACCCACTTCTTTTGAGGTAATCCGGAATATAATGGCAAAGCTTTCCATGTAGAATTTTCTAACTTTTTTCTTATGACAGCTACGATCACATCGCCAAATAAAAGTTGTCTTGGCAAGCCGAATTCATAGATAGCATCTCGCAGTTGTGTAGTTAATTTGAAGAGATTTTCTTCGCCGTTTCCATCCTTAAAAAACTGGGAAACCGATTTTGAAATCTCGTCGATTAATTTACCGAACGGTCCTTTAGTTCTATCAAAATAAGTTCTCGTATCGGCATTTAACAACCAGAGCAATAGATTTTCTAAACCATCACTATTCAAATCTAGACAGTCACCATCAATGCTCTTCGCCAATACCGACGCGCTTCCGGGAAGATCGCACAGGTAATAGGAGGCGGAACCCAGAAGTGCGAGGTAGGGATTAAGTGTCTCGTTCAGCTTTGACTGGAGGTAAGAGTCGAAAAAACGGGCGGAAAATAGCAGATTGGTTTTTAGTTTTACAAGAGAATCGGGAGTTACTTCATTTCGGTTGATCGCAGCGGCTAGGTCGCCCAGTAAACCAATCGAGATGGTGAAGAGCTTATTTGGATGTAGTGATAGATCTATTTCTTGGTATTTTTCAGGTACGTGGTACTCAATCATCTTAGCTTTTGATCGAGTAATACCCAAAAGATGAACGGATTTTTTATCAGGCCTCATCCGCAGCCCTCCTGTAGAGCTTGTGGACAAGCTCCATCATGCCGGGTCCCTTGATAACCAAGAGGACTAGACTGTCACGATTTGGGTGAGGGAAGAATTCCTTTGATTTTGCTGATTTGGGGATTTTACTACAATCTGTTGAAGCCAATTCTTTCTCGTCGAAATATTCATCTGAAATAATGGTGGCAGCACCATAATTTTCTTTGTATGGAATATCCACGGGATTTTGAAATCTTTCGATTCCTTTAGCCTGTTCGTTTTCTTTTTTTTCCAAGAGTTTTTGTTTAATAAAGTTCAATGATTCATCTATTCGAATATGATCTTTGGCGGAATCATTAATAGCAATTTGTAAGCGATTGATCTTGGAGGTGGAGAATTTTGTCTTCGACTCGAAAACAAATAGCACGTCTTCGGCGGAGGATTCATTGTTTTTTTTATGAAATCTAAATCCAATAACATCGCTGCCCTTAAGTGACTCATCCCGAATAGCTTTAGATGACCATCGCACTCTAGGTACCCAGCAATCAAGAAGCCATTGCAGGTAATCGGCAATTAATATTTCTCCAAAGTCTCCCGCTCTAATTCCTGGTCCGAGTTTTGATGTTTCACTTGGAAATTTGATATCGATAAGATAATCCGATCGCGAACGTTTGCCTCGAAGAGAATCTATCTCGGTATCTAGACAATAATGATTTCGAAAGTATTTTGCCCAAGCTGAGAGCGTTTTTTCATCTTTTTCATAACGGAATTCCCAAATCTCAATTTCCTTACCATCAATAGTTTTCAATCGTTTGCCAGTGTCGATCAGCCATTGAATGTGTTCTGGAGCCGATATGTTTATTTTTCCCATAGATTTGTGGTCCTATTACAAATTTATTAATGTGGTTATTTGCGTTTATAAGATGATAATTCTTTAAAATCCTTTTTCTTTTTCGTAGAAAATATATCTTTTAATAATTCCGGATACTTTTTTCTTTGTTTATTAACTACTGCTTTTATACATGCCTTGAGGTCTTCTTTATCATCGAATTTATTTCTATTTTTAAATATATTTATTATTGCAGTTAATAATAAATTATTTTCAATATTTATCATTTTAGTTATTTGTGGTAAAAATTTAAGTAAAACATTTTCCACGTATTCTTTTCCCAATAAATTCATATTTGATAATATATAAATAGTACAAAAATATAGTTTATTTTCATCTGGTTGTAAATTTGTATTGTCGGTAGATATTGGTGTATTTGCAACCTCAGAAATTATATTTTTTACTTCGCTAACAATAAACATACTGGAATAATACATTCTCATCAAATGTAACATTGCTATGCTACTTATTATTTTTGGCGGCTTTTCTATTTTAAGAATTTTTTGGAAAACGAGGTTAAAGTCATCTTTTAAATTTAAAGAATTGTTTATCGCATTTTCTATAACCTTGCTTTTTATACTGCTTTCTGTCATCCAACCGTACTGCAGAAGCTTACCTAAAAACATTATATTTATATTTTTTTCAAATCTATCCTCTATTTTCTCTATTTTATTATTTAATTTTTCCAAATCTTTTTTATTTATTTTTGTTTTTAAACCAAAATAAAAATAAGTAACATCTTCCCATAGTCCATCAGAAGTGTATAAATCAAATAAAATATTGAATTGCTCATTGTCTAATTCCTCATTGTTATCTTTAAAATATAAGGCTATAAAATAATCTAAAAATGATTTATGAGAAAAGGATACGTTATCTTTTTCATCAATTTTAATTAATGATGTTCTAGCAATGGTGTTAATAAAGTCATTTTTATTTGTTATAAAACTATATTTTTTACAGAATAAATCAATACATTCTTCAAAATCACTATTTGTTACTATGACTTTATCTTTTTTAAAAAAACAGTAGTATGCGAAATCGGCTAAAAAATCTTTTTTTATTTTTGGCTCGAAGAGGTTATCAATATTAACATCGGTTGTTTGATATTCACCAAAGATTAGGCTAACGTATCTATTATATAATTCTGTAATAGACGCTGGAATTTCATGTTTTTCTTTTACAACGTCTATTAAAAGTTTTAATGCTAATGGATAAAACGGTATTTGTCCTTCAAGTTCATTTATACTTTTTTCTATAGTAGTAATTACCACATTGTTATTTTTAATTATTCTTTTAATAAGAGATATTGCTTGGTTTACACCATATGGCAAAAGTTCATAATTTTCATATTCAGATAAAAATTCTATTATTCCATAGTTTGTTCTAGATGTAAAAAGTATATTTGCACTATTTTTCCTTTCGTATAAGTAGTGTTCAATATTGTTTTTTATCTCATTCCTCGTCTCTTTATCTACTTCGTCTATGCCATCTATAATAATTAAATTTGGTTTTAAAGTAATCATATCATCGTAAAAGGATTCCACGGCCCTATAAAAATCATTCGATGAATATTTATTAATAAAATCAGTGGCTCTAAAACACACCGGCAAGGTAAAATCTTTTTTTTCTTCTAAAAGAATTTTGCCTGAGTTTTCTTTTAAAAAGTTATTTATAAATACAAGTATCATCTTAAAAACCAAAATGGACTTTCCAGAGCCAGCATCGCCTGTCAATAAAAATTTCTTTTTAGTTTTTGAAGTTAATATTTTTAGAAAAGAATCAAGGGTCTCTTTTTTACCGAAAATTTGATCACTTATTCTATTGAGAGTATTTTTATCATTATCACTTACTATGAGATCTTGCCTACTTCTTGTGTGCTTTTTAATGTTCGGTTGAATAAAATACTCATCATCGTTATTATCTCCTAAAAATTGTTCTATTTTCTTTATACTATCCAATAATAAAACCTCTGCGCTATTATTAAAGAAAAACTCCGGATAAAATTGTTCAAATAAATTTATTAATTTTCGTGTATCTATAAATTTAGTATTGTTTTTATAAGGCATTTCATCTATTTCATATAAAATTTTTTCTTGAGCACCATTCGTAATTGTCCCAATATTAATGATACAAACATCTGAAATTATAGCCTTTTTATATCGATCACCTAATTTAGCTGGTATCTTAAAGGCTTGCTTAACCTGTGTTACTATTTCTGTTGTTTTTCCAGATGCTTTGCCGTCTAGTTTTTCTAAAGCTTTCACAACGAATGCTGTATATTTTCTGTCTCCTAAAGGATCGGTGTATTCCATAACAAGGTCTTTACCGTTTTCGTTAGCACCTTGTAAAATCTCTATATACGTATCGTCATCGTGGTGCATCTTTTTTAAGAGTTTTTCCAAAACATAGTGAAATTCGTTTTCTTTGCCTATAAATTTGTATAGTAATTGTTTCTTAATGGAGTAATCTAAATCTTTTGCTTTTTTATTAAAATCTGTCATAAAAAGTCCTTTTTAAAAAATGGGATATTTTAATATAAAAACCATAAAAAAAAACATAATTGTAGAGATTCCTAGTCAACACCCGCGTTCACTTTTTCTAAAGATTTTTATATCCTAATCTAATTAACTCTAGATGTTATAAGGCTACGTCGGTGTAAATTTATTTTAGAGTTCAGTTTTTTAATTTTACCGCTGTTCTATAGGTGAGAAAAGGGGAAAAACTTAAAACATTCTTGATTTTGTAAAATTTTGCGACCTAAGCTATAGTTATATATTAAGCACATGTTAAATATATATAGTATAATATTGTAAAAATAATCTATGAAATCCCTATCAGTAGAGCCAACTTTATTTTTATTTCCTCCAGCTCATTTTGCGAGACTTTGGCTTTGTATTCGGCTCTCCTAGCGTTCCAATCAAGGCTTTTTACTTGGTCGCTCAGGGCTATGCTCTCTTTTTCCCCTTTAATCGATATTTCAAAAGGGTAGCCTTTTATTTTCGTGCTCAAGGGCACGCATATAAGCAAGCCGGTTTTTTCATTATAGGCTTTTGGTGTTAAAACGACTGCCGGCCTACGTTTAGCCTGTTCGTGTCCTGCCTGTGGATTAAAATCAATCCACGCTACATCTCCTGTATCCGGAATATAGTTCATACATTTTCCTTGCCTACCGCAATACCGGTAGAGATTTCTCCATGCAAGTTTTCTTTCGTAATCATATTCAAAAGCGCCATTAAATCCTGCTCTTTCGTTTTGACGGGTTCTATAATAGCTTTACCGCTCTCAACTTTAATATTTACATGATGCCCCGGTTTAATACCCAGCTCCTGCAAAATAGAGTTTGGCATCCTGAGACCTACGCTATTTCCCCATTTATTTAAGACTACTTGCATTACTTATCCGAATACTTCAAAATTTTAGTAATTATACATTGTATAATCTTATAATAACTTTAAACATATAAAATGCGAAACAAAATAGATCAGACGGCTAAAGTTGAGAATTTCCTAAAAATTTTAAAATGAGGCTTTGCCCCAAAACCCCATCAGTAAAAAAGAATGGACTAGTAGAAAGAAATTTTACAAATTCCATAGGGATTGTAAACCCAGCACTTAATTTTACTTCTTATCATTTGAGGCAAAACGCCAATCTATCACATACAAAATGTTATTATTTTTATTTTTAAATTCTATGTGATTGGCACCTTCGTGGAGAGATGGGTCATAACCTATCTCTTTTCTTAGCTCCTCGTTGATTTCACAAACAAGCTCTTTTCTATTTTTTCTCGTTATTCGAGTTTTTAGAGTAATTATAGTTCCATATTCGCCCCCAACCCATATTTCCCATCCATCCACCGGGTCATATCCCACAGGCCTATAATTTGGGTCATCCGCGATTAAACCAGGATTATGCTTGCTTGAAGTTATTTCGTAATCATTTATTTCATTCTTTAAATCTAATGCTTTTTCCTTAGATTTCAAAAAATTATCATACACAAAATCTACTATGGGCCCAAATTGCTCTTTTGTTAAATACTTATAATCATCAATACGCTCTTCTTCTCTTTTTTCGCGCTTTAAAGCATAAATTTTATCGACAAGATGCTTATAGTTCTCATCGGTAGCTATTTCGCAAAAACGCCTAAAGATAGCATTTTTTGCCCTACGAATAATAGCCCAAAAAATACCAAAGGTTGGTAAACCAAGAACGACTATTACAGCTATACCAAGTATTACACCGTAGTCAGCATCGCCATAAATAATCATCACAAAAAAAGAATAAAATATCAAAGCAAGAAATAATAACATAAGGTAGTATATTCCTCTCTTAATATCCTTGTCTATTTTCATTCCTAATCGTATTGTTTTAAACATTTTCTATCCTTTCTAATATCATATTTTAGCACTTCTACCGAAGCTCTATATATTTTTATTTCTTTCTCAATGTCTTTAAGAATTTTAACCATTACTCATTGCCCTTTCAAAATCTTTAAGTCGCCTAGCACGCATTTCTTCACATTTATCATCTCCCTCATAGGATGATAAATCCACTATAAATACTACTGGCACATAAATTTTACTAGGTATTTTTCCGCATTTTGCTAATAATTTCGCCAATACCGTTCTGTGGTGTCCATTTACAATATAGCCCTTTCCATTATATATAATCAGCTCCCAGGCATAATTTTTACTAGGGTCTTTTTTGTCGTATAATTCTTTTAAAAAATTCTCGTCATCTACGTCGTGTTCTTTAAACTCACAACTTCTTTTTAAATGTTCGCATACTTTTCTAAAATCAATATTTTGATAATCGGAATGATAAGTCCCAATAATATCATCAACATCAATAAGATAGTTTTTTACTCTTTTGGTGGGAATTTGTAACCTATCCTCTATTTCTTTGGGCGGAGATTGAAATTTTTCATCTAAAAAACTATAATTTTTCGCCGTTTCTACTTCCATAACATCCAATAATGTCATATTTTACTCCTTCTTAAATATTTAAATATGGTATTACTTTGCTTTTTCTATAATGGATATAACTTCTCCATCAGTAGGATAAATACCTACAACATAACATCCATTTTTCTTAACAACCACACAATCTCCGTCTTCAACTACCATATTGGACGAGGCTTTGACGAAATACTTTTCAAGCGTAGCACGATCACAGCTTCTTAGAAACCGCGCCAAATTTCGGCGATAGCTTCCATCTTTTGATGAATTCTAACTAAGCAGAGTATTGTAAGGAATACCCGTAATTTGCGATACCTCTTTAAGTGTTATATCTTTCTTTTTTTTGATAGGAGCATCATATACATCATTTACTTAAATATTTATTAAAAAACATAAAGTAGACAGGAAACAAGGTGAAATATGTATTATTTACATAATTTAAATATCATTATCGAATTTATAAGATTTTAGAACTCAAGCTATATAATTCATATATTAAGTATATACTAAACATATATATAGTATAATTATCAAAGATTAAAAAGGAAGGCTAGAAATTTCAAGCATAGAGAAATTAATTAATAAGTTAAAAACGAGTCCTCAAAATGCAAGTTTTGATGATTTGGACAAAATTCTAACCTATTTTGGATATGAGCGCAGAAACAGCGGCGGTTCGCATTTTGTTTATCGTATGAAAGGCGCACCGACGCAAACGCTTCCGCGCCAAAAACCGATGAAAATTTGCTATGTTAAAGACACACTCAAAATTTACGAAGAGTTGAAAGGAAAATAAAATGAAAAAAGATTTAAATTATTATCTGAATTTGCCATACGAGGCAATTGTTGTGCGGGATAGGAATTTCGACGACACATATTACTACTACGCATACTACAAAGAGTATAAATTTATTAAAGGCACTGGTGAAAATGAAGCGGAAGCTATCGCGGATCTAAAAGAAGCTTTTGAGTGTGCTTTAGTTGAGATGCTAAAGGACGGCGAGAAAATCAAGGAGCCGCATTCATCAATCGAAGATAAGACTAAAAACTATGCGATTACAATGAAAGAAAATATTATGCACGAAATAGACGATGCTGCAAAACAACTTGGAATTTCCCGTTCAGCATTTTTGACTATCTCTGCGAAAAACTATATACAAAATTTACTATAAGCCTTAATATAGTTTATTTTGTAGTTTTTTAAAGATTTTCATAGACATCTTTTCTATGCCCTATCCTGATAACGAGTATTTTTAACTGCTCGTTTTCCTTGCAATAGATGACCCTGAATACTCTAAACCTAAGCCGGTATAAGTTTCTTTTGGACTTTAGCTTTTTAATCTTACCGCTAGCCATGAGCGATTTTTCATACTCCGGTGAAAAACGATCTGCGAATTCTTGTATTGAACTTAATATCATCTTTGCATCAACTTTATCTAAGCGGGCAAGCTCTTTTAAAACCTGTTCGTTGTATTCAGTCCGCCATCTCATCTACCAGCCTCTCCATCTCTTCAGCAGAGATAAATTTAGACCCGTCATTCAACCTTTTTTCTGCTAAGCACAAGTCAATATAATCAAGATAATATTCCAAAGCATCGGCAATAATGCCGCTTCTACTTTTCCCAAGTTCTTGTGAAATATCATCCACCTCTTCCTTTAGATAAGTATTTAGCGTAATACTTATCTTTACAGCATTTGTTGCCGTATTTGTCATCGATTTGCTTTTGTCCATTGTCATTGCGTTCGTCCTCTTCCTTAAAAATTAGTATATAATAAAGTAGGATAAAAGTCAATACTAATTGGAATACTTTTATCTATATTACTTTATATTTTTGATTTTTGCTGCTCGCTTGGTAATTTAAGAATTCACTAGAATTTAGCAAAATTTTAGCGAATTCTTAAGTAAATTTAGCTACTTTAAGCTTTGAAAACTTAAATTTGATAGAATGCTTTTTATGAAAAGCCCAAAAATAGATATCTTTTATCTTTAGTTATTGAAAAGTATCATTTTCGTGTTTTTTAATCAATTTTTTTAATTTTTTGAGAAAGCTCTATTTCTATTACTTGACAAAATTGATTTGTCGGCATAACTTTTATATATGATTCCTCTGATAGGTAGATCCTGGTTATTAAAATATTTCCTTCTTCTTTTTTGAGGGTATAAATATTTTTATCACAAACACACGTTCTCATCGGTATGCACTTCGCTGCCTCTTGAGATAAATTTACTAGCTATACACGACTTAGTTCTATTGGATTTTCGCTTCTTAAAATAAAAGTTCTCGTGCGATTTGCTCCGATACCGAATTCGTTTCTTTGCCTAAGCGATATAACTACTCTTTTATTAGGCTTGTATGCCTTTCTACGATCTATTCTTTTTTCTAACCTATTTCTAGGGCGGATATAGCCGTTAACATATACGCCGTCTATTTCAACTACGCCTTGAAACGGTTTTGAACTATCATAGTCCATTAAGCTTTCGCGAATTTTATGAAGTAATACCCATGCGGTTTTGTATTGAACGTTTAAGTCGCGAGAGAGTTGTAGTGCTGAAATTCCCTTAGCGGCATTAACGAATATCGCAATGGCGGCAAGTATAGTCTGAAGCGGCAACTTATGTCCGTGAAAGATCGTGCCGTTAGTAACGCTAAAGAAACTTGCGCACTCCTTACATTTAAACTGTTTGCGAGAGGTTATGAAGTAAATTTTGCCGCTACTGCCGCAGCAAGAACACACGGGCTTACCATTGGTTTCAAACCAATGAACTTGCCTAAAAGTTGCGATAGCTTGAAAATCATTCATCTTTACAATTTTAATAAGAGATAGAGAGATAGATTGCGAGCTTCGGCCGATAGTAGAAAGTGTTGCGCCGTATCTATTTCCTATATTTTTATAGTCATATCATACATATATATCAAACTTATCTTAATTTTACTACATAATAATGTAATAAATTTCTAATTATATATATTTTTTAAGAAACATTAGCTATACTTATGCTATAGAATAAATTTTGAAGGCATAGAAATGAAGTTGGCTCATGTTTTATATAAAATCCACAAGCTCATAGAAGCCAGAGAGCTGCAATCTATTACGCAAAAGGAAATGGCAAGACGTTTAAGCGTTTCTGAACGCACTTACATAGAATGGCTTAGAGAGACCAACGAACCCATAGCAATGAAAGCCATACTTGATATGCTTGCATTATTAAAAGATGATGATATAATTCAAGTCGTCCGTTCATGGGAATTTAATAAGGATAAAAATTAAGTAGACACAATGAATCAAATTTTTTATAAAAGTTCAAATTCTATGGATGAAGTAGATAGTAATAGCGTCAAGCTTGTTGTTACTTCACCTCCATATTTCAATATTAAAGATTACAGCAGTAATGGCACGCAAGATAGACAACATTCAGAAATTAACAAATATGATATTGGAAACATTACTTCTTACGACGACTATATAGATGCGATGTTGAACACTTGGAGAGAATGCGAAAGAGTGTTAGAGCCAAATGGAAAGCTATGTATAAACGTTCCCTTAATGCCTATGCTAAAGAAGGAATTGAACACTCATTACAATAGGCATATATTTGATTTACATAGTGACATACAAAATTCTATTCTAAAGAATACCAATTTATTCCTTATGGATTTGTATATTTGGAATAGAACAAATACTACAAAAAAACTTATGTTCGGATCATACCCGTATCCAACTAATTTTTATGCTCAAAACACTAGCGAATTTATTGTTGTCTTTGTTAAAGATGGAAAACCTAAGAGAGTTTCGAAAGAGATAAAAGAACAATCAAAACTAACGCAAGATGAGTGGACCGGTTTTACAAAGCAAATATGGGACATCCCTATACCCAATAAAAAAGATATCGCATTTGGCGAACATTCTGCGATAATGCCCGAGACTATTCCATATAGATTAATTAAGTTATTTTCCTTTGTAAACGATATTGTTTTAGATCCATTTGCAGGTAGTGGAACAACACTTAAAGTAGCAAAAGCTTTAAACAGGCAATATGTTGGCTACGAAATCTACAAACATTACGAGAAACTTATAAATGCTAAATTACAATCAAATATATTCGCTTGATGTTTTTGATTTTTTAAATGTTTTGCCGGATAATAGTGTCGACCTAGCCATTATTGATCCTCCGTATAATTTAAAAGTGGCTGATTGGGATACTTTTAAAAATCAAGACGAGTTTTTAAATTTTTCATATAGATGGATAGATTGTGTTTTACCCAAACTAAAGACAACCTCCAGCCTTTATATATTTAACACTCCGTATAATTGTGCACTATTCCTCAATTATTTGCAAGATAAAGTCAATTTTAGAAATTGGATTACTTGGTATAAGAAAGATGGCTTTTCAAATTCAAAAAGAAAATACAATACGGTTAGTGAAACAATACTATTCTTTACAATAAGCAATAGTTATACTTTTAATGCCGATAATATAAGAATACCTTATGGAAGCACAGCTCGTATAGAGCATGCAAAGACTAAAGGTATCTTAAAAAATGGCAAAAGATGGTTCCCTAACCCAAACGGAAAACTATGCACTGATATATGGGAAATAGTATCGCAAAGGCATAAAGAAAAAATAAATGGGAAAGTAGTTAAGCCTACCCATCCCACAATAAAGCCCTATGAACTCATAGAAAGAATAGTTAAAGCAAGTAGTAATGAGGGCGATACTGTATTAGACCTTTTTGCCGGGAGCGGTATGGGATTAAAAGTTTGTTCTGATCTGCAAAGACTTTATCTCGGAACAGATTTAAATTATTAAAAATATTGCTTTTTTAAATCGTCATAGGTCAAAAGTTGAGATACATTGTAGCAATATGTTGGATTTGGCAATTGTAAATTTAGAGTTAGCATATTTTTGCTAAAAAACTAGCTGTTGTAAAATATTCTAATTCTATTGGTATTCTGTAAAAATCTGATATACTAACCATTTGGTTTCCTTTTTATAGATAGTGTAATAATGATTGATTGGTAGAGCCCAAAACACCCTTTAAAGAAACATTATATTTTACATTTTGGTCATATATGCATTCTACAATATGCTGAGGAAATCCAAAATCTTTGAAAAGCATATCATAATCTCTAAATTCTAACTTAATATTTCTGCTTCCGTTTTGTGTTATTCGTGCGTGACTATACCCATCTATAAGTATCATATTCTGCCAAACATCTAGCGCTTTAAATTCCTCATGATTCCTCGCAAATAATAATGGTATAATATGATGTAATTCGAAGCCCAATCTTCTTATACTGCCTTCTAAAATATTATGTCTAATAAAGTATTCTCTTTTTTGAGCCCGAGATCGTCTTAATCTCCTCTCATAATTATCAATCAAGCCCAAATCACCGACTCTTAAATTTAATTCATCATATCTAAAATCTCCCACATTGAACAATATGCTATCTTTTAATAAACTAAAAAGTTGTTGAGCTTCATTAATCCAATTGTGGTAATCTCTTAAATCTGTTTTGGGTAGATTGCTAAAAATTAAATTTTCACCTGGATTAGCATATCGTTTTATTCTATCTGTAATCGTATTTCTTTGAAATACAGATAAATTTTTAAATTCTCTTATAAGACGACATATTTGTTCTTGAGGTAAGATATTCACTTTACTGACAAAGAATGCAAATTCATTATAGCTAATACTATTTATGCTGTATTCTTGTAAGTTTAGCATTAATGAATAAAATTGCGTTTCAAATCCGTTATGTAAGTTATTAAGTGCAAGCGTCCAAAGTCTATTTATCTCAAACATATTTTGTGGATCTCGTTCGTACTCTGCTAAAAATTGCAATCCGAAATCAGAAATATTAACAAATTTTGTTTTTGAGGTTAAAAACGGATTGTTTAGTTGCCCGCGTTTATCAAATCTATTAATAAGCCCCATTCTTGCCATATCTACATAAAAGTTTTTACGTAAGCTATCTTGCGTTATTCTATCAAGACTATTAGAAAGTTCGATTACCATTCTTGCGTAATGTATTTCATCGGGGTTGTTTAATGGTCTTTTTGAGATATCGGTCGTTCTTATAGGAAGCATTGATAGATTATTATTCAATAATGTGTCTCTAAGGGCCTTTAGCATAACAGCTATATCGTCTTTTGTGTATCTATTATGTTGCGATAAATGAATTCCCCTATAGTCCAAACGCTGAATAGCTTCAAAAATAAAAGCTGTTGCATCTGAGTGAATGCCTAATACTATATCGTCATGCAGTTGTTGCAGCGTATATCTGTAGCTCAAAGCATCCTCCTTGCCTTATAAAATCAAAATAAAATTTAAGCAAAAATAAAATTAATTGTCAATAGATGTGGAGAATTCTGGTTGTACTTGTTACATAATACCGTAAATTTTTATATTTAATATTGAATAAACTATCAAAAAAAAGGAATTTCTCCATTTATTTCATAATATTTGAAGCCACTTCTGTTTTCGAGTAAGAGAAAATTATTAGCTTTCGTTTTGTCTTTAATATAATAACGAAATTTTAAATTATTAGTTAGATAAGGTTTTTCTATAAAATCGGATAAGTTTAATTTATAAAATTTTTTGTTTTCTAAATCACTGACGCCAGCTAGTATTGGCTCTTTCGTAATAATGCCTTTAGAAAGTTTTACAATAGCTGCAAATGTACCATACAATAAAACATAATATAAAATTAAATTTGTAAAGTAAATTTGATTGGTTTTTTTTAATGCTATTAAAAGCAAATCCATATTATACTCGGGTATTTTTAAAAATACAGGATAGCTTTTTTGTTATCTTTTTGTCACCCAAAAATAGCAAAAAAGCATTCTCTGCGAGGCTCACAATAAGGAATATATATGGAAAAAATAAAACGCTCATTTAGATTAGATAAGTCTAACTATGATTTTTTATCAAGGTATAAAGATAAAGCAAAAGTTAAAAGCATAGATCGTATCTTGAATGATATTTTATCATATATTATTGAAGGAGATGATAAAGAGATTCTTAATAGAATAGATGCCTCTCCCATAGAAAAAGAAACACATATAATAAGAATAAAATTAACAGATAGTGAAGTAAATTTATTAAAGAAGGAAGCCGAATGTCATGGATTTAAATCAGTAGCAAAAGAGGTTAGATTTAGATTACTTAATTCTATGTATCAAGAAAATTTCTTTAATAATATAGAGATGAAAGATTTAACGTTTGCTGTAAATTCTCTAAACAAAGTCGGACGGAATTTAAGTGCCTTACTTGCAGCTATTAGAAATAGAGATCAAAATGTGAATATAAATTTTTCAAATTTTGAAAAGATGATAAAAATGTTAGATGGTAAAATATATTCTATAACCGCATTATTACAAAAATATTTTAAAGTGTTAAAGACGAGGATTTAAGATTTCTTTTATGAAGCGTTTAAAAAATTTCTGGGATGATGATGAGTGGAGGGCTAAACGAGTCTTTACAAATTTAGATAAAAAACAACGAACATATATCGATGGCCCAACAAAATTTAAAGCCACATATTATACAAGTTACAATAAATCAAATTTTTTTATAAAATCAAATCCACAAGTGGTTATGAAAATTACCAGTTCATCAAGCAATTTTGATAAATTAAAGGCGCACATAAAATATATTTCTAGAAATGGAACTTTAAATGTTTTTACTAGCGATGGAGAGATATATAAAGGTAAAGAAAATTTATATAAGCTATGTGCCACTTTTAATGCTTCTATGTATGAAATTCCAACAGCCCACGATCTATTTTTATTGAATAAAAAAGAGAAAAGAGAAACGTTTAACATGGTTTTTTCTATGAAAGACTATGCAAATGCCCCACTAGAAAAAATAAAGGAAGCATCTATGAAGGCTATTGCCGAAAAATATCCGAATAATTACTTTGTAGTAGCTATGCATTCCGATACAGATAACCCACATTGTCATTTGTGCTTGAAAGCGGTAGACGACTATGGGAAAAGAGTCAATATAAGAAAAATTGACTTGAATGATATACGTAGAAATTTTGCTTTAGAATTACGTAGATTGGGCGTAGAAGCAAGTACTAAAATTTATCATAAATATTCTATAAATAGTGGCAAAGAGATTAATAAAAATATTTATATGGGTAACGCTTTAAAACAACATGGAACAAAACATAAAGCTCATTACTATAGAGTTGTAAGCTTTGGTAAAGCGCATTATAACTTTGATGAAAGAGAAAAAGAGAGTTATTATGTTCGATATCGAACCGACAAAGGCAAGGATATAAATATATGGTCTGACGATCTTGAGAGGGTTATAAAAGAAAATAACGTAATGCCTAATGAATTTGCCAGATTTGCGATAGTGGGAGAAAAAGAATTGAAATTCGATGTTTTTGATAAAAAAAGTAAAAAATACTACGAAAAAACTACTTATAAAAAAATTTGGGATGTTTCAATAGAAAATCGTTTAGAAAAACCGTTAAAACCAATACAGATGAGTAAAACGATTTTTAAAGAGATTTCGGAGCCTGCCAATAATAAGCATATTAAAATTATACTAAAGCAACCAAAAGATCAAGTCGGTAGAGACATTAGAGCAAAAGAGGATTACGAAAAAGAATTTAAGGATATAGATATGCAAAATTTACCATAAAGTAACTTAAGTTGTATTAGTTTAATGTAACTTAAAGTAAAGTGTGATAAAATACATTATCTTTTAAAAAAGGACTTTTCAATGAAAATCGCAATAATGAACAAAAAAGGAGGAGTTGGAAAAACACCTTTTGCTTTTAGCGTAGCGAAAGATCTAAATTTGTTTTTACAAAGCAATGATAATAGCTGCATCGAGCAAATTTATCCGGATAAAGCAAAAGTTATTGATAAAGTACAATCTATCGATAATTGTGTTTTTGACTTTGGTGGCTTCGTAGCGCCCGGAGTTTTAGAAATAATATCGCAGTGCGATTATGTAATTATTCCCTGCACTCCAGTTTATAATTCGCTACTAAGAACAGCTGAAACGATTATCGAAATTCAAGACTTTAATAGCAATATAGTGCTTTTAGCTACGGATTTTGTAGATGATAGAGAGTTAAAATCGCTGAAAAAAGAGCTAGGGGAGGAGCCATTCAATAAATTTACCACTTTTTACTTTAAAAAATCAAAAATTGTAAATAACGCTATAAAGTACGGAATGTCCTTTATGGAACTATATAATGATAGCGTGCTTTCACGTAACAGCTATTCTAATTTTATTGCAGAATATGTTAAACTGCTTAAAACAATCAAAAATCCAAAATAGGAGAATCAAAATGAAAGAACCGATTAAAATTCAAGATGCGATCAACCAAATCAATAAAAGTACACCACAAAAAACTTTTGCTAAAGCCGATGCTAAGGAAAAACAAAATAGTAAAACGCAGGTTTCTGTTTATTTGACGCGCGAACAAATTTCTTATGTTAACGGTTACTGCAGTCGATTTGATAGGAGTAAGGCGTATTTCTTTAGCATGATATTAGATGAGTTTATTAAGAAAAATGGATATTTGTCTGCCGAGCCTACCAATAAGACTACTACGAGGCAGTCCGGCAAAATAAGAGTCACTATATACCTAACAGATGAACAAATTTTTTATGTTGATGATTGTTGCGGTAGGTTTAATCGAAGTAGAGCGTATTTTTTAAATTTAGTATTAGACAACTTTATGCAATCCACTAAATTGTAGACATATATTAAGTTAAGTTGCATCACGTTACATTAAGTTACATTGTGATGCAATTTTCATCTTTATCACTAGGGATAAATTTTTCAAATTTAATGTTGTAATGATCTTGCGAAGGGTAAAGCAATTCAAGAGCGTTGAAACTTAAATTATCAACCTCGACGGTAGTATAATTATCTTTTTGCTTGTCGCCGAATATGAGAAAAGCGCTGTTTCCCGCAGATGGTTTTAAAATCTCTTTTTTACGGCCATCTTCATACAATCCGAACTCGGTAATAGTAAAATTTTTTTCTTCGGCCTTTGCCTTTTTTTTAATCTGTATTAGCTCTTTTACAAGCTTTAAGGCCTCATAATTATTTTTAAATTTATCTTTAGCCCCAGCTATTAAGATTTCGCTCTTAGCGGTAAAATCGTTATTTTGCCCTAGCGATACAATTTTGTTTCCCAATACTTGGGATCGCCGAAGTTCATAATATCCTCTAGTATCCTCTCCGGAGTTGCCTCGTAATTCATCCAAGCCCCCATTAGTTTCTCCCGGGCTTTGATTTTGTTTCTCTTGTATATCTCGTAATCCTTCTCGGATAGTAATCTCCAAGGATACTCCATTTTTACGTATCTCATCAGATATTCGAACACCGCTTTGGTCTCTTTGTTCTCCTTGCTCTCCCGGAAATAACTGCTCTTTAAAAGTATTGTCCAATATTTCATTAGCGGCTCCTCCTGGTAATCTCCCATCCAAAACATCGCTATCATTTTTAGTCCGGTGTGATAAGGAACTCCCAATATCGATAGAATTTCGTTCGGAGTATTGCCCGCTTCCATTAGTTCCAGAGCCAGGGGTTGCAAAAAGGTTTTGAGCTCCAAATCCTCCTGAATTGCCGCCGCCCAATTGAGTTCCGGCTGAGCTATCTGCTTCGCCATATCGCTCAATCCCGCTATTTTCAAAGCTTTGAGCCATCTCTCCGACAATTTGCGTTGGTAGAATCTCTTTGGCAACATTCGATAAACGTTCGGCTGAAGCATCTGTTCCATAAAGGACTCGTCTATATTCATTGTCTCGTCCATGCTCATTAGATAATGCGTTATCTTGCTGCTCGGCATCGCGGATATTTTTTCCCAAAGCGGATTGTATTCCCCCCTTTGATACCATTCGCCGATCATCGGAGGTAGAGGACTGATTGTATTCATCGATTTCTCCTTCTATGCTATCGATTTTTGTTTCGATTAAATTCGCGGCATCTTCCCAAAAGCCATCGCCGGACAGGCTTTTTGAGTATATTTTTTTGCCATTTTTTACCCCATGTAAAGAAATAGCGTAATGATAGCAAAAAAATACAAAAAAACATTTTTAATATTAAAGTAATATTAAAATATATTGTAAAGATTTTTCCTTTGCCACGATTATATTCTACGATAACTTAATGTAAGTTAAAGCAGAACAATGTAACTTAAGATAAACTATTTTTGTTCTTTGTTTTCGGAATAAAATTCCTCTTTGTGTTCTATCCAATCGTTTTCTATCATAGCTTCTCTTATTAGTCGCCTGATGTAGGCGGCGCGAGTATCATAAAAGCGCTTTTGTGTGATATATCGTATAAAATCTATCTCTTCTTGTTCAAGGCATATAGTAATTTGAATTTTCTTTTCAAGTGCCAATTTATTTTACCCTCTTTCAAAAGTTTGCTCCTTGCTCTTTCCCTCATGAGCAGCAGCGCACAAAAAGTCCGTAAAATCAAATTTATCAAACAATTTGTTTACTATGCCAGCTTTTTTAGCTATGCGCTGCCAATCTATGATTTCAATACTTGAGGCAATTCCCGTAAGCTGTTGTGCTAGCTCCTGCGCGCCTTGATGTCCGGCATCGTCATAATCATAAGCTATCACTATTTTAGCACCTTTAAATTCGTTTATAAATTTCTCCCCTAATTTAGTAGAGGCAGAACCCAACGAAACTGCTCTTAAGCCACTTGCAATCATATTTGGGCAATTTTTTTCGCCTTCCGCAAAAAAGATCGGCTCATTTAAATTTAGCCTATAAACCTCACTAAAGTCTTTATAATTAAAAATAAAATTTTTGCGAGGCCTATTTTTAGTGAAAGTATACTTGCTCAAGTTTAATATATTCCCATCAGGCATAAGCATAAGGGGTGGGATTATATTTCCAAAGCGTGCGACAAAGTCCCGCCTCGTCTTTTATAGGTATAATAAGCCTATTGGCTTGCTTTGAGTAGCCTATTTCAAATTTTTAAGCAATAGTTTTGTATCTGCGTCGAACGTAGGTAAAGTTTTAGATAAAAGTTCCCAATATCTCGAGAAATTCTCCTTTCTTTCCCGTTTGAACTTATCAATATATGATTGCGTAATCAGCATCGGAAGCCTGTTTTCTTTTTGACTTTCCCGTTTTTGGCTCAATTCATTATTGCTATGAGTTGAGCTTTTAGTTGATTGTATGTTAATATTAAGCTCTTTAGATATCGTAGCAATATCTTTAAAAGCTTGTTTGGGTGAACAATTTTTTACGTATTGGTAAAAGCTCACTATATCGCCGCCCCAGCCGCTGCCGAAGTCTTTAATCATTCCATTTTTAGGGTTTATGGACGCGGAGGCTGTATGCTCGCTGGCACGCATTTTAAATTATCCTAGATACTCCAAAATAGCTCTAGTATCGTCTTTATGAAGCTCCATTTCAACTCCTTTAAAATTTTATCAAAACTCGCTTTTTCTTTTTACTTCTATTATCTCTGATATTTTTTAGAACCTTTTTGTTATAAGGATTGTTTGCAATTTTACCGTTATAGCAATTGAGGGCTTTGTAGTTAAAACCATGCATATCGATACAGCTTCGTAGAATTTTGGCTCCAAATCTAATATTGGTTTCCGGCTCATATAGGTCATCCAGATCTAAATTTTGCTCTAGCAGCTTGGCTTTATGAACGGAGTTTATCTGCATAAGCCCTATATCAAAAGTGCCGTTTTTATTCTTATTGTATGCTTTGGCGTTAAAATTTGATTCCGTCTTTGCTATGCCCCACAATAATTCTGCTGGAATGTCATAGAGCTTGCCGTATTTAATGAAAAGTTTGTTATATGTCGTTGTAGCAAATGATGAAGTCGTAAAAATAACCAATGATAAAAAAATATAAAGTGGCTTCACAATTAATCCTCAAAGGAACGTCCGCCGCCGCCATCCTTTTCTTTGCCAAATACCCTCTCTCGGCTTTTATTTATTATCTTATTACCGGATAGACCTTTTGAGATACTTTTCATTACGGAGATCTGAGCTTTCTCCATATCGCTTAATTTACGCTCCTTGCCGGATATTAGGCAATCGATAGTCTCTTTTATTTTAGTAACATCATATCCCGAGTTTTTGTCAAAGACTACCTTTTGCTCGAAAGATTCATCGCGACGAATGATCCTTAAATTCTTGATTTTATCTCCGTAGGTATCAGATAGCTTCTGAACGGTATCTCCCAGTTTTTCGCAGCAAAGATCGTGGAATTCTTGCGGTATCTTGCGAGGAGGAGAAAGGGCTCCCCCCTCTTGATCGTACGCTATCTTCGCCTCTTGAAATCTGCGCTCAGCAGCATCCATAGAGAGACTTCTTTCGCAAGTAACTATGTGCATATCGATATCATAGCCCTTATTGATAGCTAGATCTATATATTCCTTTACGTTATCCGACTTTAACGTTTTTTCTAAAATAACGTTATAGCCGTTATCAAAAGCCCTATTTAATATCTTATCGCCCACTCTACCCATAAACTCATTTGTGAATTGCGA
Organism: uncultured Campylobacter sp.; assembly: GCF_938030815.1. Taxonomy (GTDB): domain Bacteria; phylum Campylobacterota; class Campylobacteria; order Campylobacterales; family Campylobacteraceae; genus Campylobacter_B. The sequence continues at coordinate 32,269 of NZ_CALHII010000043.1, forward strand.
ATATAGGCCGCTATCTTTATCGTCTAAAGCATAAATTTTAGCTGCGTTGGGATGCCCCTTTCTAAAATCATCGTAGTTTACGGATATGCAGTTTTGATTAAAATTACCCGCTACGTCTTTTATGGTATTGCTCTTTCCAGCACCGGGCTGTCCGCCTATTATACTTAATCTAGGGTTTTTTACGCTTTTTAGAGTAGCGATGACTTTTTTATCCCAAAAATCGTTAACGATCTGATCTACGTCTTGCTCATTAAATTTCGCCAGTTCCTCTATTTCGGTCATTTATTTATCCCTAGCTTAATCTTTAATCTATCGCCCAACCTTTTCATTTCGGCTTTCCAATATTCCTTAGTTTTATCCTTTTCTCTATAAATTCTATCTGTAAGTTTCGTTAGCTCCAAATAGTCTTCATCGTTTCTTAGATCCGGACCGCCGCTTCGCGATAGATTGCAAATTCTTAAATAAATGCAATCCTCCATATCCTTAGCAATCTCCATCATAGCCTCAAAATCATTCCCGTCCATGGTATAATCCCACTTCTTTATGTCTTCAAACATCTTGCAGTCCTTTCTTTAAAATTAATATATTATATCTTAAGATACCTTAACGTAACTTAATATATGTTGAACTATACCACATTAGCGTAATATACTAACGCTCTTGCTCCAAAGATCTGCTGCGGATTTTGGAGCGCTCTCGTTTCTCTTCGGAAATAGTGAATCCCGGCAAAGCAGCCTTTACCCTTTTTGAAACTATCTTTTGTGCCTTTTGTAGTTCCGCCTCGGTCTCTTTAGAGGCGGCAAATCCAGGCAAAACACTTTTCGGCTTTTCTAAAACGGTTTGAACGAGGTCGTCTACTTTTTGATCTTTTTCGTTAGTGGCGGCATTAGGAGTAATTTTTATATTAAAATTTATAGTTTGAAATGTTTTTCTAAAATTGCTTAAAAATGCAGATAAGCTTTCATCGCCTATCGAATTTCCCAAGCTTTCCGTAATAGATATGCTACTGTTAAAAAAGCTATTTAGTTTATCATGCTCTTCGCCCCTTCTTTGTTTTGTGGGGTTTTTGTTACCTATCTCTTCAATCTCTTCAACAAAATTTTCTTTTGCTGCTTTTGATGTTTGAGAACGCTTAAGGTCATTATTCGATAACGCTATTAGATTATCCAAGTCCCTATCAAAGCTTCCTTCACCTAATCTAACGTGCAATTTTTTCTCGCTTTTATCGTTATCTGTAAATACTAAATTTACGAATTCTTGTGAAAATTTATTCAGCTCTTTACACTGCTTGGCTATATGTTGATTAAGAGCTTTCATGGAGCTTAGAAATATCGCTTTATCATCGCCTTTAAAATCGGTGTTTAATCGGAAAATCTCGCCTATTCCTTTATTGCGCTCATCTAATTCGAAAGAGGCAATTTTAAAGGCGCTAAAATCCTCCTTTTTTAAATTCGTTTTTTCTTCAGCCGTTTCTTTTATACTCATAGTAGATCCTTCGTTTTATATTGCACGTTATATTAAAGTAGTGTAAGATAATTTAAGTCATATTACACTATGCCAAGGCATATTTATTGATTGCCAGAATCCAAAGGGGATCCGCTTGCGTTTGGTTCCGCCTTAGGCTTACTATCAAGCATGATCATATCTGCAACATACACGCAATGCTTAGATCTATTTGCCCCATTGTTATCCGTCCATGTTTCATATTTCAAATTTCCCGAGACGCAGATCTTCGACCCCTTTCTGAGATATTGATTAGCGACTTCCGCTATACGTCCCAAAAAGTAATGTCAATCAAACAAGTCTGTAAATAGCCGTCTCTTAAGAGGCGGCATATCACGGATTAAATTTCATGCCCCATATCTCTGATACCACCTTTTGCCAAATCTACAAGCTTGCTTTCGCCCTCTTTTTGTGTTCCGTCCTTGTCTACACTAATCGGAGCGATTGATTTAACTATGGTTCCTTGCTGTTTTATATAGCCGATTTCTACATTGGCAAATTTTTCTATCCCGTCGATCAGCTGCATGAGCTTAGGATATTTTTGCAACGTACTATTATTATGAGCGCTTAGATTGTATGAAACTCCTTTGGCGCACATTGCACCAAATTTATTTATGAGGCTGGTATCATTGTTTTTATCGAATGCGTATCCACCCTCCCTTTTTGTTGCGTATAGAACTTGCGCGTCTTGCATTAGTTCCCCGGCCTTATTTCGGATTTCTGGTTGTAACTCTATTTTCATTTTATAATCTCTATAGGCTAATCCCCTTGAGCTAATCCTGGATTGCGACCAAAGATCGGCCTTAAGATAAACATCCTTATTGTTTTCGTCTTTTGCGTTTATGGTGATAGGAATTTTTGATTCCACTGCGCTTAAAAGAGCATTGATCTGTGCTAGTTTCGACATTACGGATCTAGCGGTAGGCTTTACAGTCTTTCCCGCTTCATTTACATATTCCTCGTCTATCCCAAATCCCACTAGGGTTTTGTTTTTGTCAGGAAGCTCCGTTTTTGACACAAAAACCTTGCTAGTCTTGAACTCTTGATCATCGGCCATAGATTTTATAGGTGCCATTATTTTCCTTTCAAAGTTTTTTCTGTTTTTTTAAGATTATCATCTTAGTATCGCCGTCATCTACAAATTTGGCGTCTGAATGGAACTCAAATACGAATTCGCTTTGTTTTTCTATCAGATCCACTCCACCTAATCGTTGAATATCAGCTTTCATGCTTGTAAGCGTTTGGTTCTCAAAGTAGATAAACGCACCAAGACCTACCCCTACTAATAAAAGCAAAACTAAAGCTATTGCTGCCCCTCTTACCCCCCAATTAATAAATTTTTTTGATCTTTCGATTGCTTCTTTTTGCTCGGTCAGTTTATTGTGGTATAGCTCCAGCTGCTCGTCTACGCCTTGTAGATGCTTTTGCTGGTTTTCGATAATGTTTTTGCCGAAAATATCGTATTGAGAGGCGATATTTTCGAGCCTTTTTTCTATGGTATTATTAAAATTTTGAATCGTATTTAAATTTTCATTGAGCTCTTTTTCCTGGTTCTCAAACCTGGTTTTTAAATTTAACTTTTCGTAACTCTCTACGAAATCTTTAATATTGGCATAAACGCTTTTTATCAGTAAATTTTGATTGGTTAATTGCAAAAACTCCTTAGACGGAGCCTGTATAAAGAAGTTCATAATGGTATCAAAATAGTTTTTAATTGCGATATTGGTATCTTTTAGCGATTTTAGAACCGCGCATAGCTCCTCGTTATTTTTAAATCGCACCTGTAGGCCTTCGCAAATATTCTCTGATTCTTGTACTAAAAGTCTAAATTCGCCTACCGTTTTGCTATAATCTACGATATCGCGCCTATTTTCGCCGCGCTCTATAACTATTCCGATTTTTTTGAATTGCGCTAATATCTTATCCGTTTCACCTTTTATATATGTTTTTAATTCGGGGGTTTCGGTCTGTGAAATAGGCATAGAGGCAAACAAATCGGGCTGCGTCTTTAATCCATCTTCACTTTCTTGTGGCCGAATATCATCCGTTTCGGCTAAATTTTGAATTATTTCGTTTACTTCGTCGCTCATATCGTACGGTAGCTCTTCTATGTCTTTGATCAATATGGGCTCGTCCATCCCCTCAGGGATGAACGGCTCTTGCGTCTGCATTACTGTAAAACCCAACAATCTTTTTTGATAGGCTCTTTGACGTAGTATCTAACTTTAGGCTGATGATTTTTTAACTTATCGCCGCCGCCCAGCTCATCCTTCTCGATTATCATCTCGACTAGGCTAGGATTTTTGGCCTTCATCGCATCGTAGATATTCTTATCTACGAGCCTTAAGCTATAGCCTCTGTTCCAATCCGCTATCGGCCAAAACGTTTGCTCACATACGTACTTCGGCCTTATGTTGGTGTAGGCCGAGCTTGCTAGAGCTGCGCAAGCACCCTCCAGTTTCGGACTTACCCTGGCAAATTTAGCCGTAATATTCTTTTGATTAAGATATTTGCCTTTGTCGTTTGTATATTCGATATTGGAATTTAAGTTTTTGACATCGCAGGGGTTGTTTAGGTTGGTCAAAATTTCATCTCTTAACTTCGTAAATTGCTCGTCTTTCTCCCCTTCTTCTCCCATCGGGCAAAGCTTTAAAAAGTTATTTCTTGCCTTTAGCGTATTTTTCCACTTTTTAGCTTTGATGCTAAAATACCTATGCAAGCTAGGCTTACATTCGGCCGGCTTTTCGGAGCTACTTAGACACAAAATAGCTTCGCATGCGAGCCTTTTATCGCCCTGAAGCAACTCGAGTTGATCCGCTGCTTCGGCAAATACAGAAACCGCCGAAAACATGCAACCGACTAAAAACAAATTTAGCTTTTTCATCTTTTATCCTTTCGTCTTTTTATGAAAAAAAAGCACATTAACTTTTTCTTTTGAATGATTGACCATATAGATAGGATGAAGCTCTATATCGGCTTCCACTCCATTTCTTAAAAAATACTCTTTATACTGCCCGGTAATGTCGGAATTTCCTATAATGATCATCCTATCGGCATTATGCGCCAGGTAAAATGCTTTTACGACATCATCGTCCGCAATAAACCTGTCGCCCTGCTTATGGAAATACATATTGTAAGTCCAATCAACCTGCTTCAAAAAAGGATCTTTAGGCACGCTTTTAGAATGCTCCGCTATAAGCTCCTGATTTATCGTAACAGCTTCCGTTCCATCTAAAACTACCGGCTCCGGCGGTTTGGAACAACCGCTTAATAAGACCGACCCGGCTATTAACGATATAACACCATTTTTCAAATTTACTCCTTTATGCAAATTCTTCATCATAATCTTCCTCTTCATCGTCATAAACAACTCCTTTTGCCTTGTCTTCTTGGATAATTCTTTCAAAAGTTGCCACAATACGCGCATCGCGATCTTTTTTGTTTTGTTCCAAACTTTGCTCAGGGATCTCGATACTCGTTTCTCTTAGCTGTGCGGCAAGCTTATAATCATCTTCACTAGGCTGTTTTGATTTTCTTAACGTAGGCGAAATACTTTTAAATTTATCGATGAAATACGGATCATTATAATAAAAGGCCTTTTTACATTTTATAAAGCGGCCGCCGCCTGCAATACGAATAAGCTCGTCTTCAAAAGGCATATCCACAAGCTCTTGCGGCAACATAAGGGCTCTACTGGCATCACTTTCGCTACCGCCGCCGCTTTCTTTGCCGAATGATTTCGATCTGTTGCGGACAGTCTTGGTTCCAAGCGATTCGCTTATGGCCTTCGCATCCTCTTGAGTGTCAGGAGCAAAATAAATTCTGCAAGCATGGTTTGATAGCAGAGTTTTTGCACCGTGTTGTCCATATCCATCGGGTTGGGCTATCTCTAGCTGCGAAGTGTTTTGATAGATCATAACGCTGCGCAGATTATATCCGGCTATAAACGCAATAGATTTAAGATAAATTGACAGATATCCTATAGCGGAAAATTCGTCCATCATAAGTAGCACCTTATACTTTAGATCCGGATTTGCTTGTGGAAGTTCTTTGGTATTTACGGTAAATAGCTGTTGCCAAAAGACATTAAGAATAGGTTTGGCAATAGGTAGATTGTCAGGCGTAATGCCTACATAAATCGTCATTTTCTTTTTGCGTAGATCTCTAAAATCAAAGTCGTTTCCGCTGGTAGCAAACCTCATATAATCTGATTGAAACATCTTAAGAGGGCCTTGAAAAGATTTTAAAACACTATTTTTCATCTTAGCCTCAGTCTCAACATAGGCTTTCATGCGCATTTTTACCTTATCGCTGACAAGACCGCATTGTTCCAGAAATGTATAACTGCTATCAAGAGTGTTGAGCTTAACGCTGGTGACCTCTCCATCACTACCTTCTTCCTCTATTTGGGTATCTAAACCTAAAATAGAGAATCTTAAAATATCGTAAAACGTCAGATCCAAATCAATTTTCTTCGAATTTAAAAAGGCGATCCCCAATCGTGTAGAGATAAGCTCTCCTAGTAGATAGGCGATACCGATAAATAGATCTTGAGATAGCTGAGACCATATAGGATCGCCCGATGCCGGAGGCGGAAAGAATATATTGGCAAGGCTATTTAACGTACTATCGGCCTCGGGAGAATTTATATCAAAATAGGTCAAGGGGTTATAGCGATGAGTTCTACTAGAAAAAGGGTTGAATAGATAAACATCCTGGCCTAAAACCTCTTTGCGGTACCTGCTCGTAAAATCGAAGCACTCCTGTTTAATATCCTGCACGACAGCGCTTTGCTGCCAATCCATTAAATTCGGAATTACGACGCTGACACCCTTTCCTCCTCGCGTAGCGGCGGCAAGGGATACGAATTGCTGGCCCGGGAAGCGAAGCAGCTTACCATTGTATTTTCCGATTATGATCCCGTCGTTGCCGTAAAGTTTTCTTTTTGCAATATCGGCAGCAGTGGCAAATTTAGCGTCTCCATATAATTTTTCTTTCTTCGGTAGCAGCAGAATTACCGCTATAAAAGCTACGCAGACTGCAAAGCTTATCGCAAGCGACTCATAAATTTTAGGATAACCGTTTATCAGCCCTTTAAAGGTAAAGCTGGCGTTATAGTATTTGCTTAGCTTAAGGATCTTGCCATTTAAAGCTATATCTACTACTCCAGTTAGAAAGTAAGTGCCTATAAGCACGTAGATAGACAATAAAATGATCAAGGGCTTTGATAATTTCATAGCGCGTCTTCCTTAAAATTTCCATCTTTATCGCGCTTATAGAGCTTGCCGTCATGCAGCATCTCTACGATATGTCGCACCTTTTTATCGGGTGTTAGATCTTCGCGCTTAAACACCACTACCGTATCGATTACGTCCTTTGCTGGTTAATTTACTGCGGTCGGCAACCGGCGCCGGTTTGGTATTTTTTGAAGTATTGACTGCGGCAGTATCGGCAGAGGGCGTATGTTGCAGACCAAAAATTTTATCCTGTCCCCTCAATTGTTTAGGGAGGGCTGCTGCCAGATTCAGACCGCCAAAAGAATGGTCGTAAATCAATTTGTTCAATGCAGAAGGAGCATGGCCGGCATGATCTTGGCTTGCGGCTACTGCATGATTAGATTGAGAAGTTTGACTTTTAGTGTGAACTCTTGTTTGTCCGAGATTGAAGAAAGAGTACGTGGTTTTAGTTGACATAATATATTTTCCCTAGTTTAAAAGCCGCAGACTTGCGTCTGAGGCAACGAAAGCAATGCTTTCCTACCCTTTTTCAGCGATTTTTATATGTCGTTTGAATGATTTGAAATCATTTCCATCGTCATTTAAATAGCTGTAACGATTATTACTCATTCTAAAACCTCAAAACCTGACGCTCTTTTTTTAATCCTTCCGCCTTTTAAACATAAAACCGCACTTAAATATCCCTATAACATTCAGACGACTTTTCATGATCTTGTAAAAGTCATTCCAAAGCTCTCACTTTGGAACAGTCATCTTGTAATGTCACATTAATATATTAAACACTGCTTTACATTAAAAAACGAAAACCTAAGTCTATCAGAGTTCTAGAGTATCTATTTAGTTCACTGCGATGTCGATTTAAGTCCCTTTTTTCGACATTTTTCAGCAACTAAATATACCAAACGAGTAATGAAATGATTCTAGCATATTGAATTGGTATAATTACATTTTCATAACTTAGCAAATATTAAAATTTTTTAATTATTTGAAAAATAGAAAAATTTTTTTATTTTTTAGTTCAAAT
>NZ_CALHII010000044.1 GCF_938030815.1 uncultured Campylobacter sp.
AGCGGTTTTGATGTGAAGCGTGTTGCTGCTGCCGAAAAGCGAGGGCTCCAAGAAGCTTCGCGCCTGCTCAAAATCATACTCTAAAAAATACAAACTCAAAAAATTTTCCGAAGCGTAAATTTGCTTCAATCGCTGCGCGTAAAGCTCGTTTGAAAAATCGTCTCCGCCGCGTAAAAGCACGAAATTAGGCACCCTGCCGCTTGCGATAAGCCCGTCAAATTCTTTCCTATACATCAGATCTTCTTTACCACCCTGCCTAAAATCACTCCGCTAGCGATATTTGCGTCCGTAAGCTCGACTAGCACGGGAGTTAAAATGTCGCCGGCGAAATTTGAAACTAAAATTTTAGCTCCCTTTAGCTTGTCGTCTAGCTTTGCGGTGACGGAATTTCCGTTTTCGTCGATGTAGCAGCGAAATTTTTTGCCCAAATTTTCCGCGGCCCATCGCGCAAATTTACGATCCATAAAATCAAACGCGACCTTGTCCGCCTCGCGCTCTAGCTCATTTAGCCGCGCGCACGTCGCGTCGATGTTTAAAAGCAGGTAATTATAAAATTTCTCATCCCCCCTCATCTGCGCCTTTAGCAGACGGTGCAAAATGAGATCGGAATAGCGCCTGATCGGGCTTGTGAAGTGCGTGTAGTTATCAAATCCGAGCCCGAAATGCCCGCGCGATTCGGATCCGTACTCGGCGCGCTTTTGAGCCTTGATGATGAGCTTATCGACCTCCTCGCGGATACCCATAGTATCGGCTTGCGCTTGGATTTCGCCGATCATTTTAGCAAGGTTGCTCTGATACGGCGCGTCGATGCCAAACAGCGCCAGATCGTCAAGCAGAGCGTAAATTTTTTTAAGCTCCGCCGAGCCGTGATTTCTAAAAACGCCCCGCTCGATGCGCGCCGCAGCGGCTTTGTTGGCTAGCAGCATACAATCCTCGATGAGCTTGTGCGACGGAGTGTCGGTCTCGAAGCGGGTGGAGTTTATAAAACCGTGCTCATCAAGCGTGATGCGAAGCTCCTTGGTGCGAAAATCAAATCCGCGCTTTAGCCTCGCGCGGCGCAGGCGCTCGCAAATTTCATTAAGCGGCAAGAGCCAGCTTAAAATTTCAGGCTCGGCTGCTTTCTCAGTGCGTAAAATTTCATCGACCTCGTCGTAATTAAAGCGGCGCTTTGATCTTATAATCGCTTCGAAAAGCTCCTGCTTTTGCGGGTTTAAATTTTCATCCAAAGCGATCTTAAAAACAAAAGCTAGCCTCGGCAGATCCGGCATCAGCGAGCAGATGTTTTCGCTAAGCTCGCGAGGTAGCATCGGCACGGATCGGTGCGGGAAGTAGATCGAAAAGCCGCGAAATTTCGCCTCCTTATCGATCGGCGAGTATTCGCTTACGTATTCGCTCACGTCGGCGATAGCGACGTAAAGCGTGCGCTCTTTTACGTCAAAATAGATCGCGTCGTCGAAGTCTTTGGCGTC
>NZ_CALHII010000045.1 GCF_938030815.1 uncultured Campylobacter sp.
AATTTCAAACTCGCCGCACCCCGCCTTTGATGCAGCAAATTTTAGCTGGCTGATATTTTAAAATTTACTAACCGCTTTATTAAACAAAATTTTACGAATAGGGCATGGGCGAACAAGGCAGGGAAGCAGAGAGTGCCTCCCTATATAATTACGGAAACAAAGAATGCGCTGCTTATTTTGGTATGAAAATTTCGTGGGCTTATTTGCAACTTTAAAATTTTGCAAGATGCTCGCTCGTAGCGTTAAATTTCAATACGCGAGCGGTGGAAATTTTAAGAAAGCAGAGCTAGATAAAGCGAAATTTCACATAAGGTCTGTGCAACGCGGTATTTGCGCACAAGATATAAGCGCTGAAAAGGAGAAGCTCTCGGAATTTGGCGCGTAACGAGCGGTGAACTATAGTCAAACAAACTTCAAATTAAAAATCTTAAATTTTAATCCGTGGACGCCAAATGGGTTCAAAATCAAATTTACGTAAATTTAGAGCGCGGCAAGCCGGGAGCGCTCTCAGAGCACTACAGGCCGTATAGCGCAGTATTCGTGCGGCAAAATACAGGCATTGAAAGACGTAGCCATTTGAAATTTAGCGCGCGAAGGTCATAGCGAGCTAGAATATCGCGCGCTAAAGGCTGCATAGCAAAAGTCTAAATTTACCCGCAGCAGCCACAATCGCAGCGCGAGGAGGCAGAGGGATGAAGCTCGCTGATGTAGAGCTTCACGGAGTCAAGCCCTTGCTTTTTCGCCTGGAAGTAGGCGTCGCTTGCAAAACCGAAGTCCGCAAAACGCAAGAAGCTCTCCACGTAGGATTTGCGCGCATTTTGATGATCGACATAATAGGCGTGCTCCCAAAGATCGCAGGCAAGCAGTGGAATTTTGCCGCGTGCGATCGGCGTGTCTGCATTTTGCGTCGTGATGATTTCTAAATTCGTGCTACGCTCGTCGCACACGAGCCAGCACCAGCCGCTACCGAAAAGCCCCAGTGCGCGCTTTAAAAACTCGCTTTTAAAATTTTCTATCCCGCCGAAAGCCTGCGTTAAAGCGTCCGCGAGCTCGCCGCTAGACTCGCTTGGTTGCGCGATACAATCGAAGTAAAAATCGTGGTTGTAAATTTCAGAGGCGTTGTTAAAAATACGGCTAAAACCTAGGTAAATTTGATAAAGCTTTGAAATTTGCGAAAAATTGCACTCCTCGCCGCGTACCTCCTTGAACGACTGCGTGATGATCGTAAAAAGATCCGCGTTTTGTATCGGCGTATCCGCAATGTCCCGATTTAGAGCAGAGACGTAGTCCTCGCAAAGCCCGCCGTGGTGAAATTTTAAGCTCTGCAAGCTCGCGATTTTATTCGTGCGCGGATCAAAAGGCAGCGCCCTGGATCTAAACACTAATAATCCTCGCTGTCCAAATCGCTATAATCGTTAAAACCGTCGTCGTCTTCGTAGCTGTAATCATCCTCGTCGTAGTTGTAGTTGTAACTCTCGTCGCCTCCGATTAAATCATCGTCCTCATATTCGTCCTCATCGAACTCTTCGTCTTCGAAGTCATCGAAATCAGCCATTTTGCTCTCCTTTGTCGTTGGAATTTACTTTTGATTTTACGCATTCGCTTGCTATTTCCGGGATATTTTCGATATAAACGCTCTGCGATGGGAAGGCAAACGATAGTCCGTTTTGCTCCACGATCTCCATTATTTTAAATAAAACATCCTCTTTAGTTTGGATGAAATTTGCCCATATTACGGTTTTTGTGAAGCAGTAAACTAAAATATTAATGGACGAATCGCCAAAGCTATCTAACGCCACGAACATAGTGCTTTTATAGCCCGCTAAATCGTCGATAGAGACCATGTTTTGTCTATAGCGCATACGAAAATCTTTGGAATTTAGCGCCGTATCTGCAGATTGAGCGATGCCCGGGTGAGATTTTAACATCTCTTTGATATCGTTTACGCACTTTCGAAGTTGAGCCGTGCTCGCACCGTATTCGACGCCTATGGTAAGCTTTAAATTCCGTCCTACCTTCCTGCGGCTCCAGTTTTTGATATTTTGCGCCATTATATTGGAATTCGGCACAAAAACAAGAGCGTTATCAAAGGTTCTGATCGTCGTCTTTCTAAAGCCCGTTTCTACGACGTTTCCTTCTATGTCGCCTAATACGACCCAATCACCTTGCGAGAACGAGTTATCAAATAATAGCATCACGGATGAGAAGAAATTCGCGATGATGTCCTTGGTCGCAAATGCGATCGCAAGTCCGCCGATTCCAAGCGATGCCATAAGCGCCGAGATGTCAAAGCCCAGACGCTTTAGTACCAAAAGTGCGGCGATGATGATTACGATGACGTATAGAATTTTAACGACTAGATTTATAATATCTTTTCTGACGCCTTTTTTCGTGATGTTTCCAAGCACGACAATGCCGTAACCATCGATGATTTCGATGATGAGCCATGCCCAAAGCACCACGTAAACGATCGAGAATAAATTTGCAAATTTTATCGGCACGGGCGCTGGATAATAAAAGATACTAAGACAGATATCAACCGAATAAGCGATCAGCAAAATACCCATCGGGCGCTTGATGATGCCTACTACTTGCGTTTTTAGAGTTTCGCTATCCAGCGAAAAGCTTTTATTAAAGAATTTAAATACGAAATAGATGATGTTGGCAAGCAGTCTGCGAAGCGAGTAGAAAAATAGCGTAATCAGCGTGATTAGAATGAGCTTGCCGAAATTTACGTGGCTGAGCTTAAACGGAATTTTATCGTTGATATAATCGATCACCGATTTAAAATTTAAGCTCGTAAAAACCACGCTGCTTGCGAGTAGATCGCTATTTCGCGATAGATACGTAAGTACCTCGTCGTAGGTCTGCTTGTCGTTTTTCAAATCGTTGATTTTAGACTCTAAGGCGTCTATCTGCTCTTGACTGCTTAGATTATTTTTCAAATCATTAAGTTTGCTAAAATCCCTAGTTTGGATATTTAGTAGCGTACTACTCAGCTCGCTTTCAAGCGCGCTTCTGCTTGCGCCGTTTACAAACATATCCTCAATTTTCATAAGCGAGGTATAAAAGATCTCTGCCATCTCCATCTTTTCTAAATCTGCGCTTGCATTTACGTATTCGGGAGAGCTCTGCTTTTTGGCGTATTTTTTTAGCGTAGTTTGGATGTTCTTTTTATTTTGCGCATACGACATTATGCTTTCGATATCCATATCCTGCTGCGTAATCGCGAAAGGTAAGCGATCAAAGAGCTTAGCTTTATTGCGATCGATGGCGTCCAGTTCGTTTTTGCTCGCGTTGGCATCGCCGCCGTTAAGCAGGGAGTTGCGCTGCAAATTTAGCTTTTTAATCTCTTTGATTACAGAGATAAGCGTCTCGCCGTTAGGAGTTTTTTTCTGCGAAGTCTCCGTTTTGGCGACCTTTTCTGCGATCATATTTATTACTTCAGTTTTATTGCCATCCTCCGCACCGAGGGATTTGGATAAGATTTTAGCGACTTCCTTTTTGATCTCGGTTTTGTTGTTTTCTAAAGTAAGATTTGCCTCTGGAGTAGAAGAATTCGTCTCTACAAAGCTTCCCTCACCGGTCGTGTTGAGGTCTGCAAACGCTAAAGCGGCGCTAAAAAGACTAATCGTTAAAAAGCTGATTATAGATTTTTTCATAATCCATTCCCTTATTTAATAGCGTAAAATGCGCGCCTTCGTCGTCGTAGTTGAATAGCTCGCCCGTTTCGATGACGTAGTGCCAGCCGTAAATTTTAATCTCGCCGTTTTTGTAGGCGTCTTTGATGCCAGGAAAGCTAAGTAAATTTTGCATGGAATTTATAATATTTAATCGCTCGGTTATCCACTCGCGCTTGTCGGCGCCGATATCTTTTAGCTTTTCGACCTCGTCTTTTACAGGCTGCATTAAATTTAGCCAGCGCCTTACGTTTGGAATTTTTTCGAGCTTTTTGGCGTCATAAAACAGCGCCGCGCAGCCACCGCAATTGCTGTGCCCACAAACGATGATATTTTTGATATTTAGCGAATACAGCGCGTATTCAATCGCCGAAGTAGTCGCTAAAAATTCCTCGCTAATGCGGTATGGAGGAATGACGTTTGCGATATTTCGCACGACGAAAAGCTCTCCTGGAAGCGTCGAAGTAATTAGGCTTGGCACCACGCGCGAGTCGGAGCAGCCGATAAAAAGCGTGTGGGGCTTTTGATGATTTGCCAGACTCCCGAAAAGCTCGGCATGCTCGGCAAAATTTTCTTCCATAAATTTAATGGCTCCATTTATTAACTGGCTGGGCATACTTTCTCCTTAAAAAAGTCGGGAATTATATATTACTTTCATAAATAGATAGAATTCTGGGAATTTTTAATTATATATTTACCAAATTTTCGCTAAACTCCCCGCTCATAAATCAAAAGAAGGAGAAAGATATGAGTCTATACGACAGACGAAATTACGCGGACGGCTACGAGCTATCGGACGCGTCACTGGAACAAGGACGAATCTCTCAGACTATCAAACAAACCTACGCGCTTCTAACCGCTTCGATGATAGCTGCGGTGGCAGGGGCTTTTGTGGCGATGAGTTTCGGCGTGAGCTTGGCTCTTCATCCGATTTTATATCTGGTAGTTTTAATGGGGCTGATCTTCGGTATGCAAGCAGCTGTAAATCGCGGCGCCAACACGATTGCGCTGGTTTTGCTTTTTGCATTTACCTTTATTACCGGTCTTACTCTAGGTAAATTGATCGCTATTTATATTGCAGCGGGTGCCGGAGACGTGGTAACGCATGCGTTTGTGGCTACAGCGATTACTTTCGGTGCTCTTACCGTTTACGCGATGAATACAAAGACAAATTTCGACTCTTGGGGCAAACCGCTATTGGTATCGCTTGTGGCTATTATCGTGCTAAGCCTTTTGAACTACTTCTTTTTCAAAAGCACCGTGCTTGATATAGCGATTTCAGCTTTTTCGGCTTTAATCTTTTCGATGTATATCATCTACGATACTAAAAATATTATAAACGGCACCTACACTTCACCGATAATGGCTGCCGTAGATATGTATCTAAACATCTACAACCTCTTCCTTTCGCTGCTAAGAATTTTCGGCGCAAGCAGAGACTAAATTTTACGCACCGCTTCGTGCGGTGCACTCTTAACTTAAAATTTATAAATCTTTTATTATAATCGCAAATTCAATTTTTTCAAAAGGTTTTATAGTGACTACGTTATTTTTGGTTTTACAAGTCGTTTTTGCCGTGATAATTACGATCTCCGTTCTACTGCAAAAGAGCTCTTCTATCGGACTTGGCGCATACAGCGGAAGCAACGAAAGCTTATTTGGTGCGAAGGGTCCGGCGGGGTTTTTGGCTAAATTTACCGCCGCGATGGGAATTTTATTCGTGATAAATACACTTGTGCTCGCATATTTCTATCAGCAAGATGCTAAATCTTCTGTCGTCGATCGCGTAAAGATCGAAGCAAATGCTACTAAATCCGTGCCAAACGCTGTCCCTGGCGTGCCATCCATACCAGCTTCTGGTGCAAAGTCTAATTTCGCTCCGGCAAGCACCGAGTCAAATTCCATAATTAGCGGCGAGATCAATGCGACGAATACGAAAATCGAAGCGCTCACAGTTCCTGCTACCGGTACCACCGCAGCTAGCGCGCCTGCTCGGTCGCAAGCATCAAGCGATACCAATGCCAGCGCTGCTTCCGCAGATCAAAATACAACCAAATAAACTCTAAATTTTAAAATTTAAAAGCGCAAAATCCGCGCTTTTAAATGCTATTCTTATTTTTTTAACGCTATAATTTCGCAAATTTTATTTAAAGGATTTGAATGCTAGAAGCTATCTATAAAGAGCAACGAGCAAACGGCGACCGAGCTATCGAGGCTTTGAAAAAGGACTTTACGACGCTACGCACTGGCAAGGTGAGCGTAGCGATCCTAGATCATATTTTCGTGGATTATTACGGCTCGCAAACCCCGCTGAATCAAGTCGCGACCGTCCTTTCGACCGATGCGGTTACGATCTCGATCACGCCATGGGAGAAACCGATGCTAAAGGCGATCGAAAGCGCGATCGCAGCGGCGAATATCGGCGTAAACCCTACTAACGACGGCGAGAGCGTAAAGCTCTTTTTCCCGCCGATGACGATCGAGCAACGCCAAGAAAACGCTAAAAAAGCTAAAGCGATGGGCGAGAAGGCCAAAATCGGCATCCGCAATGTCCGCAAAGACGCCAACGACGAGATCAAAAAGCTCGAAAAAGACAAAGCGATCTCCGAAGACGACGCCAAAAAGGGCTATGACGAGGTGCAAAAGATCACCGACTCCTACTCAAGCAAGATCGACGACGCAGTTAAGGCCAAAGAAGCCGAGCTTTTGAAGGTTTGAGCTGTGAATATAGAAAAAATCTATCGCGACTGCGGCGCATATCTGCGAGGGCATTTTCTGCTTTCAAGCGGCAACCACTCGGAATTCTATCTGCAAAGCGCCAAAGTACTTGAGGATCCGCAGCTCGCAGGACAGCTTGCGGACGAACTTGCCGCGATCATCGAAAAAGCGGGCGTGGAGTTTGATAGCGTCTGCTCACCCGCGCTGGGCGGAATTTTAGCGGGCTACGAGCTAGCTCGCGCGGCGAAAAAGCGTTTCATATTTACCGAGCGCGTAGATCGCGTAATGAGCCTGCGCCGTGGCTTTGAAGTGCGCAAGGGCGAAAGATTTATCGTCTGCGAAGACATCGTCACGACGGGTGGCTCGGCTCTTGAGAGCGCTAGGCTCATCGAAAACCTCGGCGGAGAGGTCGTGGGCTTTGCTGCGCTTGCCAATCGCGGATTTTGCAAGGTTGCAAATTTGGCTGGCAGTGTCGCTAAAGCTGGCGCCAAGCTGCCCACAGATAAGCCGTTTTTTGCGCTAGGCAATTTCGAGTTTGAAATTTACGAGCCCGCAACCTGCCCTCTTTGTACCACCGGAAGCAAGGCGATCAAGCCGGGCAGTCGCGGAAACTAGGCGCCGATTTGCTGCTAAGAAACCGCAGCGAGATTAAATTTTATTCTCTCGGCTTTAGCGCGCGGAATTTTAAAATTTAATCTAAAACGGATCAAAATGGCAAAACAAAAAGCTAAAATTTCACCGATTTTTCTGCGCGTAAAGGCCTTCATCGTTGATCTTTTCATCATCGCGATGCCCCTATTCTACGGCGTTACCTATCTCATCTTGGGCTCAAAGGAAGCTCTGTGGCGTAACCAAGCCGCGATCGCGCTTATCTGGCTCGCGTACGGCGCTATTTGTGCGGTATTTTACGCCCGCAGCGCTCAGACGCCGGGCTATAAGCTCGCGGGGCTTTATCTCATCGATGTTCGCAGTGGGCGCAAAGTAAGCTTTTTTAAGGCGCTAGCTCGCTTTGCGTGCTTCGTATTTGCAGGCTTTAGCGTCATCGGGCTTTTGATCTGCTTCTTTCGTAAAGATAGATTAAATTTACACGACCTGCTAAGCGGGGCTGCGCCAGTCGTGCGAAAGGACGCGCAGTGAGCGGGCAAATTTGCGGCATTGACGAGGCGGGGCGCGGCTGCCTTGCGGGGCCGCTTTGCGTCGCGGGCTGCGTGCTGCAGCGCGAAATCGCAGGACTTGCCGATAGCAAAAAGCTAAGCGAAAAGCGCCGCGAGGAACTCTACACTCAGATCATCGAAAACTCGCGCTACAAAATCGTCGAAATTTCAAGCGCACAGGTCGATGAGATCGGACTCAGCGCATGTCTAAGATTGGCGCTTGAGCAGATTCTCGCGTATTTTATGGGTTTTAGCGGGCAGATCATCTACGATGGCAACGCAACCTTCGGCGTACGCGGGCTTCAGACGCTCGTAAAGGCCGACGCGCAAATCGCCGAAGTAAGCGCAGCGAGCATCCTCGCCAAGGTCACGCGCGACCGCACGATGTATGAGCTCGCGCAGCGCTACCCGCAATACGGCTTCGCGCAAAACAAAGGTTACGGCTCGCGCACGCACATCGCGGCGATCGAACGCTACGGGCTCACGCCTTTTCACCGCGCAAGCTACAAGATCAAATCGCTGCAACCCTCGCTGTTTGATTAACGCAGCAGCAAGCTTGTTTGATCAGCGAGGGAAAACCGCCGATTTCGGTTGATATTTTGGACGGTACAAAACTAATATCCAAAGACGAAGCTTGCTTGATCAACAAGAAAAAAACCGCCGATTTTGGCCGATACTCCGTAGGCAAACGGCGCCGAAACTCATACTCGAGGGCACAAACTTCCAATTTTGGTTAATACGGCGAGTCGCTAGTTTCGGCGGGCGGAATCCGCTTTTTGGCTAGCTCGTCAGAATTTTAACCGCACCTCCCGCCCTGCGCGGCTAAAGCCTACTCTTACACCGCTATTTGAAATTTTCACCGCACTTTCGTATCTCACAAGAGCCCGTACAAGGTCGAAATTTTATCTAAAACCGCAAGCTCGGCTCGCTAGCTTATCCGCGCCCGAATAAATTTTAAAATTCCGCGCAGCGAAAATTTAGCCCGTACGCCGCAATAAAGCTAAAATTTAAATTTAGCCTTGACGACGAGAAGGCATTGCGCTTTAAATTTAAAACCGCGCGTAAAATTTTGAATGAAATTTTGATATAAAATAGACGGCTAAATTTTAAAATTTCATAAAATTTAGCCGCGAGTAAAAAGTGTTTTTATCTTTCGTAGAAGCCCGTAAGAATCTTTTTTGAGCTTATTCTATTATTAGAATCTTCTTTGCCGTCTTGGGTAAATTTAAATTTATCGGACAGACTTACGCTCTTGTCGGCATTTACCACAAAATTTAGTTCAATCGTGGAGGATGATAGCTTTGCCGCTTTTCCTAGCTGCGCTTTTTCTTGTTCGGGTGTTAGCTGAGATAAATAAACGGCTTCTTTCAAAAACATCATAATCTCACCCATAGAATTTGTTTCGTTAATTCTAGAATCGCCGGGCTTTAATATTTCATCTTTTAGCTTATCGTCACAATCAACTAGCATTTTTTGATCGTCATAAGCTATTTTCCCTTTAGTCTTGATCGTTTCTTGAAATTTCGCATCGTTTATTTTGCAATGCTCGTTCGCTATCTTAAGCAGATCTTGCTTATCATAAGTCTTTCCTCCATAAAAGATCATAGCGCTATCTAAAATACGGCTCAACATATCTTGCTCGCGCTTTTTATTTGATTCTATAATATTTGCCAGTACTTTCTCCATATCCAAGTCGCAAACCATTTTGACTGTCTTTAATCCGCCGTTTTCCTCTCTGCTCCACGTGATATTTTTACACATTTTCGAGCCCTCGATTGCCGTGCCGATACTCATAGACTTGAAATCAGGCAAAGTGTAGTTTTTCACGAGCTCTACTTCGTCTGCGCCGCATCCCGTAAAAATTAACGTCGCAAGCGCGACACCTAGTGCATATCTCATCTTCACTCCTTTGAAATAAATTCTGAAAATAATGCTACCCCCCCCCCTGCTTAAAAACGGGTAAATTTAGAGCTTAAATTTTAAAATTTCGCCGCAAAAATTTCGCTCTCTCAATCCACTAAATTCCATGCGCCGCAATTCTGCCGCGCATGCGGCGCTTTACGCCTTTTAGCGAAATAATCTTGCGGTAAAATTACAAGATAAACCGTCCGCATCGCATCGCCGAAATTCCACGCGCTGTTTCGCGCGCGAAGGCGGTAAAATTTAGAAATTTTAACCAAACTTTCGCTATCATCACGGCTTAAATTTCACCCAAAGGAAACCGATGTTTGAATGGATCGCCTCACCCGAGGCATGGATCAGCCTGGCGACGCTCACGGGGCTTGAGATCGTGCTTGGCATCGACAATATCATCTTTATCGCGATTTTGTGCGGCCGCCTGCCCGAGGCGCAGCGCGGGCGCGCCCGTATAATCGGCCTTGCGCTTGCGATGATCACGCGCATACTCCTGCTTCTTAGCCTAAGCTGGATCATGGGGCTAACCAAGCCGCTATTTAGCGTGCTTGCGCGCGATTTTAGCGGGCGCGATCTCGTGCTGATCGGCGGCGGATTGTTTCTACTCGTCAAATCCACGCTCGAGATCCACTCCAGCGCCACCGGCGAGGCACACGAGCATAGTGCTAGCGGCGGCAAGGCGAGCTTCGGCGGCACTCTCGTGCAGATCGCCGTTTTGGACATCATCTTTTCGCTCGACAGCGTCATCACCGCCGTGGGCATGGCGCAGCACCTGCCCGTGATGATCCTCGCAGTCATCATCGCCGTGGGCGTGATGATGCTCGCTAGCGGCGCGATCGCGCGCTTTGTGGACGCAAACCCGACGATCAAAATTTTAGCGCTTGCCTTTTTGATTTTGGTGGGCGTCTCACTGATCGCCGATGGACTGGGCTTTCACATACCTAAAGGCTACATCTACTTCTCGATGGCGTTTTCGCTGCTGGTGGAGCTCATCAATATCCAGATCCGCAAAAAATCCGCCGCGAAATAGAGGGGCGAAATTTTGCAGGATCTGAAAGGCGCGAATGGGGTTTGCTAAATTTCTTTCGCCGCGACGTATCAAGCTTGCTCGCGGCACGGCTAGAGATTTGAAGCTTGAGCCCGCGGCTGCAGGCACGGCTAAATTTAGCTTTACGCTTGAGGGCTTGCACTTTGCGGAAAATTTGGACTTAAAGCGTGACGGACTTTATCTGCCGATACGCGAGGGCGACGAGCTAGCGGTGATATACGAGGCTTCAAGCTCAAATTCCGGCGGAGAGGCTTTGAGGGGCTTAAATTCCGATCGCGAGGCTTTAAGCGGCGCCGATTTAAGCGGCGAAAATTCCGCGCCGCGTCCTAGCCGCGAAACTCCAAACAGCAAAAATTCCACCGCCGCAAATTCAAACCGCGACGCATATAGCGATAGGGCGGCAAGTGCGCGCCAAAATTCTGCAGTATCTGATTTATCGGACAAAGATCGCAGCGGTATAAATTCCGCCGCTTTGAGCCTGATCCGCGAAGGCTTTAACGAGCAGGCGAACGCCGATACGAAGTTTTATGCTTCGAATTTAAATTGCAAAGATTTAAGCAGCTCCCTATCTTTAAATTCTACCCGCGAGGAGCGCGGCGCCCAGGCAAACTCCGCCTTATCTCCGCTAGATTTCGTTAATCTCAGCCTGGGCGCGCAGCGCTGGAAGGACGCGGGCAGCGCGATGCTCGCCGCGATATTCGCAGCCTTCGGCGTAGCGCTAGCCGCGATGAGTATCTACTGTATAATCTTTATCTTTGAAAAGAGCGATCCTGCGGGGGCGATAGCCCTGCCCGTCCTTGTGCCTTCCGCATATTGCAGCTTCAAGTTTATGCGCAGAGACTGGCGCGCCGCGAAGTTCGGACGCATATTTGCGGCTCTCGCGCACTCCAAAGAGCCCAAGCGAAGCGGCGAAGCGGAGGGTTACGCTAGCGGCGTGCGCGTGCTGCGAAGCGACGACGTTTATTATTTCGGCTTCGCGCTGGACGGAGTGTATTTATCGGGCGAAAACAAGCTGCGGATCGTCTCCGGCGGGATACGCGCGGATCAAAATTTAGCGGAGCTTGCAGGCGGCGAAAATTCTGCGGAATTTAAGAATTTAGACGCAGAAAATTCTGCAAATTATGCGAGCGTTAAGAATTTTGCGAAATCAGCGAATTCTGCAAGCTCTGTAAATTCTGCCAACGCAGCAAATTCTATAAATTCCGCCCGCTCCGCCGAAGCCGCGGCACCCGCTAAGGCAAAGGACGCTTCGCAGAGCTTTGAGCTGCAAAACGGCGATATTCTCCGCGCCCGCTACAAGGACTACCGCGTAAGCGGACTGTGGAACCAAAGCCGCGGCAGCGAGCTCGGCGATACCCGCAGCGGGCTTCGGCGCGTAGTGGATTTTATCGCGGCTGTGGCGCTGCAACTCGGTCTGCGTCTAGGCGGCGCGCTCGTGCTGACGTGGCTCGGCGATCACATCGGCGGCTCCTTCGGCAACGCCCTAAGCTTCATCGGATTTTTGCTGCTGCTTAGCCTTATGGCGTGAGAGGCGAATTTCAAACGGCAGCCTCGCGGAATTTTGCAACTTCAAGCAATTTCAAATTTCGCAATTTCGCAGAATTCCGCAGCGAGCGGATTTGGATTTTAAATTTTGAGGCTTTGGAGCCGCAAATTTAAAGACGCGGGAAAATTTTAAATTTTTAGGCGCGCAGAATTTCGACTGTGAAATTTTAAAATTCTAAATTTTAAGGCGTAGAATTTCACGGCACGAAATTCTATTTTCAGAATTTTAAATTTTGCGGTGCGGAATTTCGTAGCGTGGATTAAAATTTTAAATTTCAAAACGCGCGGGATTTTAAGGCGCGTAAAATTCCAAAGCGCGAAATTCATGAAATTCAAAAGCAGAATTTTAAAATTCCAAATTTTATGGCGCGTGAGGTCGCAGCACGGCGTGTGAAGCTATAGTGCGCGCGGCTGTGACACGCAAAGCCGCGGCGAGCCGCTCGCTAGCTCCAAATTCTTTCGTTTAGTTTTAGGTTTTTTACGATCGCCAAAAAGTGCGAAAGCTCGCGCTTGAGCTGCGCGGCAGGGTCGCGGCGCAGCACGCTTTCGTCGATGTCGGGCTCGAAATTATCGTAGCCCGTATTTACGAAAATATAAATTTTGCTATCTAAAAAGCTAAGACTGACGGGCGCGGCCACGGCGCCTGCGAAGCGCAAGAGCCTCCGCATAAAGGCGGGCGTTAAAATATACATCGCGCCTGCCGCATCCTCGCAATACACGGCGAAGGCGGCGTTAAACTCCGCATCGTCCATATCGATCTTTTTTAGCCCGCCTGTGTTCGGCGCGCCGGCGCGAGCGGGAAAAATCAGGGTTTTGGCGCTTATGCGTTTGTTAAATTCCGCGTAGAAAAAGGTGCCGAGGATTTCGCTTTCCGAAAATCTATTAAATAAACTTACGTCACAAAATGCGAACTTCACGCCGTCATAAACGCCCGAGACCCTGTCGTTGCCGTCTAAGAATTCGTCTAGTCGCGAAAAAAGTCCAGAGAGCTTAAGCTTGGCGGGATCGATACTGCCTCCAATATCGTATCGATAGCCGAACGCCTTAAAATAAGGCATTAGATAGTGCTCTTTAAAAGCGCGCCGAAATTTTATCGAATAATCTCGTTTGAAGACTCTAAATAATACGAATAAGCTATAAGCAGCCAAGATTAAAGTTATAATCGCGAGTAAGATATATTTGGAAATCGTGGGGCGATTTTGTAAATCGTTTAGAAATAGGCTCATAGCAAAAAGGCAGGCAGCGTAGATTATCTTAGCTTTTATGGAGCTTTCATCGCACAAAACGGCTACTATAAGAACAACCGCGAATAATCCGATAAGAGACAACAAATCCGCCATCTCTCCTCCGTCGCGCAATTTGTATAACAAAAACGCGCCGTAAAAGAGCATGCACGCCGCCGCTAAGATCGTATTTCTTTTCGCCTTATACAAAAGCTCCAGTCTGATCTGCTCCAGCTCGCTTGCGCTCATTTTGCTCCTTTTAAATTTGAGATGGATTATGACGCTTGCGGGCTTTAAATTTGCTTACGAACGGCGCCGAAATTTTAAAATTTAGACTTAGATAAATTTACGGTTAAATTTTAACGGCGGATTGTTTAAATGGAGTGAAGGCGGAATTTCGGTAGAAATTTAAGCGGCGCGAAATTTTAAAATTCTGCGCCGCGAATGTAGATAAAATTTTACGGACGCGATTTAAATTTCGCTATAAAATTTCACTGCGCGACAGCGTAAAATTTCGCGAAACAAACGCCGCAGATTATGCTGCGAAATTTATGGCGCCCGAGCGGACGCCGATAAATTTACGAACGCCCGCGCCGCAAAGAGCACAGCGCGGACGTCGCTAGCAAAATTTAGATTTTTCTATAAGGCGCCTGTCCTACTTCGTAGAAGTTGTTGCCCTCGCTGTCGATCGCTACGATAGCTGGGAAATCCTCGACGGTAAGTCGCGCGACCGCCTCGGGGCCAAGCTCTGGATAGGCTAGCACTTCGTACTTTTTGATACTTTGGCTGATTAGCGCGCCCGCTCCGCCGATAGCGACCATATAGACGCAGCCCGATTTTTTCATCGCCTCAACGACGGCGTCGCTGCGATAGCCCTTGCCGATCATGCCATTGATGCCTACTTCGTTTATCATCGTAGGAGTGTATTTATCCATGCGTCCGCTAGTCGTAGGTCCTGCAGCACCGATTGCCTGACCAGGTTTGGCAGGGGTCGGCCCCAGATAGTATATCGTCTCGCCGGCTAAGCTTACGGGTAGCTTCTCGCCGCGAGCGAGGGTTTCGGTTAGAGCCTTGTGCGCTGCGTCGCGGGCTGCGATGATGGTGCCACTTATTAGTACGTTATCGCCCGCCTTTAGGCTTTTTACTACGCTTTTATCGAAAGGTGCGGTAATTCTTTTAACTTCTGACATGATTTCCTCCTTATAGTTCGGCGTCGGCATGGCGAGCCGCGTGGCAGTTGATATTAACGGCGACCGGAAGTCCCGCGATGTGGGTCGGATACCACTCTACATTTACCTTAACGGCGGTGTTTATGCCGCCCAAGCCCTGCGGACCGACGCCAGTAGCGCGCGCCATCTCCAGCAGCTCATCCTCTAGCTTGGCGTAGCGCTCGTCGGGATTTCTGCTATCGATCGAACGAACCGCGGCTTGCTTGGCTAAAAGCGCCGCCTTATCCATCGTGCCGCCGATACCGACGCCTACGACCATCGGAGGACAGGCGTTAGGGCCTGCGTATTTGACCGCCTCTAAAAATACCTTTTTTACCCCTTCGATGCCGTCTGCAGGAACGAGCATTTTTAGCACCGATTTGTTTTCGCTGCCAAAGCCCTTAGGAGCTACTTTGATCTTAAGCTTGTCGCCGGGGATGATGCGGGTATTGATGACCGCAGGGGTATTATTCGTGGTGTTTTTACGCTCAAAAAGCGGCTCTGCGACCACGGATTTACGCAGATAGCCGCCTACGTAGCCGTCCGCAATGCCTGCATTGATAGCATCCTCCAAATATCCGCCCTCGATATGCACATCCTGACCGAGTTCGACAAAAACCACCGTCATACCGGTATCTTGGCAGATCGGCGCGACCTCTTTCGCCGCCAAATCGGCATTTTGTAAGAGCTTGCCTAAGATATCTTTGCCGATGGGCGAAGTCTCGTTCTCGCGCGCTTTCTCAAATGCCGCGCGCATATCTGGCGTGACGTGATAACAGGCTTTTTTGCAAAGCTCGCTGACTACTTTGGTAATTTCATCCGCTTGGATCGTTTTCATGATCTCTCCTTGTATTGAAATTTTAATGGATTATATTCCGTTAAACTAAAAACTTAGTTTAAAATTTTATCTTCATTTAATAAATTTTAACAAAAGGCTAGAAAATAAGCGGTTTTTAATCTTTTTATAATAAAATACCACTTTTCGAATTATCAAATACTAAAAATTTTGCGAAGAAATTTTAAAATCAAGGAAACCTATGAAAAAGAAAACTCTTGTGCTGCTCGTGGGCGCTTGTGTGCTTATAGGAATGATACTTTCTCTTGGGATTGCGGAGATGGTTCACCTTACGGGCACCGATAAATTCTGCGTGTCCTGTCATACGATGCAGCCGATGGCAAACGCCTTTCACAATGACGTTCACGGCGGCAATAACCCGCAAGGCTTCAAAGCTGATTGCGTCGCCTGTCACGTCTCTCATGAAAATACCTTTATGTATCTTTGGACCAAAGCTCTGACCTCCGCAAATGATGTCTACAAAACGGTCTTTACCGATGCCGATAAGATCGATTGGCAAGAAAAACGCAAGGAGCGAAATCATTTCGTTTATGAAAGCGGCTGTCTAAGTTGCCATCGAAATTTAAAAGAGCAGAATAATCAAGTAAATAAAGCCTGGCTCGCGCATAGGGATTATTTCGCGGGCACTACCGGCAAAACCTGCGTGCAGTGCCACGAAAACGTCGGTCACAAAAATATGGGTATAGAGATCACCAAATATTGGGATAAATACAACCGAGAAAATAACAAAACCAAGTAAAGGAGAAGCAATGCTAAAAAAAGTCGCTATTTTAATAGCCTGTATCGCATCGTTTGCATTCGCAGAAATGCCCGCGCAGCATGCGAATATGTCCGCGTCGGACGCGAACGTAAGCAATTCCGTAAACGTTAGTCTTACGAAGAATTTAAAGGTAAATAGGCAGCTTACGCCGCTAGCTAGACGCTGCGTCGAGTGCCATGCCGAAAAAACTCCGGGCGTAGTTGCGGATTGGAAGATGAGCCGCCACGCTCACGTAGGCGTTAGCTGTACCGACTGCCACTCGCAGCCAGCAGATAGCCCTATGGCAGCTAAAGAGCCGCATCCGAAAGACACAGATAATCATATTTCGGTGCTAGTTAGCCCAAAAACCTGTGCTAAATGCCATAGTAACGAGGTTAAAGATTTTGAAAACAGCGGTCACGCAAGAGGCGCTATGCAGATGCAAGCCAACAAAGGAATAGTTGATCTAATGTATCACTATGAAGGACGTGATATCCCTGATCTTAAACATGCGCCTGATATTACCGGTTGCTCTCAATGCCACGGTAGCGTCGTTAAAATGGATGAGCATAACAAGCCTACCAAAGAGACCTGGCCCGTTTACGGCATTGGTACGGTTTATCCGGACGGTAGCGTAGGCGGATGCAAATCATGCCACTCGGGTCATAAATTTTCGATCGCCGAAGCTCGTAAGCCTGCTGCTTGCGCATCTTGCCACTTAGGACCTGATCATCCGGATATCGAAATTTACAACAACTCAATGCACGGACACGTATTTAACGCTGAAGGCAATGAGTGGAAATTTGACAGCGCTCCTGGTACTTGGGCAGTTCCTGACTACCGCGCCCCTACATGCGCGACCTGCCATATTAGCGGCGGTGTGGGCGATCTAAACTCCACTCACAATGTATCTCAACGCTTGAAGTGGAATTTGTGGCAGCCTAAGAGCAATCTACGCACCGGCGGTAATGAGACCGCGGTAAGCGAGTTTTTAAATACCGGCAAGTTAAACATTGGTAATCCTTTGGCGGGTAACCTAAACGGTCCTGAGGCAGCGCGTGCGGAGATGAAGCAAGTCTGCAAAGAGTGCCACGCAAGCACCCACACGAATAATTTCTTTGAGGTGGGCGATAAGCAGGTACTTCTATATAACGTTTACAACGACGAAGCGACTAAGATGCTAAAAGAGCTTAAGGAAAAGAAACTTCTAAAAGACGATCCTTGGGCGGATGCGTTCCAGCGAATCTACTATGTTTCATGGCACCACGAGGGTCGCAGAATGCGCCAAGGCGCGCTAATGGGCGGACCTGATTATTCGCATTGGCACGGCGTATTCGAGGTCAAAAACGACATTAGAGAGATGCGCGAAATCTACGAGCGCCGCATCAAAACCGGCAAGATCGAGGAATAATCCCTCTTGGTCTGCTAAATTCTGCCAGACCAAACAGATCAAGCTTATAAGCCCCCGCAGTCCGCGGGGGCTTTTTTTTATTTGCACAAAATTTTAGAATTTTATTTTGTAATCCGCAAAGCCATCAAAAATCGTCCCTAAAAACCACTGTCTAATTATTTAAGATTATTGAGAATTTATGACGGAAGTAGCTGATAAATTAGAGTAAATTTATCTCTTTGCAATCCAAAATTAGCTACAATCGCGCATATCATTTAAAAGGAATTGTATGGACAAGCAAACGGCATTAGACTTTTTGAGACTTCATCAGCCGATGCCTGCGCAGCTTTCAGATCAGCTTGTGGCAGAGTTTCGCGCGGTACGGGAGTTTTTGCGTGATAATCCCTGCGACGAGGCGCTTGAGCCGCTTTTGCGCTCGCTAAACGAGGGCGACGGCGCAGGTGAATATCCGCTCGTGGACGAGGTGCTAGGTGCGGCGGACGATGCTGCTGCGGTAGCTGCGATTAGAGCGGTCTTGGAAGATCCGAGCACGGGCAGCGGAGCGCGATTTTGGGCGACGCTTTTTAGCGTGAGCTTCGTCCGTAAGGAGCTCATCGCAAGCCTGGAGACATCGCTTAAATACGCAAACGATGATTTGATCGAGCTTACGAAGGAGCAGATCGAAATGTTTAAGCAGCTGACGTAAAGCTAGCTGCGTAACTTATAGTTGCGCCTTGCTCACCAGATTGCGCTGCTACAAAGCAAATCCAAATTTATAAAAATCGGCTTAATCGAAGGCTGCTTTTAAATTTTAAAATTTTGCGGTCGCTTAAAATTTTTTAGAGGCTACGATTATGCAAGAGGCGCGCTTTGTTTTCTACGCGCTGTGGCAGGCGCCCTGTGCGCGGAATTTCTATCGGCAAAGATATAAGCGTCGCCGCTAAGTGCGAGCGGCGAAGACACCGAGCTAGGGAGGGTAGAAATTTCACGGCGTCGTTTGAAGTAAAATTTTAAATCTGCGGGCTTGTGATAGAATTTAAGTCGTAATAATGAAGCATAATTTAATATCGCTACGAGCTCACCGCTGAAATTTTAAGATTACGTCGCGCAGTGACGAGATTTTGCTCGGTGCAATCCGTACGAAATTTTAAGCCGTAAAGATAAAGCGGAATTTCTCATACGTGATTTTTTGAGACGAAATTTTAAGCAATGAGTTTGAGACAGAATTCTAAGGCGTGAGCTAGATTGTAAACTTGCACCGTCGGTAGAGGATACCGCGCCTTTTTTTGCTCTGAGAACTCCTACCGCACGGCAAAGAATTTTGCGCCATTTTGCACTACAGCTATGGATCTCGACCACGCAGTGAGCAAGGTTGCGCTATGCGACCAAGGATGTTGTACTATTTCGCAAGCGATCTTGTAGCGAGATTAGATTATGAGTCTCGGCGTGCGGCATAGGAATTTGGGCGGGTGTGATCCGTGCAAGGTTGCGTGGCACAGATTTTGCGCCTCCATCTGCACCGCCAAAAAATTCTACCGAGCGGAGTTGTGGTCTAGAAATTTTGCAGCGGCACAAAATTGCCTGGCGCGGATTTTGAGCTTGCGCGAAATTTTGCACCGGCTAGCATTTGAGAGACCTGAAATTTTAAATTGCATGTCGCTTTAAAATTTTAAACTTATGAAATGTGAGCCGCGCTTACTTTTAAATCCTAATTACGCGCCAAGAGCAGCTCGATCAATCGGCGAGCGTAGCTAAAATAAGATAGATAAAATGCATCAGCGCGTGAAGCGGGTCTAAATTTAAATTGCGGGCGAAATTTTAAAGCGTGGCCTAGAACGCTTGCGGGCGTTCGGTTTCGGCTTTAAAATAGTTAAATTTAGCGCTGGCACCCGCAAGACGCTTCGGCTATCTGATTTTTGCGGTGCCGAAGCAAAGTCCGTTTTCGTTGCACTGCATATTTTCGATTTGCGGATCCTCGCTTTCGCCGCAAATTTGAATCATCTGATGTGACGCCTCGTCCATTTTGGGCTCGCTGCAATGCGAAACGCCTGGCTTTGGATGCTCTGGAGCGGAGCAAGCGCATATAAATAATGCCGCGCAGGCGAACAAGAGGGTGTTTTTCATTTTAAATCCTTTTTAAAAAATGTCGTAATTTTATCTTTACAAAACTGAAATTTTACGGAATTTAAAGCGTTTTGGCTAAATTTAATGCAGCTGCATCTGCAAATATAAATTTTCTAAATTTCACGTTAGATACGAAGAGGCGGCGTGCGAGGCGAGATTAAAATTTAATATTTGTGAGCGAGTTTTAAGACGCAGCCCAAATCGTTTTACGGAAAGATAAGATTAAAGGCGCACTTAATCTTATCTATTGTTTTAAAATTTTTTACCGAAAGCCGCTATAATTGCGCCCTTTAAACCAAAATAAGGAGAAAACATGGCAATGACGAATTACATGGAACTTTTGATGGCAAATCAGCCGTGGAATTTGATTTTATTTATGGCGGTGCCGATGGGCTTAGCAGAAGCGATAGTAGCGAGCGAATTTTTTAGCTTGTACCGCGCGAAGGAGGGCTCTTTGGCACTAAAAATCAATAAATGCCTTAGCATCATTCTCGGCGCTTATTTTACGATATTAATCATTTACGTAGCGGTTAAAATTTTGCCCGCTATTCATTTGCGTGGCGCTGCGGACGCTTTAGCTTTGGCGGCATACGTAGCAGCGGCGCTGCCTGCGCTAGTGCTGCTACTTTTGGAGCTCGGAGTTATCGCAAAAGGAGCGGAATTTAGAGCTAGGCTTAAATTTCATTTCTTGGCGCTGATTGTATTTTTGGTGCTAGGACACGTCGCGATGATTTTTGGAATGACCGATCCAGGCATGAGCGGCATGGAACATTCTATGATGGATCATGGCTCGATGAGTGGGATGAGCCACGATATGGGTTCGATGGAGGGGATGGATCATTCGCATATGAATCATGGCTCGATGGAGAATATGGATCATGGCGGCATGGATCACTCAAAGATGGAGCATTCACATTAACTTTAGCATGCCCGGCTTGGGCTAAATTTTGAATTCTATTCCGCCGAGCTGCGGAGCTGATAGATCTTTATGATTTGATTGCCTTTGTCTGCGAAATGCATATGCAAGCACCTCTCAAATAAAATTTTACCGCCTTTCATATACCGCCTGCGAGGCGGTAAAATTTAATATCAAGCTTATCGCCCCGCCTTTTTATGTTCTTGTGATATTTTTATCCAACTTATGCAGGCACAAAGCTCGCACATATGCGGTTTGAGGTCTAAATTGGTGTGCAAACCGCTTTGGTATATTTTTTAACGTTAGTTTAATGCTAAATTTATATAATTTAAGCGAGTTATATTTTAAGAGACGATTAAGAATGAAATGCGCTAAACTTGGAGGCGGATAGAGTATGCAAGATTACGAATTATTGGATGTTTTGTCCAATAAAAGGGTTCTTTGCCTAGAGGATGAGCCCGGGATTTTAAAAAATATAATCGAATCGCTGCAGCTGTTTTTCGGCGAAGTAGTGGGGGTTAAGGACGGGTTGGAGGCGCTTGATGAGGCGATGAGCGGTTCGTACGACGCACTGGTTTTTGATATCGGTGTGCCGCATATGGACGGGCTAGAGGTCGTTAAAAAGATCCGTGCTGCTGGCATCTCGGTGCCGATCGTGATACTTTCGAGCCACACCGAGCAGGAGTATCTGTGGCGGGCGGTGGAGCTTAAGATCACTAGGTATCTGCCTAAGCCGTACGACAAAAACGCCTTTATAAAGGCGCTGCAAGACGTCGCTGCGGAGCTGATAAATCACACGCCGATATTTAGTATAAATGATGAGCTGAAGTATGATTTTGCCAAAAAGATCATCTACGTCAAAGACAGCGCCTGTCATCTTTCCAAAAGCGAGAGCAAGCTTTTGGAGTACTTCTTAGCGCGCAAAAATCAAACCGTAACCTACGAGCAGCTATTCGACTACATGTGGGAGTTCGAGCAGCCCAGCAAGGAGGCGATCAAGGCGATCGTCAAAGAGCTGCGCCGCAAGATCGGCAAGGACGTGATCAAAAATTTATATGCGGTGGGGTATCTCTTTGAAGTATAAATTTAAATTTATCGTAGCGCTTTTCGTGCTGCTATATATCGTAATTACGGCTTTGGTTTTTAACTTCTACCGCGAGCTTGCGCTAAAGGACACGAGGCGCGAGGCGTTTTATATCCTAGATATGATGAATGCGGTGCGCGATTACGTCTCGACCGTGCAGCGCCCGCTAATAAACGAGCTTAAAGAGAAAAAGCTTCTAAGCGAGGATTTTTTCGATCCGAGGCTAATGTCCTCGACCTACATAACGCGCGAAATTTATAAAATTCAGCTCGCCAAAAATCACATCAACTACGACTACAAGCTCGTCGCCACCGATCCGCTCAATCCCGAGCACGAAGGAAGCGAGTTTGAGAATGAAATTTTAGAGGGCTTTAAAGAAAATAGATACAAAGAATACTCCAGAGTCATCTATGATAAAGGTGGCGCCTCGTATCTTTTGAGCCTGCCGATAACAAACTCCCAGCCTTCGTGCACTGAGTGCCACAGCATCAACGCAGCGCCTAAAAAGATGCAAGAGCTCTACGGAGATGTGGGAAATTTCAAAGGCGGTCTAGGCGATACGATCGCGATGATAAGCTTTAAAATTCCGATAAAAAGCATTCTGCTCTATCACACCAAAGAGTTTGTCGTTAGCGGCCTAAGCTTGCTTGTAGTGTTTTTGATCTGCATATTTTGTATCTATAAAATTCACAAAAAAAACGCGACTTTAAAGATGCAAACTCAGCTTTTGCTGATAAATCAAAGCCGCCTCGCGCTCATGGGCGAGATGATCGGCAATATCTCGCACCAGTGGCGCCAGCCGCTGTCGCAGATCAGCTCTACGCTCATAAATTTAGAGCTTTACAACGAACGGGGCAAGCTCTCAAAAGAAAGGCTCGAGGGCGGCATCAGGGATGCGGGCGAGCAGGTAAAATTTATGAGCGATACGATCGAGGATTTTAAAAATTTCTTCAATCCGAACATGCCAAAGAAAGAATTTAGCGCCAGCGAGGCGATCGAGCAGGCGCGTAAAATTTTAAATGCCTCGCTTAAAAAGCACGTCATCGACATAAACGTGCGGATAGAGGAGAATTTCACGCTTTATGGCAACGTAAACGAGCTCATCCAGGTGCTAATAAACATTATAAACAACGCAAAGGAGGCGTTTTTGGACGTGCCGCTTAAACGGCGCGAGATTAAAATTCGCTCATTTTTAAAGCAGGGCGAGCGAGTAATCACGATCGAAAATAACGCAAGCCGCATCGATGAAGTGCAGCTAGATAAAATTTTTGAGCCGCACTTTACTACAAAGCAGCAGGGCAGCGGGCTAGGGCTATATATGAGCAAGATGATAATCGAAAAAAATGGAGGGAGCATAAGCGCTGCAAATTCTGACGAAGGCGCGATATTTACGATTGCTTTTCGTTAAATTTAGACTTCATTAAATTTCTCCCTTTTTCACCCTTTTTTGTTGATATTATTTCGAGCGTAGAACTTTGCTAATTTAAAATTTCGATTTTCAAAGGAGGAGCCATGAAAAAATGGAATAAGATGCTACTAGGCGTGCTAGCCTGTATTAGCATTTTTGCCGCAGGAGCCTGTGCTGATGAAGGCATGGGGCATGAGATGGAAATGTCGCAAAAATCGCGCGACGTCATCGCAAATCCTAAGGGCACGTTGCAAAGCAGAGGCGTCATATCCTTGCAGGACTACGTCGTAGAAGAGCGAGAGATGTATGACTGGCTATTTAAAAATCACCCGATTTTTACCAAATACGGCGGTAAGACGGTTGGTAAGATGGATGTTCACGACCGAGGTTTGGAGTGGCTTGCGGAAGGTCATGGATTTGACTTTTCAAAGGCGAGTAAAAGAGATGACGGCAAGGGCTATAGCTCTATGATGTATAGAATCCCTGCGGGCTCTTCTTTGCAATTTCCGAATAAATTCATAGGCCCTGAAAAATGCGGCGAGTGCCACCCTGCGCAGTATGAGACATGGAGCAGATCGCGCCACGCCACTACTATCCGCTTCCCGGGCGAGCACCCGGAGGTTAATAACAACCTAACCGATCCTGTATTTAGCCCAGATACGGCGTCGATCCTTCCAAAAGGTATTACCCCTGACGTAATTTATGCGACCGTGGGACATCTAAGGACAAAATTTGGCTACGTAGATGCGTGGCTTCTACGCGGAACCTATCACGTAGAGGGCGGCTTGCTAAGAGATGGTACCGGTCAAATCGTAGCCGGCGGCAACCAATTCCAAAGGACTTGGGCGTTAAATTTAGACGATGAGACGGTCAAAAAGATCAAAAAGATCGTTCCGGAATTCCCGGGCACGCTTGAGGAATACGGCGATAACGGCGGTTATGTAAGAGGTCTTGCGTCGTATGCTGCGAAATACAAAAAATCGATGTTTTTCCAAGCAAACAGCTCGTATTGCGAAGTCTGCCACCCATTCAAATTCGATTTTAAAACTAAAAAAGAATTCTATGCCGCTTTGGGTAACGCAAAAGAGCTTCAAAAGCACACTATCTCCAAGGGTATCACCTGTGAAGAGTGCCATGGAGCGGGCGGTCACCTTGACGGCGCTACAAATTTTAGAACCTCAAACTGCGAACGCTGCCACCAAAGATTTAACTATAGCCCTGATTTAGCTCGTGCTAATCCGCTAAACAACGGAAATCCCGATCTATCTCTTAGCTCTAAATTTAAATCTATGGGACCAGGCTGTGGCTCTGAGGGCTCTCAATCTTACTTTACCGCTCACTACGAGAAGGGTATGCGCTGCGTAACCTGCCACGATCCGCACGATAACACCGGACCGGTAGTTGGTGATAAAACCGTCAAGGGCGTAAATTATAACTCCGAGCAGGGCTATTTGAGCGCGTTTTATACAAAGCCTAAGATCACAAAAGAATGCAAAGACTGCCACCAAGAGCAAGCCTACATCGCCGCAAGAGCCGATACGCATAAAGACAATACCTGCGCATCTTGCCACATGCCGTTTATGATGAGCTGCGAGAACTTCTACGCTATTCAGTTTCAAGACAACGCGGGATTCGATACTCAAAGAAGATCGCACATCTGGAAGATCGACATCGATCCTGCTAGAAAATCTCTAGTCGCAGGCGATGCCGCTAAAGGTCCAAGAGATGCGAAAGATTGGCACTTCCAAAGAAATAAAGATGGACGAAATTTCGTCGATCTTATGTGGTCGTGCGCACGAACCTCGTGGGCGGATAAAGATATGCAAGATACCAAAGGCTGCCATAGCCCTGTCGTTTCCGAGCTAAAAGAGACACTTCACTTCAAGAACCAAAAGCAGGTTTACGATGAGGTTATGGGCTGGCAAACTCCAATTAAGAGCGACTTCTCGCAGGTTAAGATCGGTATTCAGGGAATTTACTCGATCCTTGAGACCAAAAAGCTTGACTCCAGCGATAAAACTCGCGTTTACGAGCTAATCGAAAAAGCTCAAGATACCGTCGATCTTATCGAAAAAGACGGCTCATGGGGTATGCACGGCTTTAAATATACTAAACAAAGGCTAGAGGCCGCTAAAGAGTATATTAAAGAGGCTCAAAGAATTCTAAATAATAATTTATAATTCTTTCGGGGTCGCGTAAGCTCGCGGCCCCGAAATTTAAAAGGCAAATGTATGCAAAAAAGACTAAAAATTTTCTTGCCTATCGTTTTGGCAAGCTGCGCGTTGGGCGCGAATTTAACTACGCAAGAACAAAAAGAATCTTATAGCATCGGAGCTTCTACCGGAAGCTATGTTTCAAACCAGCTGCATTCACAAGCCGCATTAGGCGTCAAGTACGACTTAGATGCGGTGATAGAGGGGTTTTTGGACGCTCTTAAAAAGCAGCAGAAGCTAAAAGATGAGGAAATTATTGCGCTTTTGAATCAAAGAGCCGATAAATTAAATAAGATCGTAGAAACAAATTCCAAAGCGGAGCTTGATAAAAATTTAAAAGCAGGCAAGGAATTCATGGCGAAAAATGCCAAAAATCCGGACGTTAAAACCACAAAGTCCGGTCTTCAATATGAAATTCTAAAGCTAGGTATGGGCGAAAAGCCAAAGCCTGAGAGCGTAGTGGTGATGAACTACAAGGCGTATTTGACGAACGGTAGCGTATTTGACGATACTTTCGCATCTAAAATTCCGGCGCATCTTTCTATGATAGGCTTAATCGACGGATTGCGCGAGGGGTTGCTTTTGATGAATACGGGCTCGAAATATAAATTTACAATCCCTAGTAATTTAGCCTACGGCAACGTGGACGTAGATAGAATTCCTGCGGGTTCTGTGGTGATTTTTGAAGCCGAACTACTAAAAGTTTTAAAGCCCGGCGAGCTTGCCGAAGCGGCGAAAAAACTTAGCGAGAGCGAGGCTAAAAGCTTTCACGACGCGAACAAAACGAAGTAGTTTTGCTTAAATTTAGTCGGAGGAGAATATGCAAAAGCAAAGAAGAAATTTTATAAAATCCGCCGCACTCGGCTCTTTGGGGCTCGGCGCAATCGCCTCAAGCTTGCTCGCACAAAACGGCACAGATAAAAGTGCGCAAGATGTAAACGCAAGTGCTAAAAAGCAAGAGCCGAAAAAGCCGCACTACGGCATGATCTTCGATCAGAACAAATGCGTGGGCTGCACCGACTGCGAAATCGCCTGTAAAAAGGTAAATTCGGTTCCGAAAGGTCAAATGAGGCTTTTTATCCAGGATAAAACCGATCCGCTAAATTTGAAAGAAAAGCGCTATGTTAGAGTATCTTGTCAGCAGTGCGAGGACGCGCCGTGCGTAAAAGTCTGTCCGACGAAAGCCTGCCACAAGGATGAAAAAACCGGCATCACGACTATGAACACCGACGATTGCATCGCCTGTAAATACTGCATCGTCGCCTGCCCTTACGACGTGCGCTTTATAAATCACGAAACAAGAGCCGCAGAGAGCTGCAACTTCTGCTTAGATACAAATTTAAAAGACGGCCATGAGCCGGCCTGCATCGAGGCATGCAGATACGAGGCGATCGTATTCGGCGATCTAAACGACGAAAGCTCGCACATCAGCAAGCTACTTCGCGTAAAAGACAGCCTGCGAATGCGCCCGGAGTGCGGCACGAAGCCGAGCCTGCGCTATATTCCTGCGGTAAAACTAGGAGTGTGATATGAACGGAGCTATAAATTTCACTGCGACCTTCTCGCACGGCGTAGAGTGGGGCTGGCCGATAGCGGTTTATCTTTTGCTAGCGGGCATGAGCGGCGGCGCTTTGATCGTCGCGATCCTCATCAAATTTTACAAAAAACAGACCGAAAGCACGCCGCTATTTAAAGCTGCATCATTGCTATCTTTCGTCACGATTTTACTCGGTATGGTTTGCTTAGTAGCCGATCTTGAGCGACCGCTACTTTTCTGGAAAATTTTGATCAACTACAACTTCACCTCGGTTATGTCCGTGGGCGTGGCGGCGCTTTGCGTCTATATCCCGCTTAGCTTCGTAGCCTGCCTTTATGCGTTTGAAGCTGATCTTAGCGGATTTTTATCGCGCAGACTTACTTTTTTAAAAGGGCTTTTCACGCTCGTAATGAAAATTTTAAACGCGCTTCGTCCGCTGCTTCTTGCGCTTGCGCTTGTTTTTGCGGTCGCGATCTGCGCCTATACGGGCTTTTTGATCTCGGTTTTAGTTAGATTTCCTATCCTTAATACCGCCGTTTTACCTGCGCTTTTCGTGGCGTCGGGCCTATCTGCTGGCATCGCAGGCTCAAGCCTAATAGCCGCGCTTTTCTTTAAAGCGGACCCGCACGGCGGCGATCTAAAAACCTTGCATGCTGTCGAGTGGCCGGTTTTGGCGATGGAAATTTTACTAATAGGCATGATTTTCGTCTCGCTCATCACGGGCAGCGACGTGCAAAAAGCCGCCAGCGTCGCATTTAGCGAAGGCGTTTACGCTCAGCTATTTTGGCTAGGCGTCGTTGGCGTAGGTTTTTGCGTACCGCTAGTTTTAAATTTCGCACTGGGCAAAAAGATCGCCCACACCGCGTTTGCGTTCTACGCGAGCGCACTAGCTAGCGTCATGGGCGTGCTACTTCTTAGGATGTTTATTTTGTATGCGGGACAAACTTACGATATAATTATGTAAAACTGCGGAGGGTTAATGAGCGCGCTAAAAATATTAAAATTTTTCATTTCTTACAAACTCGCGCTCTGCCTCCTTTTTATCCTAGCCGCAGGTGCCGGCGTCGCGACCTTTCTAGAGAGCATTTACGATACGCAAACGGCTAAAATTTTAGTCTATGAGGCGCGCTGGTACGAGTGCGTCATGGGTGCTACGACGCTTTGCCTGCTCGGCATTATAATTAAAACCAAAATGTGGTACCGCTTCGGCTCTTTCGTGCTTCATGCGGCATTTATCGTTATCTTTATCGGCGCGGCGCTGACGCGCTATTTCGGCACCGAGGGCGTGCTGCACGTAAGAGCGGGCGAGAGCGAAAACGAGATGGTAAGCGTCAAGCCATACTTGCAAATCCGCACGCAAGACGCGCTGTTTGAGCACCCGCTAAATTTAAGCCAAATTGGCGATAACGATTTTAGCTTCACGCAAAGTATAAATTCTAAAAACTTCACCGTCAAATTTAGCTCCTATAAACCCGCGCCCAAAGGCGAGCAGGGCACGCTTGCGGTAAAAGCGGGCTTTGAGGGCGGAAGCGAGCAAGAAGCGCAGCTGCGCGGCGGCGCTGGCTGGCTGGGCGAACCTAAAATTTTAAACTTTGACGGCGAGGAGATAATGCTAAGCTGGGGCTCGAAGCTCATAGAGCTTCCGTTTGCGGTAAAGCTTTTGAAATTTAAGCTCGAGCGCTACCCCGGCTCGCAAAGCCCGTCTTCTTACGCAAGCGACGTTGAAATTTTAAAAGAGGGTAAGAGCGCGGGAGAGCATGAAATTTATATGAACCACCCGCTAAACTTTGGCGGCTTTAAGCTCTTTCAATCCTCTTACGACACGGACGAGCTAGGCACGGTGCTGGAGCTTAATCGCGATCCGGGTAAAATCCCCACTTATTTCGGCTATTTTCTACTTTGCGTCGGATTTATCGGCAATCTTTTTACTGCAGGCAGCAGGTTTAAAAAGCTCGCTAAATTTATCAAAAACAATGTGCCCGCCGCGCTGCTTCTAATAGCGCCGCTTTTTTTCGGCATTGAGCTTCGCGCCGCGGATGAAAACTATCTGCAAAACCTTAAAGCTAACTCGCGCGTTCACGCAAACGGCGCGTTTGCAGAGCTCTTGGTGCAAGATTATATGGGCAGGATCAAGCCGCTTAGCACCGAAGCAAGCGAGATCGTAAATAAAATTTCGGGCACGGACTCACTTTGCGGCTTAAGCGCCGAGCAGATGATCCTAGGAATGAGCCTAAATCCCGCGTTTTGGCGCGATCAAAAGATCATCAAGATCAAAAACGACGAGATCAAAAAGATGCTGGGCTTAGCGCCGCAGGAGCGATATGCGAGCTTTAATTCGGTCTTTGATGAAAACGGCAACTACAAGCTCGCCCACGCCCTGGACGAAGCGAATGAAAAAAGCGCCTCGCGCCGCGGCGTGCTCGATAATGAGCTAATTAAATTCGACGAGCGGCTAAATATCGCGTATCTGACCTTTAGAGGGGTATTTTTTAAATTTATCCCCGTGCCGAACGATCCGCAAAACACCTGGCTCTCGCCGAACGACGCCTTCGCGGATTATAGTATCGCTCCGCAGATCAAAGGCGTGCTAAACGACTATCTAAATGGCTTGCAAGATGGAATTTCGGATAATGATTGGGCTAAAGCGGATGCAGCGTTAGCGGAGCTGAAAAACTACCAAAGAGCCACCTCGGCAGCTATTCTTCCAAGCGTTAGCCGCGTCAAGGCCGAGGTGTTTTACAACAAAGCTTCGGTTTTCAAAAAGCTCGTTTATTGCTATATGATCCTAGGCGGCGTAGCTCTAATATTGGCGCTTTTGGGCGCGCTTTGCGGCAAGCGCTTCGCGCTCGCGCAAAAAATTTTATTCGCAGCCTTTGCCACAAGCTTTGCGGCACATACCCTCGCGCTTGCGTTGCGCTGGTATGTCGCGGCTCACGCGCCGTGGAGCGATAGCTATGAGTCGATGATCTACATCGGTTGGTCGGCGGCGCTTGCCGGGATTATATTTTTTAGAAAGTCCCTGCTTACGCTAAGCGCGAGCTGCCTGCTAGCCAGCATCGTAATGCTAGTAGCGCATATGAGCTTCGTAAATCCGCAGATTACCAACCTCGTGCCGGTGCTAAAGTCCTATTGGCTTAGCATCCACGTCTCGGTTATTACCGCAAGCTATGGGTTTTTAGGGCTTAGCTGCCTGCTTGGGCTTTTGGCTCTTATTTTGATGGCACTTAAAAATGGCGCCAATCGCGAGCGGCTTAACGCTCAGATCAGATATATAACGGCGATCAACGAGATCAGCCTCATCGTGGGGCTTTCGATGCTGACGCTAGGAAATTTCTTCGGTCGAAAACAATTGCGAATGAGGAAGAAGCTGCGGGGCGGGACAGTATGGGATAGCAAAGAGACCTGGTCGTATGTCTCGATCATCGTCTATGCGATCGTGCTGCATCTAAAATTTATCCCGAAGCTCGGCTCGGTCTATGTTTATTGCGTGAGCTCGACGCTCGCGTATAGCTCGATCATAATGACCTATTTCGGCGTAAATTTCTACCTCACCGGCATGCACTCTTACGCCGCGGGAGACGCACCGCATATACCCGCGCCGTTTTATTGTATAATAGCGGCGATCTTTTTAATAATCACTCTTGCCTTCAGGGGCAGGGACGTAAAAACGATATAAAGGAGTAAATTTGAAAAAATTTCTAATAGCGTTAGCCTTGGCGGCCGCGGCAAACGCGGGCTTTATCAGCGAGGGCATTCAAGCTCAGCAAAGCGGCGATCATAAAAAACTCGCAGAAATTTACGAGCGAGCGTGCGGTTTGGAAAATAAAGCTTCGGGCTGCTATAATCTAGCCGTTTTGTATTTTGAGGGCACCGGCAACGTAGAGAAAAATTTCGAAAAAGCGATCAGCCTCTACGAGAAGGCATGCAGCGCTAAATTTGCGCTTGCGTGCAATAATCTAGGCTATATCTACGAAAGCGGCAACGGCGCGGATCAAAATTTTACCAAAGCCGCGGCTTATTACGAAAAAGCCTGCAAAGATAACGAAGGCTGCACCTCGCTCGGGCTTTTATACGCAAACGGCGCCGGGCTCGCAAAAGACGTCGCTAAGGCGGCGAGCCTTTATGAGAAGGCCTGCACCTACGGCGATATGATGGGCTGCAACAACCTGGGCTATCTGTATCTAAAGGGCGAAGGCGTGCAGCAAAGCTTCGCAAAGGCTAAAATTTTTTACGAAAAGGCTTGCGGCGGCGACATCGGCATCGGCTGCAACAATCTAGGTTATCTATACGCCTTCGGACAGGGAGTGGATCAGGATTATAAGCAGGCAAAGCAGCAGTATGAAAAGGCGTGCAACCTCGGCCACTTCGACGGCTGCAATAACCTAGCCATAATGTACGCAGAAGGAAAAGGAGTGAGGTCCGATAACGCCAAAGCAAAAGAGTTTTTCAAAAAAAGCTGCGACGGCGGCATCAAGATGGGATGCGAGAATTTGGAATTTTTAAACTCGATTAGTAAGTAAATTTAAAACATCAAATTTTTAAGGAGATAGTATGATTTTACGTTCTATTTTGGCTTCGGCTGCGCTTGTTGCGCTCGTTTGCGGTGCCTCCATGGATGGGGCTAATAAGTCGGCAAATCCTATGTTTCAAAGCGTGGATCCTAGCAAGGCTACGCTTGTAGGAAGCGGCGAGGGCAAAGAATACTGCGCTGTTTGTGGAATGAATTTGGTAAAATTTTATAAAACCAACCACGTTTGGAACGGCAAGCAAGTAGCTTCTCTGCACTGCTTGTACGAGCTAACGGAGGGAAAAATTCCAAGCGATGCGCAGGTCGTCGATACGAAAAATCTAAATTTTATCGACGTAAATAAAGCCTTTTACGTCGTGGGCAGCAAGGTCAAAGGCACGATGACGCGCAATAGCAAATACGCCTTTTCAACCGAGGCCGATGCGAAGGAATTTCAAGCCGAAAACGGCGGCGAGATAGTAAACTTTGCCAAAGCCTACGAGATCGCGGGACAGGACTTTGAGGGCGATAACAAGATGATCAAAGCCAAACGCGAGGGCGGCGTTTACGCGCACGGCAAAGAATTTTATGAGACAAACTGCGCTAAAACCGAAGCGAAAAACTTCAAAGCCATCTCCGAGCTTAAAGCTCATCTCAAAAATGTTTGCGACGCAAAGGGCG
Source organism: uncultured Campylobacter sp. (assembly GCF_938030815.1). GTDB lineage: Bacteria > Campylobacterota > Campylobacteria > Campylobacterales > Campylobacteraceae > Campylobacter_B. The sequence continues at coordinate 31,946 of NZ_CALHII010000045.1, forward strand.
CGAGCAAGGAGCCTGAGTACGACAAGCACCTACAAGCCGCAGCGCTATATTTGTGGGATGCACCGGCAAATTTAGGCAGCAGCGGTAAAGATACAAAAGCGAAAAAGCCTGAAAAGATCGTCGTGCCGCAAGGCGCTAAATGCCCGGTATGCGGCATGCTAGTGGGTAAAAACCCTAACTGGGCGGCGATGATAGAGGTTCAAGGCGGCGAGAATTTGTATTTTGACGGCGTGAAAGATATGATGAAATACTACTTCCAAAAGGGCAAGAGCTTTGATAAAATTTACGTAACCGACTACTACAAGTTACACAAGATCGATGCTAAAAGCGCCTTTTTCGTGCTCGGCTCCAATGTCTTAGGGCCGATGGGCGACGAGCTTATTCCGTTTGATAGCGAGAGCGCGGCTAAGACCTTCGCTAAAGATCACGGGGGCAAGAGCGTACTTAAATTTGACGAAATTCAAGAGAGCGTAATAGAAGGGCTATGAGGCTCATTTGCGCTTTAACGATTTTTTTTGCCGCCCTTTACGCGCTCATTGCGGTGCATTATGTAAGCTTTGATCGCGCAAAGGGCGAGCAGTGTCTGCAAAAGCTAGCGCGCGAGATAAAGGACGTGCGGCTCTCAAGCAGCTTTAAGAGCAAGGCCTACGCGGAGTTCGTCTATGATAAGTAAAAACTTCATCGACTACTCCGTAACTCTGCTGCGAAAAGACAGAGCCGATCACGCTTTTAGCTTCGCGATCTTTGCATTTATCGTTTTTATTTTAAGCTCGGTGCTTTTCATCTCGGGCTCCATTCAAAACGATCTTGAAAAGGTCATCAAGCTCAGACCCGACATCGTAGTAGAGGCTCTGCGCGCGGGCAAACGCGATCTGATGCACGACGGCTATATCTACGACATTTCTAAAATCGCGGGCGTCAGCGAAGTGCAGGGCGCCGTGGACGGGATGTATTACTTCGCTCAAAAGCGTGTTTGGTTTCATATCGTAGGCGACGAAAGCCTGAGCGAAAACGAAATGATCGTAGGCGAGGGGGTAAAAGCGGCGATGGGCGAATGGTACTACGAGGACGAGTTTCACTTCTTGACCGAACAGCGCCTAATCGCGATTAAGATCAATAAAATTTCGCCGCACGAAAGCAGCATCGTCTCAAACGACGTGATCTATCTCAACCCCGATACCGCGCGCGAGGTGCTAAGCCTGAAGGAAGGCGAATACACTAAGCTCTACGTAAGCGTGCCCAATCCCAACGAAGTAAGCGAAGTAGCGCTTAAGATCGTAAATTTATACCCCAACACGCAAGCCCTTAGCGCGGAGGACGCGGTAGCCGAAGTAAGGCATCTGTATTATTACAAGGGTGGAATTTTTATGGTGCTTTACGCCGTGGCGATGATCTCGTTTTTCATCTTGCTGAAAAATCAAATTTCGCTCGCATACGGCGAGAAGAAAAAGGAGATCGCGATCTTGCGCAGCATCGGCTTTTGTATAAAAGACATCATCGCGATGAAATTTATCCAAAATTTCATCGTCTCGCTAAGCGCTTATCTACTCGGCGTCGCGGGCGCCTATGCTTATGTTTTTATCCTGGATGCGCCGCTTTTGCGCGATATATTCTTAGGCGGCGAGCTGCGAAATTTCATCACCTTCACGCCTGCGATAAATTTTAATATGCTCTTTTTGATCTTCGTCTTTAGCGTGATCCCGTTTTTAGCCTTCGTCATCATCCCATCCTGGCGCATCGCTATCGGCGATATGAGCGAGGCGGTCAAATGAGCAAGATAGAGATTAAGCAGCTTTGCAAAATTTACAACGAGGGCAGGGCGAATGAGTTTCGCGCTTTAAAAAACATAAGCCTAAGCGTCGAAGAGGGGCAGATCGTAATCTTAAAAGGGGTCAGCGGCAGCGGCAAAAGCACGCTTCTATCCATCATAGGCGCGCTTGCTAAGCCGAGTAGCGGCGAGGTTTTAGTGGACGGCGCAAACGTTTCCAAGCTCGCCGATATCGAAAGCTCCGCGTATCGCCATAAAAAAATCGGCTTTATCTTTCAATCTTTCAACCTGCTTGAGGCGCTTAGCGTCTATAAAAACGTCCTTGCGCCGCTTAGTCTTGAGCGGCTGAGCAGGGATGAGCTTAGCGCGCGCATAGATGAAGCGATGCAGATTGCTAATATCGCGCATAAAAAAGACCAGATCGTCTCGAGCCTCAGCGGCGGCGAGAAGCAGCGCTGCGCTATCGCAAGGGCGCTCGTGATGAATCCACAGATTATCTTAGCCGACGAGCCGACGGCAAATTTAGACAAACAAAACTCGCTCGGCTTTATCGAGATGCTTTCAAAGCTCAAAGAGCTTAAAAAAACCGTTTTGATCGCGACGCACGACATACTCTTTGACGAGCTGGATTTCGTGGATCGATACGTGTTTTTAAAAGACGGAGAAATTTCAGCATGAGCGTATTTTTATCGGGTAGCGTGATTGCGTTTTTGGCCGTGGAGCTGATCGTAATAGCGCTGATGGCGATCTCGCAGTTTCATATCGTGCGGATCATGCGCTACTGGGACTTTAACGCCACCTCAAATTTACAATACGCCCTGGAGAAAAGAAACTATCTCATCAACACCATTTTGTTTTTCACGATAGCGTGCAAGATCATTTTGTTTATATTTTTCGCGCTCTGCTTAAACGAGCTCTCTTCGGTCGTGCCCGGCGCAATGTGCTCCGCAGGCGTCGTGGGCTCGAACCGCTACGGCAACATCCTGCTGCTTTTAAAAATTTTACTGATCTTTGGCTTTGGGCTCTGGCTTATTTTAAACAGTCTCGATCTTAAAGCGGGCAAATTTCCCTATCTAAAGCGCAAATACCTGATCTTTACCATCCTTTTTACGGGTGTTTTGACGGAGTTTATTTTAGAAATTCTATTTTTTACCAATATCCCGCTGCGCGTGCCGGTGTTTTGCTGCTCGGTCGTATTTCGCGCGCCGAAGCTCCCGTTCGGCTATACGCAGGCGCTTTTGGCGACTTTTTTCTACGCGATATTAGGCGCCATTTTGGTCTTAAATTTCTTAAAACAGTCGATGGCGAGCTTTGCTCTGAATTTGCTCTTTTTATTCGTCGCATACTACGCGATCACCTATTTTTTCGGGCTTTACGTTTATGAGCAGCCCAATCACAAATGCCCGTATTGCATGCTTTTGAAGGATTACTACTTCGTCGGCTATGCGATCTGGGGCTCGCTGTTTTTGGGCATATTTTTCGGCATCGTGCCGTTTTTAACGGAGCTCATCACTAAGCGCGCCTACACCCACCTGCTTAAATACTCCTCGTTCTGGCTCATTCTAAACGCGCTTATCTGCAGCGCCTACGTCGTCAAATACTACTTCGTGCGGGGCGCGCTGCTATGATTAAGAAAATTTTTGCCGCGGTTTTGCTCGCCTGCGTGATGGGGCTGCTCATATCGTCTATGGATATAGCCGAATCCAAAATTTCCGTCCGCCACGGCAACACGGATAAGCAGCCGCTGCAGATCGAATTCGGCAAATATCTATGCCACGAGAGCGGCACGGTGATAAACGATCTGTACAACACCGCCCAGGCCGTTATGCCAAACGGCGATACATATTTTTTCAACGACATCGCAAACGTCTTTATGTGGCTGATGCGGCAAAAAAACAAAGATGAGATCGTGGTGTGGGTTTATTCGCAAGACACCGAAAAATACATCATCGCCAAGGACGCCTGGTACTCGCGCGTCGAGATTACGCCGATGGGCTACGGCTTTGGGGCGTATGAGTTTCACAACTACGGCAGGAGCGACTACTACTACGACGAGATCGTGCTGTGCGCCGCTCGCGGCGAAACGCTGCTAAATCCGCTCATCAACATCCTGCTTTCGGAAAATAAAATTTAGCCTCGCGGCGGATGGAAAATGAAATTTGATCCTGCAATGGATGGGAAATAAAATTTAACCCTTCGGCAGGTAGAAATAAAATTTAACTCCGCAGCGGGTACGACTTGTCGCAGATACGGCTCGTCGTTTGAATTTTATTCGCGCCCGCACCTTTTATTAAATTTTACCCGCTGCTGTTTTCGTTGAATTTAGCTCGCGTCCATTCGTCTTAATTGAAATTTAGCCCGCCCGACTCAAACTCTTACTTATCCGCTCTTATGGAATTTAGCTCGCATTGCCTGCTCGCATCGGCTTGCTCTCGTTAAATTTGATCCGTCCGTGCCGCGCTTTTAAAATTCCAAGCCGCAACGATACGCGCTCGCTACGTAAAATTTTATCTCGCGCTAGCCGCTTGCGTTAAATTTAGCTCGCGTCTGCTTGGGCGTCGCCGCTCGCGCGATCAATAAATTTATATCAATACGGGCGCCGAAATTTTAAGCTATAATGGCGCTAAATTCCACATTAAAGGAGCGAAAATGAGCGAAATTTTAGATCAGACGCTGGAGTGCGCGAAAGAAATTTTAGGCGCCCAGGCGCTGGAACTTAAGATCGAGCGCGCGGTCGTGGGGTTGTTTTTTAGCGGCGTGAAGCTGAGCGGAGGCGCGTGCGGGCTTAGCTATACGCCGCTAAAGTCCCTATCGGGCGCCGTTTGCTGCCCCTCGCAAGCAAGCGTGATGCCCGATTCTGGCAATATCGCAGGCAGGAGCGTGCGCTATCTGCTGCGCGATCTGGGCTCTGCCGCGCCGCTTAAAAAGACGCTCGCGCTTGCCGCGCTAAATGCGCTAGGCAGGGCGTGTTTCGATAAAATCCGCGCCGATTACGACGTGAAATTCGGCGCCGATCCCTTTGAGCAGCTGCGGATTGAGCGCGGAAGCTTTAGCGTCGTCGTGGGCGCGCTGGTGCCCCACATCAAGACGTTGATGAAAAATGGCGCGGATTTTAAAATTTTAGAGCTTGACAAAAGCACGCTCAAAGAGGCGGAGCTGCCGTTTTACCTGCCTGCAAGCGAGGCCGCAAGCGTCGTGCCGCGCGCCGATAACGTGATAATCACGGCTACGACGCTCATCAACGACACGCTGGGTGGGCTTTTGCGCCTGAAAAAAAGCGGCGCCAAGCTAGTGCTCGTGGGGCCCACCACGCCGCTACTGCCGCAGGCGCTGTTTGAGCGCGGCGTGGACTTTGCGGGCGGCACGCTCGTGCGAGATGCCGACGCGGTGCTCGATATCATCGCGCAGGCAGGCTCGGGGTATCACTTTTTGGGTAAATTTGCCGATAAAATCACTATCTGCAAGGGTTAGGGCGCGGATTGAAATTTTAAAATTCTGCGCGCAAGCGGCTTTGCCGCGAATCTTTATAGATCTACGCGAACGTTTTAAGAGGTCTTTTTTAAAAAACGATGTAAAATGTCCGCTTTAGAAATGAGAGGAGCTATAGATGAATAGCAAAAGACGAAATGCGATGAAATTTAGCTTGGCGTGCGCAGCTTCGCTACTTTGCGTCGGTACCGCCTCGTTTGGGGTGAGCTTAAATTCGAAGGAGAAAAATATGCAAAAGTGCGTCTATATCGTGCACGGCTACGATGCTTCGCCTAAAAGCCATTGGTTTGCTTGGCTCAAAGGCGAGATCGAAGAATCGGGCGCAAGGGTGGAAATTTTAGCGATGCCTACGCCTGCGCATCCGAGGCTTGATGAGTGGCTGAAAACTCTACGCGAAAGCGTAAAATTTGAAGGCGAAGTTTATCTGGTCGGACACAGCCTCGGCTGCCCTACGATCTTAAATTTCTTACAAAGTAGCGCCGCAAGCGGCGCAGTAGATGGCGTAGTGCTGGTCTCGGGGCTTGCAAAGCCGCTTAGCGATCCGCAATTTAAAATTTTAGACGAGTTTATGGATAAAGGCTTTGATTTTGAGCGCATAAAAGCCGCCGCAAAACAGCGCGCGGCGGTTGCTGCAAAGGACGATTATATCGTGCCGTTTAGCTTCAGCCGCGAGCTAGCGGGGCAGATGGACGCTAAGTTTTACGAGGTGCAAAAGGGCGGGCATTTTTTGGATAGAGACGGCTTTGCGAAGCTTGATCTCGTGTATGAAATTTTAGAAAAAATGATGGAATTAAAGGGCTAGGCTTTGGGCAAACGCGCCCGCGCCCGCTAGCCCGGTTTTTTTGCATTTGAGTTCGCCGCTCGCATTTTTCTCTGCTAAAGCTCGGATTTGCTTCGCGGCTAAGATAGGGGTCTCGTCTTTAGCCTGCCGAAGGCCCCGCTGCCGCATAAATAAATAGATAAGCCTGCGGCGTAATCGTCGTTTGTGAGGCGAGTTCCGCGCGGTTTTAAAATTTTCAAGCGCCGCAGCGGCATAAGGGTATTCTGCGCAAATGTCAAAATGCGACGGCAAGTAGGTTTCGGGTTACGGCGAGATAAAATTTAAAGAGCGCGCCGGAGCTTTTGCGACGATGAAATTTTAAAATTTTAAAGCAAGCGGGACGATGAAATTTCAAATCTCGCTTGGCCCGCGCGGGCTAAATCCGTGCCTAAGCCCGTGCTGCGCGAGAGATAAAATTTAGCGGGCGCGAAAGACGCATAAGTTTGGCTTTCTTTTCGTTAAACATATGAAATTACAAAAACGATCGGGCAAAAGGGCACGAACGCAAATACAAACGGCGCGCTCCAGCTGGTAGCCTGCTCGCCCCAAAAATATCTCTCCGCCAAGCACGCCAAAAAGCTGACGTAAAAAGCGCCGAGCGATAAATTTTCTACTGCAAAAAGCAGTAAACTAAGATTTGGATTTTTAACAAAAAGCTTGCTTAGCTTAAAGTTTTTATACCTTTTGAACAAATACCAAAGCAGCGCACAAGCCAAAATCGCAAATTCTGCCGCAAAAACGGCGATTCTTAGCGCGCCCGCCAAAGGCAAAACCGCTAAAATCAAAGCCGCCCGCCCACCTATAAAACTAAGCCGATCAGGCCCGCCGCCCGCTAAGAGAGCAAGAAAACCACCCGCTAAGCGAGCAAATATCTCGCCGCCCTGTAAAATTTAAATTTATACCTTTGCTCCGCATTCATCGGTCTTAAGTCCCTTAAATTTTTTAACAAAATTCATATTAGAGAATTTAGCGCCTCTCTATATCTCTACCACCCAAATAATATTCTTCCAGCGGATAATTTATATTGCCGCAGTTATCAAATTTAAAACCTTTTCCGATACCAACTACGGCATTTTTTCTCTCTTTATAGTATTTCTTCACGATAATAAAATTTCCTCTCTCTCTCGTATCGCACAGATACTCCGAATGGTTAAATTGCATATAATTGCCGTTAAATATAGCGAATTTATCAAGGAGCAAAGTGCCAGTAACATCATTCTCGCTACCATCTATTCCAACTATCGGTCTATCAAATCCAACGCTCATATCTTTCAAATTTATTTTTAGATATTTCTTTGGATCGGTTTTTTTAGCCTTTAGCTCTTTCATCAGTATCTCCTCCGTCGTTTTTCCCTCTTGATAATATTTTTCCAATACTTCAAAACAATTTGACAAGTTTATATTTTCTAGTTCGTAGTATGCAACCTCATATCTACTGGACCAAAGACTACCGAAGGTTTTCAACCTATAAGCATCGATCATTTGGTATAATTTCACATTATTATCTAAATATGCTCCTCCCACTTTTTTATACAACTCCTCTTTGGGTAAAATTCTATCCTCTTT
>NZ_CALHII010000046.1 GCF_938030815.1 uncultured Campylobacter sp.
TGCGATGAAATTTCAAAATTTCAAATTTTGCGCCGCGAATTCCTAGCTATTTTCATGCAATTACATTGTTGTGTATATGTATTTTAAATCGTGCAAAATTTAGCCTCAAGCGATTCTAATATCTTGATCAAAGCGCCGTATTAAATTTAAAATTTATCTCAAAAGAGGCAGCCCCGTCTTAAACTCTATAAACTATCAGCTCGCCCCTTCGCGCGCCAAAACGACTTTGAAGGTTTTTAAAATAATTACGATGTCGTTCCAGATCGACCAGTTTTTCATATACCACGTATCCATACCCGCTCTAGTCGCAAAATCTACATCGCTGCGCCCGCTCACCTGCCAAAGCCCCGTAATGCCGGGCTTGACGGCGAGTATGAGATCGGCGTATTCGCCCATATCTTTGCGCTCATATTGCGCGCACGGGCGAGGGCCTACGATGCTCATTTCGCCCTTTAGGACGTTGATCAGCTGCGGAAGCTCATCTAGCGAACTTTTTCGCAAAAAATCGCCCAGCTTCGTGATACGTGGATCATGCTCATATTTGTGATATTTTTCAAAATACTCCACCTCTTGTGGATTTTGCTTTAGATACTGAGCTAAAATTTCATCGCCGTTTTCTTTCATCGAGCGAAATTTCAGGCATCCAAACGGCTTACCGCCAAATCCCATCCTTTGGTGTGAAAAAAATATGCGTCCCGTGGGCTCTTTTAGCTTCATCATCAGCGCGATTACGCCAAAAATCGGTACCAGCAAGGGAAGCGCTAAGAAAATTAGCGCTAAATCAAGCCCGCGTTTAAGAGCTAAATTTAAAGGGCTTTTCAAAGAATTTCGTATCGCAAAGAGGCTGGTGCGCGAAGCAAAAACGCTGTAAATATCTGCCTGCGTAAAATCGTATGAGCGCAGCACGGGGGTGAATAAAATTTCTTTGTTCTTTCTGATATTATGCTCGATAAGCTCGTTCAAGGCTTTCGCCCCAAGCCTGCTTCCGCCGATAAATAACACGTCGTAATCGCTGCCAAGAGCTCTAACGTATCCCAAATACGCGCTTTCTAAGACGGCGCTCTCAAATTCCTCGCCCTCGCCTAAAATTTTCGCCCTCTTCTGCCATAATCCAAATTTAAAAAGCTTCCTTTTCGTTATGAGCTTAAAAATCGGCAAAACCACCGCCATAAAGGCAAAGCTCAGAATAAAGCTGGCGCGCGAAAATTCGTAATTAACTTTGATTAAAGCAAGCAACGCAAGGCTGAGCAAAAGCCCAAAAAAGCAGCTTCTCACTAAAATTCTACTCTCGTGCCAAAAATCATATCGCCTCGAATAGATCCCTTGATAAAAAAACAAAAATATCATTATGACGTAGGACGGCGCGAAGCCCTGATACCTGCCGATATCCAGCAGCACGCTATCGCCGTAGAGCAGATTTTTAAGCACCACGGCAAGCCCGAAGCAAAGCCAGATGCCGAAAATATCGACCGCCAAGATTATCAAAATGCAGAGTTGCTTTTTCATCCTAACTCCTATTAAAATCGTCTTGCAGGCGCACGATATCGTCCTCGCCGGTGTAGCTGCCCACTTGAGCTTCGATTAGTACGACGGGGATTTTACCCTCGTTTGCGAGGCGATGAACCTCACCCATTCTAATGAATGTCGATTCATTCTCGCGCAGCAAGAAATTCCGCTCGCCCACGGTCACGGTCGCAGTGCCGCTAACGACGATCCAGTGCTCGTTGCGATGATAGTGCTTCTGCAGAGATAGTCGCTTGCCGGGCTTTACGACGATGCGCTTGATCTTGTAGCCGCGCTCATCTTCGAGCACCGTGTAGCTACCCCACGGGCGGTGCGTCGTTACGTGCACGCGCGCTAGATCGCTATCCTTCAGCCGCTCCACCACCTGCTTTACCTTTTGGGTAGAACCTTTTTTGCATATGAGCAGGGCGTCTTTGGTATCGACGATAGCGAGATTCTCGATGTCTATGGCGGCTATCGTGCGGCCCGAGCCGATGATGAGATTGTTTTTAGAATTTAGAGCGATATTTTGCTCGCTTGCGGTGTTGCCGTTCGCGTCTTTAGGCAGTTCGGCGTCTAAACTATCGAAGCTTCCCAGATCGCTCCAGCCGATATCTGCGGGCACGACCTTAGCAAGGCTCGTGCGCTCCATAACTGCGTAATCGATGCTATCTGCGGGTATCTCTTGCATATCGCCTAGTTTAATTCTAATCGGATTTTCCGCGTTAGAATTTTCGTACGCACGAACGCAGGCTTCGTAAATTTCAGAGCTCTGCGCCTTTAGTTCGTCTAAAAATACGCCTGCTTTAAACATAAACATGCCACTATTCCAGTAAAAATTCCCCGCCGCTATGTAGCTTTGCGCTGCCGCAAGCTCAGGCTTTTCGTGAAATTTTAACACGTCCTCGCCGCTAGCTTCGATATAGCCGTAGCCCGTATTTGCCTCCGCGGGCTTGATACCAAACGTCACCAAAAACCCCTGCTTTGCAAGCTCGCGCGCGCGTAAGACGCTGTTTTTATACTCCGCCTGATTTCTAATCAGATGATCGCTCGGCGTTACGAAAACGATCTCCTCGGCCTTTAAGCTCAAACACGCAAGCGCGATCGCAGGAGCCGTGTTTCTACCGACTGGTTCGAGCAGGAATTTTACGCCGCACCCACCCAAAACCTCAAGCTGATCGAGCGCCAAAAAATACTGCTGCTCGTTTGAAACGACAAGCGTGCGCTCGCATAGCGGGGAGTTTCGCTCGTAGCTCATCATAAAAAGCGAGCGGTCATCAAAGAGGCGCACGAACTGCTTCGGCATAAGCGTGCGGCTGATGGGCCACAGCCTCGTGCCGCTGCCGCCGCTTAGGATTATATTAGTCATTTTGGCCGTCCTTAAATTCCTCATATTTTTTCTCGACGTAGCTTTTGATCTCGGTCTCAAAGCGCGCACGCGAAAATTTTAAAGAATTTTCTCTGATTTTTACAGGCTCAAATTTATCATAATTTTGCTCAAATTTAGCTACGGCGGCGAGCAGCTCCTTTGTGTTTTGCTCCATAAAATACAGCCCGCTCTCGCCATCGCGCACCGTCTCGCGAGCTCCGCCGCGCCCGAAGCAGATCACCGGCGTGCCGCATGCCTGCGCTTCTACCGGCGTGATGCCGAAGTCCTCCTCGGCGGCAAAAACGAACGCCTTAGCCCGCCCCATGAGATCTGCCATCGTCTCATCGTTCGCAAAGCCCAAAAGCTCGACATTTTTGCCCGCTTTTGACTTGATTTTCGCCATATCGGGCCCGTCGCCGATAACGAGCAGCTTTTTATCCGTCTGCGAAAACGCCTCGACGATGAGATCAATCTTTTTGTACGGTACCATGCGCGAGGCAGTGAGGTAAAACTCCTCTTTGGCTTCGCGCAGAGTAAATTTATCCACGTCCACGGGCGGATAGATGACGTCGCTAGGCTTGCCGTATGTTTTTTTGATACGGCGCGCGATGTAGCGGCTGTTTGCGACGTAGTGATCCACGCGGTTTGCGGTGCTCGCGTCCCAAAGCCTAATTTTATGTAAAAAATACTTCGCCAGCACGCCCTTTAGACCGCGATCTAGCCCGCTTTCGCGCAAGTACTGATGATACAGATCCCACGCGTAGCGGATCGGCGTGTGTACATAGGCAATGTGAAGTTGATTTGAGTGCGTCAGCGCCCCTTTTGCGACGGCATGCGAGCTGGATAGCACGACGTCGTAGCCGCTTAGATCAAACTGCTCGATCGCAAGCGGAAATAGCGGCAGGTAGTTGCGGTATTTGTCCTTTGCGAATGGCAGCTTCTGGATAAAGCTCGTGTGAGCGCGCTTGCCTTTTAAAATTTTATCCCGGTCGGTGCCGCTTAAAAAGTCGATGAGGCTATAAATTTCAAAATCATCCCAGATATCAGTAAAACTCTCGACGCATTTCTCCGCACCCGCATAGGTGCTGAACCAGTCATGGATAAGGGCTTTTTTCATTGTAGCTCCCTAGTTGATATATTTTCAAATATCTGCTCGTAAATTTTTTCCACTTTACGAATCATAACGCCGATATCAAATTTATCTTTAAAATTTAGCAATGCTTCGGCCTGCATTTTACCGTATATTTTATCATCGTTTAATAAAATTTCTATATGCCGGCACGCCTGCTGTGCGCCCTCAAACAAAAATCCGCTTTTGCCGTTTTCTACGACTTCGTTATTTCCCACGACGTTTGTCGCCACTATCGGGATGCCGAGCGACTGCGCCTCTATGAGCGCGTAAGGCAACCCCTCCCACCTGGACGTAGACAGATAGATGTCTGTAGCGGATAGATACGCGGGTATTTCATCGGTAAAGCCCGTAAAGATTATATTTGCGCCGTCTTTTTGCGCCATAGATTCAAATTTTGCCCTATCGTCGCCATCTCCGAGCCATAAAAAAACGATGCTTGAATTATCTTTAAAATTTTTGGCTATCTCGTACGCCAAACCCATATTTTTTTGATATTCAAATCTTGAAATAATGGTAACTACCTTTTTGCCTGACAGATCAAATTTTATCTTGGCGTTATCGTCTTTCAAAAGAGCTTTTATGCCATTATATACGACCTCGCTCTTGCTTTTTTTAAATAATTTAAGCTTTAAACAAACGCTATTTTCGCTATTTGAAACATTTATAAATTTATCGGTAAATAGCGTTAAAAATCGCTCCAAGAAAATATACGCGCTCTTTTTTAAAAGGCCGTATTCTCCGATATGAACGCCGTGTAAAGTATGGACTATTTTTAGCCTTGGATTTAAAATTTTAAGCATCCGCGAATAGATGCCCGCGCCCTTGCCGTGGGAATGGATTATTTTTATATCGTTATCTTTTATAAATTTATTCAGCTCAAGGAGCTTTTTTGCGCTAAATTTTCTATGCGGCAAGATAAATATGTCTTTAATCTTTTTTGACT